>DEIL01000219.1:17673-17808 GCA_002352445.1 Desulfobulbaceae bacterium UBA2775
TTGATAATCTGGAATTATCAACAATCTCAATTGCTCCATTTGCAGCTGATTTTCTGGAAATAATTTTGAAATTATTAAAGTCCCAGAATACTCCTTTTCTTGCACTTTTTGCCTTGATCAAAAGGAAACTACACA
>DEIL01000047.1:0-8328 GCA_002352445.1 Desulfobulbaceae bacterium UBA2775
GCAGGAAATATCGCCTATGCCATGAATCTCATGGGTGAATCTGCAGCATTATCTGCAACGATTGGAAGTGACCACCATAAATACTTCGACTGGTTAGGCTCCAACGGTATCAACAGGGAAGGAGTCAAAGTAATTCCCAGCGAGCTTACAGCCGGTGCATATATCACAACGGATCAGACTAATAACCAGATTACCGGCTTCAATCCCGGTGCCATGAAGTTCTCTTCAGAACTTGATTTTTCAAAACTTGAGCCTGAGAACAGTCTTCTCCTGATCTCCCCCGGCAACCTGGATGACATGATTAACTATCCACAACAATGCAAAAGAAGAGGGATTGACTATATTTTTGATCCGGGCCAGTCTCTTCCCATGCTGCAGGCTGAAGATCTGATTGAGGCAATTACCGGGTGCAAAATGCTTATTGTAAATGATTATGAATTCAACCTGATACTTGATAAAACCGAATTAAGCAAAGACGGTCTGATAAACCGAACCACAGCAACAATCATTACCTATGGAGAAGGCGGCTCAAAAATTTTCGGAAAAGATGGTGTGGTGGAAATTCCAACATATACAGCCAGACAGGTTATCGATCCCACCGGTGCCGGAGATGCATACAGAGGTGGACTTGTCAGTGGATTGATTCAAGGTAAGGATCTGGAAACCTGCGGCAGACTGGGAAGTGGTTGTGCCTCCTTTGCTGTTGAATGCAATGGAACACAGGTCTACACATTTTCGCAGGAAGAGTTGGAAGCACGCATGAATTTGTGAGAATAGTCCTTCCTGGAAGTCTTATATTTCAAACAGCAAAAGGAAAAAGATCAATATTCAAAGGAGTCCAGCATGGCCGGAACCAGCCTGATAGCTCTAATTGATGATATCGCAACGATCCTGGATGATGTTTCCGTCATGACCAAGGTGGCAGCAAAAAAAACTGCGGGTGTGCTGGGTGATGATCTGGCCCTGAACGCGGAGCAGGTATCGGGTGTGCGTGCAGATCGTGAGTTACCCGTAGTATGGGCGGTGGCCAAAGGTTCCTTCAAAAATAAACTGATCCTGGTACCCGGTGCACTGGCAATCTCTGCTTTTATCCCCTGGTTGATTACGCCTCTGTTAATGATCGGTGGTGGCTATCTATGCTACGAGGGCTTTGAAAAACTGGCACATGTATTTCTTCACAGCAAGAAGGAGGATGAGACACATCATGATGAAGTGGTCGAGGCACTCAGTGACACAGGCACGGATATGGTGGCTTTTGAGAAGAAGAAAATACAGGGTGCAATCCGGACGGATTTTGTTCTCTCTGCCGAGATCATTGTAATCGCACTGGGCACCGTCAAAGACGCACCATTTGCAAGCCAGGCAGCTGTCGTGTCGATTATAGCCGTCGCTATGACTGTCGGTGTTTATGGACTGGTTGCCGGTATTGTCAAACTTGACGATGGTGGACTGGCACTGATGAAATCCACCGCAAAAAACAGCTGGGGAAGTTTTAAACGCAGCCTGGGCCGGGGGATTCTGGTATTTGCGCCTTATCTGATGAAAACACTGTCCATTGTAGGGACGGCAGCCATGTTTCTTGTTGGCGGCGGTATCCTGCTGCATGGTATTCCCGGTTCCCATAGCTATGTGCATCATGCTGTTCTGGCTGTAAAAAGTATCCCCAACGTCGGTACTTTGTTTGCACTGCTCACGCCCATGCTGACAAATGCGGTTGTAGGGATTATCGCAGGCGCACTTCTTCTGACCATCAGCAGTTTAGCTCAACGTCTCAGG
Source organism: Desulfobulbaceae bacterium UBA2775 (assembly GCA_002352445.1). Classification (GTDB taxonomy): domain Bacteria; phylum Desulfobacterota; class Desulfobulbia; order Desulfobulbales; family Desulfocapsaceae; genus Desulfomarina. The sequence goes on from DEIL01000047.1 coordinate 1,777, forward strand.
GGTAAACCACAACCGCAGGCATGATCTGCTCAATACCTTCAGAAGAACTCCTGCTCTGTGATACCTTCCTGGAAAACCTTGGCCTTTAAAACAGGATCAGGTAGAGTGTCTGCGGAATAGCGAAGGATTTGAGTTTTTATGACGCCATCACTCTGCAAAACAACATAAGGGTATCTTGCAAAATTTGGATTTTTGTTCAAAATCAAGGCATGATAATAAATTTACCGCAGGCATATAATTGATATTCTGAGGATAAAATTTTTAACATAACGCAGATGTTGGGCAAAAAATCAATTTTTCAAGGTAGCCATAAGGAGTTAATCCAGATGACCGACTTTACTTACCAGGCCCCCTTTCCGCTGGCTGAAGATGAGACAGAATATCGACGAATTGAAGGATCTGAAAAATTTGTTACCGTTGACCGGTTCAACGGACAGGATATGCTGAAAATAGACCCGGAGGCATTGACAGTGCTGACAAATACAGCCATGCGGGATTTGTCCTTTTTGTTGCGTTCTGAGCATAACATGCAGGTAGCAAAGATCCTCGACGACCCTGAGAGTTCAGTAAACGAGAGAGGCGTTGCACTCGCCTTTCTGAAAAATGCAGAGGTATCCTCACAGTTTGAACTGCCAATCTGCCAGGATACCGGAACAGCGATCATCATGGGCAAGAAAGGCCAGAACGTCTGGACTGGAGCGGACGATGCTGAAGCGCTCTCCAAAGGAGTTTTCAAAACCTATACAGAGGAGAACCTGCGCTACTCCCAGACAGTACCACTCGACATGTATACTGAGACAAACACAGGTACCAATCTGCCCGCCCAGATTGATTTATATGCCGTTGAAGGAGACGAGTACAAGTTCCTGTTTATCGCCAAAGGCGGAGGCAGTGCAAACAAGACCTATCTCTACCAGGAAACCAAGGCTTTGCTCAACCCTAAAACACTGGAAACCTTTATGGTTGAGAAAATGAAGACACTCGGCACCGCTGCCTGCCCTCCATATCATCTGGCCTTTGTCATCGGTGGAACCAGTGCCGAAGCCAACCTGAAAACCGTAAAACTGGCCTCCGTTAAATATCTGGATGGACTGCCGACTCAAGGTAACGAGCATGGACGTGCCTTCCGCGACATCGAGCTTGAAGAAAAGATGCAGATAGCTGCACAGAATCTCGGTATCGGCGCACAGTTTGGAGGTAAGTACTTTACCCATGATATCCGCATCATTCGACTGCCCCGACATGGAGCTTCCTGCCCGGTTGGAATGGGCGTCTCCTGCTCAGCAGACAGAAATTTAAAAGCAAAAATAAACAGTGACGGACTTTGGCTAGAAGTTCTGGATACTGACCCCGGTAAATTAATCCCAGAAAAATACCGCGGAAAGCATGGCCAGGGAGTACAGATCGACCTGAACAAACCTATGAAGGAGGTACAGGCCGAACTGAGCAGGCATCCGGTTGGAACCTCCCTGCTGCTCTCCGGTACTATTGTTGTTGGTCGCGATATCGCCCATTCCAAATTCAAAGAATTACTCGATGAAGGTAAGCCCCTGCCTGCATACCTGAAAAAACATCCCATCTATTATGCCGGACCGGCAAAAACTCCGCCGGGCAAGCCATCCGGATCTTTTGGCCCGACTACTGCCGGCCGTATGGACAGCTATGTCGATCTGCTCCAATCCCATGGCGGCTCAATGGTCATGATTGCCAAAGGCAACCGTTCACAGCAGGTAACCGATGCCTGTAAAAAACATGGCGGTTTCTACCTTGGCTCAATCGGCGGTCCGGCCGCAATCCTGGCTGAAGAAAACATCAAAAAGGTTGCGTGTATTGACTATCCTGAACTCGGCATGGAAGCCGTCTGGCAGGTTGATGTTATCGATTTCCCGGCATTTATCCTGGTAGATGACAAGGGAAATGACTTCTTTTCCGGCTTGATGTAAAAAGTCGCATCAGCACAATGTATTCTTAAATTGATACAGTATGAGGGTGTTGCAAAAGTTAGATGTTTTGCCTTTAATACTATGGCGTTACGACACAAAACCTCTTGCAATTTATCGAATGTTAGCTTTTGTTTGTAATGTCGGGATGTTAAATACGTTCTGAATTGTTGCCATTTTTTCTAATAAAACATGCTGATATTTGTAACCACACGGAAATATGGTATAAAAAAAATTGAGTTTTGAAAATCCTGAAATACTTTTCAACATCTTTACCATTACAGAATATTCCAAAGATGATGGCGTCGTAAAAAGTCCGATCTCCTTCGTTGCAGGTTTTTCTCAGAACCTCAACATACCATATGTATTGTTNNTTTTTGACTTAGCCATCTGGAACTTCGAATGACCTTTTTACGAGGTTGTCAAAGATAGTTTTCAGATAGTAGGAATTGAGATTTTTGGATAGGTGATGCAATGAACTTTGCTCATGAAAAGGAACATTATCAGCACTATGGCTTTCAATACACTGCAAATAGGTGAACACGAAACGAAATACGTGCTGCATAATAACAAGGCGGATATATTACGCCGCTGGCTTGCCAAAAAATGCCAGCCAGACCCAGATTACCATGAAGGTAAAATTTCCAGTATTTACTTTGATACGAAAGACTTTCGTATGCTCAATGAGAAGTTGAGCAGTGATTACCTGAAAACCAAAGTACGACTACGTTGGTACTCCAGTATCGATAGCGGTGAACCGTTTCCTGCAACGTTTCTTGAGATCAAAAATAAAATTGGCAGTGCAAGGGTTAAAATTCGTGACAGGCTGGATATTGACAGTGAGTGGGTGCTGTCTCACGCGCTCCACAACCCTGAATATTTAGTCATTAACAAAAAAATAGTTGCCCAGGGAGTCATTTTCAAGCAAACGCTCTATCCTGTGTTTCAAATCAATTATTGCAGGTCAAGATTTGTCGAACCATTAACAGGAGCCCGGCTGGCTGTTGATGGTAATATTCATGTGACGAGAATTAACAGACAAATGGTAAATCGAGAAAATTTTGTACCTTTGCCGGATGCGGTATTTGAATTGAAAAGCCAATCTTGTATATTGCCGGATTGGCTTCACCAGGTGAACGCTCTCGGCTGCAGAAAAGGATCATTTTCCAAATACTCCGCGTGTTATGCCCAACTTCAACGCATTATTTATTAAACTGGTTTAAAAATAAAATGACATCTCAACAAACAGATTGGTACGCAATTTTATCAGGTTTCGGCAGTAAGAGTATGGATGAAATAGGCATATTCCCATTCATGGGAGTTATGGCTATTTCACTTTTTTCGGCATTTTTTATCGCCCTGCTCTATGTAAGATTCTATAAGGCCCGCTCAACCGGTAGTATGATTTATCGTGCATTTCCGCTACTCGGAATGTCTATTACAGCCATATTTATTACCATTCAGTTTTCCCTGCCCCTGTCACTGGGACTGCTTGGAGCCCTTTCCATAGTCAGATTTCGCACCCCTATAAAGGAGCCCGAGGAAATTGGCTTTATTATGCTAGTGGTAGCCACTTCTCTTTGTTGTGCTACTTTTAATATGTTGTTTCTAGCTATCATTCTGATTTTTGCGGTTGTGGCACTGCTGGGACTGAGGTATGGGGGCAAATTCCTCACCGTTTACCAGAATGATGGTGTGGTTATTGTCGAAATACCGGTAGCCGTGTTTCAGGAAAAAAGTAGTGATATTCTAGAGACCATTTCCTCAACTATTGTAAAGGGACGCCTTGACAGTGTTGCCGAGGATTCAAAAAATACCGTAATCTCGTATAATTTCCAGAACCAGAATGAAAATACGCTCCTGCAGCTTAAGGAAATACTGACCGCTATCACGCCTGGAATAAAGATGAATATTTTTTATAATAACAATCAGGCGGTTTGAATCGTCTCTTCAATTGTATGAAAACGTGGCGCAATATTGAAGGCCTGGTAGAGTTGTTAGGGATTGCCGTATTCGTCCTGACTTTCCTACTGGTCACAGTATACCTGCAATGGAAAACAGTGCGGGCTGACCTCCTTCTTGAACTGAAGTCTGATCAGGTTGGAGTTTTGCAGGTCTATTGGAGAGGGAGATACGAAATTTTCTCTGAGCTTAATTCTCAGCGTTTAGTTGTAAAACCATCCATAAACGTAAACGACTATTATGTAACACTTCCACCACTTTCCAGCATCGATTCATTAAGAATAGACCCCATTGACAGTGTGACCCCAGTAACAATCAGCAAGGCTGAACTCTTATTTCCCCGCAATAAACATATCGATCTTCTTACAGATTGGACTCCTGACACATTTTTGCAGACCAACCAACTCGCTATACAGAAAGTGAACAACGCTATGGTGATGCAATCACTTGGTGGCGATCCTTTTTTCGTAATTTCCTTTCCATATTTAAGGGAGGCTTCGTATTCATGGGAGTACCTGTTAGCAGGCGGCGTAATCTCTACGATTTTACTCTTTATTATTCTCAACCAGAGACTGCTGAAAGGTGGAAAACAATCCGCCACACTTCAGGTTAAATTGCCGACAAATTCCACATTGAACGTCCCGGAGCGATTGCTCACCCAATTTGCAGAAAAGAGGAAAAGTGGTCTGTATATAAGAAGAGAAGAACGGAATAGAGAGATATTCTACTTCATTAACATATTACAAATTGACCAAAAAGATGTCCTCCTTATCATCAAAAGGGTGAAAGAGCTGAATTCGAAAGCGTCTCTTATCTTTCAGTATAACCGTCCATATGACGTGTAGGTGACTGTCTATGAGATCAATTCGGCGACAAAACATCTTCATCGGGTTTAGTATTCTGCTCCTGCTTGTTGTATCGCTTGTTCTGACCAGGTTCAATATACTCTCTGATTTGAAAAGTGCCCTACAGGTCCGCTCAGTATCAACCGGTGTGTTGAATTATGGGCCAATGGGCAAAATATTTAAGAAATTGAATTTAGTGAAACTTGAGGAGAATGATTATCAACGTTTCAAGGCCTCCGGCAATGTCGACAATGATATTGAAGCAGTAACTTTTCAAAAAAAACGGCATGTGGATGACAATGTCTACCTGGCAAATCCATCCGGAAAACTCGAATACAGATCAACTGCCACAGCACAATCATTACACCAAAAACCTGGGTGGCCCATACTGTCTATTGTAATAAATGAGAGGAGTCTCCACGACCCTGATACCGGAATTTTGACAAATCGTGTGCAAAGTGGTCGAAAATGGGAGCGGCTAGCTGAGGTTAGCTATGTAGAGGATGGAGAGGTGCTCTTTGAGACCTATGTCGGACTACGTGTTCACGGTGGAGAGCGTCTGATTACCGAAAAATTTGCTCATGGTTATAAGCTATATTTCCGAAATATGTATGGTTTACCGGCAGTGCCGGATGGTATGATTTTTCCAGGGCATGAGGTTCCCCTTAGAACCCTGGTGGTGCAAACGACATCGTGGCCTCCCCAGTATCCGTTCAATAATCCTCTGGCCTACGATATTGCCAGGCAGATTGACTGTAAGGTCCCGGCAACACGGTTGGTCGAAATATATGTGAATGGCCGAAGTCACGGTATGGGATTTGTCGTTGAACACCTCAGCAGGAGGCAGTGGGGACAGCGTTATGACCACGATGATTATAATTTTTATAAGTTCAGGGGTGATATAGCTCTGGAAGATGATGTAATGTATACAAAAAACTTCTGGAGAACTGTGACAGAAAGGGAAAATTTGACTTTCGATAATGTTAGCGGCAAAATTGATCTCGATAATTTTTCCCGCCATGTTTTTTCATGGGTGTTCTGCGGCACAACTGATTACTGCCAAGGAGTAGCGGTATATGACAAGACAGACTCTAATGCCCGAATATTCTGGATTAACTGGGATATGGATCACAGTTTTTTTGATGGTGAAGCTAAGAAATTTAAAATAGAGCGAGAACACTGGCAGCAGGAGGCTTTCAAGCTGATCTACAAAGAGCGGAACCATTATTGTGGACGTACCAAACTATTCTCAAGATTAATGAATGAAAGTGAGGAGTATAAGAAGTATTTCATAGATCTGGCAACCGAGTTGATGAATCATCGGCTAACAAATGGGTTTCTCAGTTCCCGGGTGAAATATTACAAAAAGATGCTTGCAGAATATGGTCAACCACATGTGCCATATGTGACAATGCTGGAAAAGTTCATAGCCAATCGTTCAAACTTTATATTTGACGATATGGCAAATTACTTTGAGTTAACCGGACCGTTTCACTGTCGGGTCAACGTACTGGAAGGGCAGACAGTTCTAGTTGATGGATATGCTTATACGGAGGAGTACGTAGGCCAGTATTTTAAAAGTACAGCAATGCATGTAGAGCTAGCAACCGGGTCAAAGAAACAAATCCTTTACTGGGAAGTTAATGGTAAGAAGGTGCTTGACAAATCGCTGCACCTGGAACTGAATGAAAACACAAGCATCGTTTATGTGCTTGAACGTTAGGCGATAACGGTATCAACAGAACATCAGCTAACACCCATGAAATGAATTTCACAACGAAACATGAAAGTAATGTAACCGGGAT
>DEIL01000047.1:8360-8700 GCA_002352445.1 Desulfobulbaceae bacterium UBA2775
TGGATTGTTGTGTCAACACTCCTCTGAATCCCTCCCTGTCAGGGAAGCGAACATGACTTTCATATAAACAATCTCTGGGTTGTATGGTCAACTTTTGACGGCTGGCAAGCCACACTTCTCTACAAAAAATTTATTGCCCCCCTTCTTGACAGCTCAACTCCTTTGCACTATAAAATTTTAGCTCCAGCTTGAAAAACTAAGCGTTACTATTGTTCCTTGCAGATTTCTTTTAATCGTTTATTAAAGACCTTTCTTTGAACGAAGCAAGCCACCTCTATCGATTGAGTCATTTTCTCAGTTTTCGACCAGCAGACAGGACGTTATCTTTATGAAAAAACTG
>DEIL01000047.1:8711-24240 GCA_002352445.1 Desulfobulbaceae bacterium UBA2775
AAATGCTTGGGTAAGTACCTTGGTGCTATGTTACATGTCTGTAATTTTAAGAGAAGTTTAGTGTTTCTTGTTTTTCCTGACAAAAGTTATGGAGTAAGGTACTGATGAAAATATCACGGGATCCACAAGGGGCGGAAAAAAATGATTACGATGCTATTATTATCGGCGGCGGCATCTACGGTATCACTCTGGCACTCGAGGCGGGACGACGAGGTCTGAAAACTCTGCTGCTGGAAAAGGGTGATTTTGGCGAACAGACCAGTTTTAACAGCCTGAAGATTATCCATGGCGGTCTGCGTTATCTGCAGAGCCTTGATCTGCCCAGGTTCCGGGAATCCGTTGAAGAACGAACCTGGTTTCTTCGTCATTTCCCCAGGCGTGTACATCCCCTTCCCTGTTTTATACCGCTCTATGGCAACGGTATGCGCAGACCTTCCATTTTCAGAGCGGCGCTCCTTGTTAATCACTTACTGGCCTACAAACGCAATATCGGCATGGATCGGCATCACCAGTTGCCAATGGGTAAGGTGGTTGGTGTCCGGGAGAGCAGAGCTATCTTTCCACTCCTGAACACAGAGGGGCTTAAAGGCGGGGCAGTCTGGTATGACGCATATATACCGGATTCGCAGTTGCTGGTTATGGAGATGCTGCAGATGGCCTGCAACCTCGGCACCACTCCTTTAAATTATGTCCAGGCCACCGGTCTGCTGACAGACAAACAGGGACATATCGAAGGTGTAACAGGGCTGGATCGGGAAACAGGGGGAAAAAGTACTTACCATGCGAACCTGATTATTAACGCTGCCGGTCCCTGGTGCAGAGAGGTTGTAGAAGGTATCACAGGTGACAGAGAAGAATTATTCCGTCCATCATTGGCCTGGAATGTCCTTTTTAAGAGAGAAGCACTTTCCGATTATGCACTGGCTGTACAGGCACGGGAAAAAGGCAGCCGCCTCTATTTTGTTACACCTTGGAAAGGACAAATTTTTGCCGGAACCAGCCATGAACCCTGGCTGGGAGGACCAGATCGCCCTCTCCCCACCAGACCACAACTGACAGAGTTTATCCATGCTCTGAACCTGGCGATACCCGGTCTTAAGCTGCGAATAGAAGATGTTGGTCGTATTTTTTCTGGATTACTGCCGGCTACTGCTACCGGCAGCAATGAACCGACTAAAAAAGAAGTTATTGTTGATCATGGAAAAACCGGAGGCCCAACAGGACTATACAGTGTAGGTGGCATTAAATTCACCACTGCAAGGCTGGTGGCGGAAAAGATCCTTGACCAGACAGGGCTGGACAAGCCAGAGTCAGCCATGTCCAGGGAAGCTGTAGTTCAACATTATGAGGAGGAAAAAGAGCAGCAACTGGAGCAATACAGGGAACTTCTGGCCATGGACCAGTCCATTGTTCATCTTGACGATCTCTTTCTCCGACGTTCAACTCTATGGGAAAAAGGTCCTGATGCCCTGGAGCTTGCGACCCGGCTCTGCGATCTCTTTCCCTGGGACGAAGAACGGAAAAAGCGGGAACTTGCAAAATGCAGGGATTGCCTGGAGAGCCTTCCGCCGGAGAAGGAAACAGAAGTTCTGGAGTAAGGTACTTAAGAACCTCCTTGCCGGGCAAATTACCTATCGTGTAAGTGTAACAGTCCACCCGGTATTGGCATTTAAAGTGATGACGGAGATGTTGCCGGGAATAAAATCACCTTTATATCGAGAACCGTGATCAGTATGAATTGACAACGTATAACCATCAATTGTCCATGACCCACCGCCTACCAGATGCTGACCGTCACTAAGATGCAGATCATATCCTAGTGAGCCTCCCTGGTAAAGATGATAGGTACCGCTGTAACTCTTGCCACTCCCTGGCTGACGTCCTTCAGCATGCCAGGCTGAAACTAAATTATCGGCTGTAGGTGGTTGTGGGGCCGGATCGTCACCCCCTCCACCGCCGCCACCAATGGCCACAGCAGCGCCTATTACAACGGCAGCGACACCGGCACCGATACCAATCTTCATCCCGGTGGAGAGCGAGGTTTCCTGTACTGCCTGAGTCTCAGTTTTAGCTGTCACATTCTTTTCTTCAATCATCTTTTTGGTGGAAGGTGAAGGCTTAATTATTTTGGTTTTGTCGGCTGTAGTTTGGTTTGCAACTTCAGCAGCATGACAAAATGTACCCTGAGCAGGCAGAAGTGTTATCATCGCAACCAGCAACGGCAAAAGCAATCGCATCATTCTATTTTGGTTTTTCATCTCTCTCCTAATTTTCAATAACCATAACTATTAATCAACCTGGTAATAGAGTTCCAGGTCAGGGTCGAACATATCCATCATCAACCGTTCTCCCTCAAGTTCAGGATGCTGATCAAATTTTTCTACCTTCAATTCCGTAATCCGTCCTACTTTAAAATCTTTTGTCTCAGGTAGAACGGTACGATCAAGAACCGCCCACTGAGCTACGAGAATTTCCTTTTCGGGGTAAGCTCCCTGTTCTACTGCGGTTACCAGGTAGCGATTTACAACTAGTGCCCGGCGATAGGCTCCCAACGCATCAGGAGATGGAACCGTTGATCCCTCTGTAAACTCTCCCTTGAACCGTATGCTCTCAACCTTTTGACGCTCTTCAAGTGAGCCGGTAACTCTTTGAGCACTCCTGGTGATATCAGCTTCTTTTATTGAACCGGCATAGAGGGCAACATGGGAAAGTGCCCCGTCAAGTCCTGAACCTGCTCCTTTCAATTGACCAAAAATCAGGCGGACATCCCGCCAGGAAGGAAGCGGCTTCCCTGATAGCGATATACTTTTCGCCAACCGACCATTTACATACAGTTTCACCTCTTTTCCCTGCAGGGAGATAAACAGATGTTCAGGGCGTTGCGGCTGCAGTACATCTGCAAGTTGGATCCGGCCAATCGGCTTGTCTCCAGCAAAAAGTTCAAGGTTAACATTTTGCCCCTTCTGAGAAAGACGAAGATTATTATTCCCCCCACTCTGTAAACGGATGACAGCCCCACTGTCTTGAGATGTTGTGGCTGAAGGTGTATAAAGAAACTCCAGCCCAAATCCACCCTTCTCCCTGATCACATCAACTGCTTTTTTCTCGGACCAGGAGGCAGCAAAACCGGATCGGTTCAGATCCATTTCCAGAAAACGATTAAAATGTGCAAATTGCCTGGCACTTACCCTGAATTGACTAAATCCTAACAGGCTGTCATCACCGGCCTTATTCTCAGCCAACACATCCTTCCAGAGAAAAACAAGCTGCTTTGAGTTTTGTGGCCAATCAGTGTCCTGGTTACTGTTAGCATCCGGAATCATCTCTACCTGCGTGCTGGAGAAATTACTCCGACTGCCGTTTGCAAGCCACACATCCGGATAAAAATCAGCGCGATCATTATCTGATACCTGCAGCCACTCTTCCACCGATTTCAGATCAGGACTGAACCTGCCGACATAGATCTCAACCTTCCGTCCTCCGCCGCTAATTTTATTGCCCCCCTCCCCCTCAACATAGGGCCCGGTCATAGTCAGGTAGCGGACATGGTTACTCCAACGGGGATGATACACCTCAAACCCTTCAATGCCGGGATCATTGTTAATGCTGGTAGTCCAAACCTGTCCGGTAAAGGGATTTGTGAAATTCAGGTTCCGGTGGAGACCGTCAAAGATCCAGAGAATAGCGCTGTTGTCAGGGCTTAAAGCCGTCCAGCAACCCTTGCCATACCGTTTCCAGGTTTTCTCTTCAAAGGTAATAATCCCAGCATGGGGCCAGGGAAAGAGTCCTCCTGCAAATCTTCCATCTCGCGACAAGTCAAAATTACTCCAGGACAGATGGGTCTTATTCCAGACAAGTTCACGTTTTTTTGGTTTTTCCAGCGGAAAACGAATCAGAGGATGGGTGGTTAAATATTTGTTTTCCGGCCCGTCTCCAGCCAACGCATAGACCCAGATCTTACCGGTAGCAGGGTCCTGCCATACATCCACAGCAACACCTTTACCTAGGGATTTCTTTTTCTTCTTTCCAAATTCCACCAGGTAGATTGTATGGTGTTGTCGACTGCTGACCACCACCTTTTTACCATCCGGTGTTAGAATAGGTTTGTAAAAATTCCCTGTTTCTGCCAGCAGAGGGCGCTCTTTTTTGCCATCCCGGGAATCATAGCCCATTAGCTTGAAATTATTACCAAAAGCATAGCTGTCCGCGCCCTTGCCCTGTTCCTGAATCCAAACAACCCGAGTATGAATACCTGTAAGCTGTTGCAAAGGGTCGGCTATACTGTTTTGGGGATTATTACAACCAAAGGCAAAAAGATTAAGAATCAGAAAATAAACACAGTTTTTCCAAGGAATATACAATGATACTTTCATAGATTATCTCACCTGCCTTACAGACTGGTGACCTTATTGAAAACCAGGGTGGCGATCTCATGTGCACCCAGAGCATTTGGATGAACACCATCAATAAAGAGGGCGGGTTCCCGAGACATCATAGTATAAATATCGAGAAAATCAGTCTTGGTAATAGCGGCGACTTTCTCAACCAAAATGTTGATCTCCTCTTCCCGCTCTGCATTTATACCGCTGGGATGGTTGATAAATATTGGAGGGGCCGAGCAAATAATCACATGCGGACTGGAAGGGAGATCTTTAATATTTATTATCAATGCAGTGTAATCATTGATAAACTGGTCAAGATACTGCCAGTTAGTATTTTTTGTATCGTTAGTCCCAAGCATAATGACAACCACATCAGGCAAAAAATCCATTGCACGTTGATAAGCTTTCTGTCCGACAATGGGGATATCGCCTTTTTTTAGCACAGTGGCCCCATTTACGCCCAAATTAAGTACCTGCCATTGCCCCCGGGCCTGTTTTGAGAGTTGTGCAGGATAGCTCTCCCTGGCGGGATTGGTCATTTTATAACCAGATGTAATGGAATCTCCAAGGCAGGCGACTTTCAGGGATGGTGGTCGCCCTATATCCTGGTCTTTGGTAGCACACGACGACAGAAACAATAAAAAAACAAATAATAGACTGAAATTTCGAATAAATCGTATGAAATGCATAATTTCTCTCCAAAAGGGTAATTGATCAGCAGATTGATAGCTTACTCTCGAGTTCGCACCACCCTGGCAGGAGTCCCCATAGCAACACTGTAATCGGGCACATTAGTAGTTACCAGGGATCCGGCACCAATCACGCAACCCCTGCCGATTGACACACCATCAAGAATAGTAGAGGAAGCGCCTATCCAACTTCCCTCACCTATTGTGACAGCACCACGTGAGTAGATACCCTGATCCATAATAGAGCTGTTTTTATCTTCAATATGATATCTACCACCTCCTATATAGCAATTACCTGCTATTAAGACAGAGGGCGCCAGGGTAATACCGCCTATGCTTGACAGCATTGTGTGGGCACCTATATCGCAGTTCCTGCCAATCTCAAACGCACCTGTTTTAGCCTGGAGAACACAGCCCTTGCTGACAACCACTCTGTCCCCTATACTGATGGCGGCGTTTCCTTCACAGCAGCCATCCAACAAGACATCATCATCAATGGCTATATTATCGCCAAGAACAATATGCCCGGGCTTACGCAGAACAATTCCCCTGCCGAAAATAGGGCTCTTGCCGCAGGCTTGAAACAGAGATGGCAGCATCTTTTTTCTTAAAAAATAGCCAAGCCCGCCACCAAGATTCTGACAGAATAGGGCAGCCAGCTCATATCTCAGTAGATATCCAAATCCGGCACGGCTGCCAAGGACCTTTCTCCGATAAGCAGCGAGAGATCCGCCGGAACCCTGATGCAGTTCATCACTGAGATTTCCTTTTTCAATCTCTTTACAACCAGTCATTATCCCGATACCATTTTGCGGATTCTATAATACCCGCTTCATTTTCATAGATTGGCTGATACCCCAGCACTTCACGCATCTTCCTGGTAGTAAAATAGCGATCTTTTGAATAAAAAGCCACCCTGCGTCTGTAGATCGGAGGCTCAATCTTAAATGGCCTGCAAACAACCTCACACAGGTCACCGAGGATAAAAAAGGGCGCTATGGGTAAGCGAACAACCTTTAGCTTGTTACCATATGTCCCGGCAATGATCCCGGCCATCTCTTCAAGCTGAATCGGCTCACTGGAACCGATCAGAAAAGGTTCACCCAGGGCTTTTTCTTCCACTGCCCCCAGAAGCATGCCACCAACCAGATCTTCCACGTGCACTAGATGATACCAGCATTTTCCTTTACCGAGAATCGGGAAGTAAGATCTGGCTGCCATCCTGAACAGTTTTAACAAACGGCGTTCTCCAGGCCCGTAAATAGCACATGGCCTGATTATACAAAATGGCAGATTATTTTGCGGCCCAAATTCAGCAAGCCATGTTTCCGCCTCACACTTCGTTTGCTGATAGCTGTCTCCCGGGCCAAACGGATAATTTTCATCGGCTGGTGGATTACCAATATGCCCATGAACCCCCATGGTGGAAACATGGACAAACCGTTTGAATTCGTGTTGTTTCAGCGCTTCTTTGCATAACAGTTGTGTGCTTACTACATGTACATTCCGGTAATCCTGCTCCGTGCTTTTGGCTTCCCGAAAAGCAGCAGCCACGTGGAAAACATATTCGATCCCGGCCATGCCCTTTTTGATGGTATCTTCGTCATATACCTCGCCGCGAATCCACTCCACCTCCATGTCGGAAAAAGGAGAAAGATCAGAGGACGACCTGGCTATCCCTCTAACTTTAATGCCGTTTTCCACCAGCTTTTTGACAAGTACCTGGCCGGTATAACCGGTTGCTCCGGTTACCAGCACACGGCTGCCCTCAGGTATCCTTTTATCCGTCATACTAATCCTGTATCTGTAATTTGTTTCTTAATCCAGTCATAGAGCTCATCAACCCGACGTTTATGGGCTGCATAAACATGGTCTTTCTCAACAAAAACCCGACCGTTTCTACCCAATCTCTCCCGCAGTTCAGGGTTTTCGGCAAGTTCCAGAATACCCCCCGCAAACAACTCCGGTTCGGGCTCGGCAAGGTAGACTTCGTTAGAGGTAACAATCTGGGTATGGGTATACAGTTTGGTTAACAATACCGGTTTACCGGAATGCATATAGGGAAAAATCTTCATGGGAGTATTCATCCCCTTTGTTCTGGGTGCAACCAGAATATCCGCCTCGGCCAGATACCTGTCAAGGTCGGCAAAGGGCTTAGGACCCAGAAAATGAACTCGACCACCAACCCCTAGGGCAGTAACCTTTTTTTGATAAAAAGCAATATCTTCCGGCATGCCGCCGATGATAACCAATTGAATGTCATTATTTTTTTCAACGACATAGGGGAAACTTTCAACAAGCAGATCAACACCCTGATAGTGTTCCAGGTTACCGCAATAGAGAAGGATCAATCCGTTTGAACCGATCTCCCTGTTCAACTCACCTGTTTTCGGCAAATCAGGATTTTCCAATTGTGAAATATCGTGCAGAATGACTGTTTTGTTCGAACCATTCTTTTCACACAATTCGGCAAGCGCGATACAGACCGGGGCATTGGCAATTGCACCCCGCATAGCCCGCCCTTCAAAATAGTTAAATACAGGGGCAAGAAATTTTATCAAACTAAATTTTTCAACCAACTGCTGTGCATTCGAAGAATCAATATCATACACATAGGGAATCCTGTAAATTAACTTCATAAACATCGCCATATATACTGATTCTTCACCGGCATGAAGAAGATCATATCTGTTACGGTGAACCATTTTCCAGGTGAAAAAAAACATAAAAAAATCTATCCACAGTTTCTTCAAAGAAAACCCAGGCCGCGTTCCTTTGGGATTTATTGGCATAGGTACCCGGTATATGGTTACATTGGGCAACTCCACATCCTCCCCCTCCGGGTAGACAATTACATCAACATCTGTGTCATTTCGCTGGGACAAAGCTCTTAAAACAAGAAGCACATCAATGGGAGTGCCTCTGTTTATAAAAAATGGCTGCGGCGCGAGTTTCAGTATTTTCATTTCATCCTGCTGCCATAACCATCTGGATTCAGGGAATGCCAGTTCCAGGCAGTTTCAAGGATTGTTTCAAGGCTATTAAACTCAGGCTTCCAGCCCAGTTCCTGTGTCGCTTTTTCTGCTGAACCAACCAAAACAGCCGGATCTCCATCCCTGCGGTCCGCAAAACTATAAATAATATCCTTGCTTGTTACCTGACGGGCAGTATTAATCACATCAAGTATGGAATAACCGCTGCCATTGCCAAGATTATATTTTTTACTCTCCCCACCTTTTAATAAATGGAGCAAGGCCAGATAATGGGCCTGGGCCAAATCAGTTATATGAATATAATCTCTAATGCAGGTTCCATCCTCGGTGGGGTAATCGTTGCCAAACACGGTTAATTCCTCTTGCAGGCCAAGAGCGGTTTGCAGCACAAGGGGGATGAGATGGGTTTCCGGATCATGATCCTCACCCAGCTCGCCCTCAGGATCTGCCCCGGCTGCATTAAAATATCTGAGGCAGACAGACTTCAGGCCATACGCAGGATCAAGATCATCGAGAATATTTTCCATCATAAGCTTAGAGCGGCCATAAGGGTTAATCGGGTGCTGATCATGACTCTCGTTCATTGGCAGGCTGTTCGGTTCACCATATGTGGCACAGGTGGAAGAAAAAATCAATTTATCGACACCATTCCTCAGCATTGAAGAAAGCAGGCCCAGGGTTGCAGCCACATTATTTTGATAATACTTTAATGGCTCTGTCACCGACTCGCCAACATAGCAGAAGGCAGCAAAATGCATCACTGCCTTTATATCGTACTCTCTGAAAATCTCAGCCAGCAGGTTCTCATCATCGAGCTCTCCTTCATAAAACGGCCCCCATTGAACCGCCTCTTTGTGCCCCATGCTGAGGTTGTCAAGTACAACCGGCTCCAACCCTTTTCCATGAAGATATTTTGCCATATGAGAGCCTATATAACCAGCCCCGCCGACAATCAATATTTCAGACATTTATTCTGCTCCGATTCTTTTTTTTTTCAGCTGCCGGATTTTTCAAAGATGCGAGAAGACTGCTTTCGCAAATTTATCCGCAACTGGTCAATAACAAATTGGAAGGGGCCGGTACAGTTGAAAAACCCGGCAATATCTTTTTCGTTGATAAGCAGCCTGCTTAAAGAGGCGGCTGGATGTTTCATAGACAATTTCCCCTGCCTGAGAAACGCGCCGGAAGAACCGGGCCGGGATAAATGAGAGATCAGCGGCAGGGGATCACTGCCGGACAAAATGGGAACATGTAAATCACGTGCCTGACTGATAAGAACGGATTCCGGCCAAAAGGAAGGACGATTACCGTTATCTCCCAAAAACAAAGGATAATCACGCCTGGAATGTAAAAGGCTTTCGACAACTTTTCCCCTTGCCCCAAGCCATTTCCCCACCCCCCAGGGTACTACGGGTAAACCGCCATCCGCAGCAATGGTTTTCGCCAGATCCTCCAGGGATAAGGTGTGATCCTCTACCTTAAATGAACTTAAGAGAGAAAGCAGCTCTATGTTCTCCCTGCTGATAATCTGTCGTCCGGCAACAATCACCATACTTGCTTTGCCCTTACGGGCAATAAGGCTATCCGGCTCATCTGTGCGATAAAAACTCCAAGAAGAAGAAAGGTCCCGCTCCCCAACAGCATCATTTAAAGGAACAGCCTGTTGTTTGAACCTGGTGAAAAAATCAAAGCCCTGCCCTTCGGTTAAAACCAAAACATAATGGAGGTCACTGGAGATCTTGCTGGAGTCAGCGATCCGGGAAAAATTATCCCATGCCGCAGCCAGGAACTGATCAACAGGAAATTCGGGATATATATGAACGTGACCGTCAATAAATATTGGCATAAGGATTGTTGCAATTTGGAGAGCTCACAGATGGTAAAATGCTTAATTGACTGAATCGCCCCATTCTTCCGGCAAACCTTCCCTCTCTGCCTACCTGTTATCAGACAGGAGGTTATCAAAATAGTCAATTGTATGGCGAAGACCCTTTTCGAGGGTTATCTGCGGCTCCCAGCCAAACTCTTTTCGGGCAATAGAAATGTCTGCTGAACGTTGCTGCGGATCATCGGAAGGGAGGGTCTTGAAAACAATTTCCGAACCGGAACCGATCATATCTATCACCTTTTCAGCCAGCTCAAGTATAGTGAATTCCCTGGGGTTCCCCATGTTGATCGGCCCAGTCATTTCATCACTGCTCTCCATGAACAGTACAAAGAGATTTATTAGATCGTCCACATAACAGAATGAGCGCGTCTGGGATCCATCCCCATAAATCGTGATAGGAGCCCCCTCCAGGGCCTGGACGATGAAGTTAGACACAACCCTTCCGTCGTTTGGGTGCATGCGGGGACCGTAGGTATTAAAAATTCTCCCTACTTTAATCCTGAGATTGTGCTGGCGATGATAATCAAAAAACAGCGTTTCGGCGCAACGTTTACCCTCATCATAACATGCCCGCAAACCTATGGGGTTCACATTACCCCAGTAACTCTCAACCTGGGGATGAACTTCCGGATCACCATAGACCTCACTGGTGGAAGCCTGGAATATCTTTGCTTTTACCCGTTTTGCCAGACCAAGCATATTGATCGCCCCATGGACGGAGGTTTTCGTCGTCTGGACAGGGTCAAATTGATAGTGAATAGGGGAGGCTGGACAGGCCAGATTATAAATCTCATCAACCTCAACATAGAGGGGAAAGGTTATATCATGACGAATCAATTCAAAAGCCGGATTATCAAATAATGTGATAATATTTTCTTTTATTCCGGTATAATAGTTATCGAGACAAAGAACCTCATCCCCCCGGTCAATCAAACGTTCACAGAGGTGGGAACCAAGGAAACCGGCTCCACCGGTTACCAGTACTCTTTTTTTCATATGGTTTTTCATAACTGATAGTCTCGTACTATTATAATATATTATTTTGATTGAACCTTTGTTGATGCTGTAAACAGTGCAATACCATTTTTCCTTCTCGCTGACAATCTCCTCTTATCTTGAAGCTATTTCCATGCAAATCGAGGCAAAAGCATTCCGGCCAGCAAATAAATAGCAAAGGCAATCATTAAAGTGTTAAAAAATCCCAAATAAATTGCAACAATAATACTCAAAACACCGCCAAGAACGGTGAAGAGGCCATTCACAGCCCAGGCCCAACCAACTGCCCCCTTTCCATTGCGATGCGACACCGCAATGCCAATGGCAAAAGGCATGCCCATAAAGAAGCCCAGCGGGGCAATCAGTAAAAATGCAGCAGCCATTCTCATCATTGCCGGCCATTGCAGAAAATAATCCAGCAAGGGCTCATTAAAGAGCAGCAGGATCACCCCGTAGGCAGGTATGGCAACAAAGGGAATGAAACGGGCAAGCTTCTTACCATGCAATTCAGTGATGTCTGTCACGTAGCTACCAACACCGGCTGACATGAGAAAAGCGAACACAACAGTAACATATGTATACAGTGGAAAACCCACTAATTTATGGAAGAGCTGTATAAAAATGAGTTCTATGGCAATAAACCCACCCCCCAGGCAAGCAAAATAGCCCACAAAAGCAGCCTTGCCGTTCCAATGTGCTCGACCGACCCGGGAGAACAACAACGGCCCGAAAAGGCAAATCACCGCAATCATAAGTGCCGCACCGGCAGATACTACCAGATGAATGATATCCATTGGAAGACCGTGCTTAATAGAGTCATTCAAAAGAACTTTTATTGACGTGTCAACATAGGGTTCTTTATCAGAAACAGGTTTCAACCTCTTCCTGAGATGATTAAAAAACGGTTTATCATCTGTTGGGACATCCATGCGATAAGGAATCGTTGCCAAAAGATCTTCTGGCAACTTACCGGTAAAAAAATCTTTATGCAGCCGGGTGCTATCAGGATCTACCGGGTTATGAATACGCGTAAAACCTTCTTCCATAAGCGCATGCACCTTATCTACCTCAGCCTGGGTCCACGGTTTCATCTTGATCATCAGAGTGGGCAAATTGTACCACTGGCCAGCATAATAGAGAAGGACATGCTTTTCAAATTCATCTAGCCCCATCTCTTTCCAGGCCCGGGCGGCCGTTAATACCATTTTCGGATATATATGATGGTTAATATGGAGAACCCCATTGTCGGAAAGGTGCGAAAAATACTCCTTGTAGGCATCCGTAGTCTGGAGATAGTTAGGAGACACTGCTCCTGAACCGGAAGCTATACTTGATGTTGTATGATTAGACATCATCTGGATAATGTCATAGCTTTTCCTGCCCCTTCTCAAAAAGCTACGCCCTTCCCCCCGTACCGCATTGACCTTACTATTGCCATACGGCTCAACAGCATATTTTTCCTTCCCAAGTTCAATTACCGCACCTACCATTTCAACAGCATCAACTTCCCTTGCGCCAAAGGTAATTGCTCCTTTTGTTTCCTGACCTCCTGCTGCCCCAATGATCAAAACACTTGGGTTTGTACCCTCTTTCAACCAGTGGGAGGCAAACACAAATTTATCCCAGAACTGATCCCTGGCCCCCTCTGGTAATGACTCTCTTAATTTGTTATAATCACCGTCAAAAGTGTAAAAATAGCTTGTCTGGGTGCCACCGTCATAGGCGATCCAGACATATTCTTTTCTATATTGAATAAGATCAATGCGTGAGATCCTATCCCAGCGAGTCAGAAGACGTCCTCCTTGTAAGGCCCTGAAATTTCTTTTGTTCATATGGTAAGCAATTTCAAGATAATCACCTCCCCTGGAAACCAGAAAACCTGACAGTCCCACCACACAAATTAATGCAAAAAAGATTACTATTTTTGAACGACTTATTAGACAAACAGCTAACAAAGCCATACCCGAGGCTACGAATAACATCCCAGGCCCGCCAACTGATGGGATCAAAAATGGGACAAGCAAACATCCTAAAGAAGCACCAACCAAATCCCAAAAATAAAGTTTACCAAACATATCAGCATGTTTGGTAAACAGGATTGATAAAATCAAACCACTTAGAAAAAATGGTACGACAAGTCCGGAAAATACAAGCAGCACTTTAGCTCCCAAAGAGGCAACGCTACTGAAATTATCAAAATCAACATGAAATCTGTTAAGGAAAAAAAACACTCCTCCGTAACAGATTGCCAAAGCAATGGTTAACCAAAATAGACTGTCATGGGAAAAAAGTTTCTCTTTTTCAGCCAGCACAGATGTAATAACTCCGGCTATACCAAATCCGAGTAAAGCCAGAGTAATAACCATATATGCAAAGTGGGGATACCACAAAATATCAAGAATACGAATCAAGGAGAGTTCATAAAAAAGAGTTGATAACGCTATTATGGAGATATATCCAAATGTTCTAAGAGATAAACTTTTACCTTGACCAACTTCCGACATTAAATCCTCCGGACTACAATTTTACTTGATTTTTACCTTTTGTTTCCGATAATGAATTTGCAAAAACTCTTGATTTCAGATGGCTAAGTAAAATCATATCCGGACAGCCTGTTACATCATTGAACGAATTTTCTTCTTAATATCATCAACGGCAAGGCCCTGGTGCGGGAGTTGTTCCGCTATACCGCCATGACCGAGCCTGCTGGTTCCCATAACGGAATATTTGGGAGAAAAGCCTCGTTCCAACAGCCAGGTTCCATACCGCATGCCAAGACCTGTTTTAGTATTCTGGCTCTCCACAACAAGGGCAAAAGGACTCCTGCCGACCTTCTCAACCATCTCTTCATCTATCATATTGAGGGTGGGCTTATTAATCAGATTAACACTAATCCCTTCTGCTTTCAGCTGCTCAATTGCGTCAAGACACCTGTAGAGCATCTCGCCATAGGTGACAATAGTACCATCACTGCCCTCCCTGATTACCTCATCTTTACCCGGCACAAAAGAGTAATTCTCACCATACAGTCTCTCTCCTGCTTCTGTGAAAATAAATGGTGTGGCAGACCTGGTGGAGAACACAAAACGCAGGCCGGCATCATCGAAAATTCTCTTTAACAGCCCCCGCAGCTGACCGGCATCAGCAGGGAAATAGAGTCGGGTAAGGTCATTTTCCGCCAGTGCATTATCGGCAAAAAAGTTGTTAATACCGAAGTGACAGGTGTTATCAGCCATATCATCTATTCCCGAATGGGAAAAATGGGCGAGCACATTGGCATCATTGAGACGGGCCATGGTGATCTCAGATATCACCATTTCCAGAAAGGCGGCAAAGGTACCGAAAATCCCCTGCCTTCCAGGCTCGGAACCAAATCCTGCAGCTACGGAATAGTTATTTCTCTCCATGATACCGCCAAGGACATAGACCTCAGGATGGTTCTTTCGAATATGGTGCAGGCCGCAGGATCCCTCCAGGTCTGAATCAATCACCAGCACCTTTGAAGCGGCGTCTTCAGTTTCATCAAGGATCTCGCAGATAACCTTGCCAAAATCATCCCTCACTTTTGCTGTTTCCGGACTGCTGCCAAGATACTCAGTCTTGACTTTTTCAACCTTATAACCGGTCAAAGCATCCACAGCATCAATCAATCCCCGGGCCTTGAGATAATCCACCGCCAGATCCACAGCTATAACATCGTGTCCTTTTGGTGTTCCCTCAATCCCCGAAATACCAATCGCCATGGGTCTTTTATTGATAAGAGCCACAGGGCCGTCGGCAACAAGTGCCCTGCGAATACGATCAAAAAGTGCTTCAAGTTCCTCACCATCACCAGCATTGGCCTCAAGGCCATGACCTTCAAGGGTTTTAACAACATCATATCCTTGCAGATATTCACTTGGGTGGCCGGCAATTGTCACATCATTATCATCGATGAACAGCTTAACTTTAAGATTCCTGGAAACGGCATACCTAGCCGCTTCAGCATTATCTCCCTCCATCTGAGAGCCATCACTGCCAAACATGACAACTGTCTTATCAGGATCGGCTTCTGCAACACCATTTACATAACTCCAGAGATGTCCAAGTCGACCGGAAGAAAAAAAGACACCGTTTTTCTCATCACGCTCCGGATGACCATAATAGCCTTTATCATATTCCCGGTAGTGCAAAAGCGACTCAGCCTCACGATAACCGTTCAATACCGCCATCATGTACTGGATAGCAACCCTGTGTCCCGCCTCATCAAAATAGACGGAATGGATAGTATCGCTCCCCTTCATGAACCCGTCAACAATAAGAAGTTCCGGTACTATATCGAAGGCACCACCTGTATGTCCTCCCAGTCCTTTGACATTTGCGAGGGCGGTAAAAAACACCAGGCTGTCACGTACAAGAGTGATATTATTGTTCAGACTCTGTAACTGCTCATCAGTCAATTTTTCCTGGTTTAAATCAAATTTCAGGGGAGTATATCCGCCCAGGTCTATAGGAAAATCCATTTTTTTCTCCGAATAGAAGTAACAAGCAATTAATTACAGGTTGAGGGATCTCAATTTTGATGGAATCGTAAAAACCCAA
>DEIL01000050.1:0-197 GCA_002352445.1 Desulfobulbaceae bacterium UBA2775
AACCCCTAGCCTTTTGGTGTCGTCAATACTGTTAAGATTGAATAGGAAATTTTCTAACATAATAATCCTTGATGGCGTCGTAAAAAGTCCGATGCGGAGTCTCGCAGGCTCTCTTACCTGTATATCAAACTTTTTTACTTAGCCATCTACATAACTGTGGTCGACCTTTTGACGAGTTTATCATCCTTGACAAACTC
>DEIL01000050.1:352-1722 GCA_002352445.1 Desulfobulbaceae bacterium UBA2775
GGACTTTTTACGACGCCATCATCCTTATAAATACGATTATTCCCACAACGTCATAAGAAGCTGAAAAGGACTATAGTAGAGAGGCAATTGATCAGGAAAATGAAATTTATTATAGTAACTCACTCTGTGGGTGTCCAGATACCAGTTAGGAATCAGATAGTAGCCATACCAAAGTACGCGATCAAGAGCTTTACATGCGGCAACTAACTGGTCTCTGTTTTCAGCATAAATAATCTTGTCTACCAGGCTATCCACGACAACAGATTGTATGCCGGCATAATTTTTTGACCCATTAATAGCAGCTGCTGTCGAATGCCAGAAGTTTCGCTGTTCATTCCCCGGCGAGAGTGATTGCCCATAGGTTGTAACAATCATATCAAAATCAAACGCCTTTAATCTTTCTGTATAAAGAGTGGGATCAATAGTTCTGTAACGGACTTTTATTCCCAGTTTTTTTAAATTTCTAACATAGGAAGCCATCACTCTTTCAAACGACGTGGATACAAGCAGAATATCAAACTCAAATTTTTTTCCCTGCTGATTGATCAAGACTCCTTCCCTGACTGACCAGCCGGATTCACGGAGAAGTTTTTTTGCCATTTTCAGATGAGTTCTGATTCCATGTTTGCCAATGGTTACCGGTGCTGAAAGAGGTTGAACAAAAACTTCTTCAGGTAACCTGCCGCGAAACTTGTTCAAATACTCAAGCTCGAGACCTTCGGGCAATCCGGTTGCAGCAAGATAGGAGTTGCTGAAGAAAGAATGCGTCCTGGTATATTGATCATGAAAGAGTGACTTATTGATCCACTCAAAATCAAGAGCCAGACCTAAAGCCCGTCGTACCTTCGGGTCTTTAAAGAGATCCCGTCTGGTATTCATCAAAAACCCCTGCATTCCCGCATTATTAAAATGGACAAGGTTCTTTTTTATGATTTTCCCGGAAGAAAACTTCGGCCCTTTCATATCCCTTGCCCACTGTTTTGCTATATTAATTGAGATAAAGTCGAACTCTCCGGCTTTAAAGGCCTCAAGGGCCACTATCTGGTCTTTATAGTATTTAATTACGATTTCATCGAAGTTGAACATACCTTTTCTGGTTGGAGAGTCCTGCGCCCAATACTGCTTGTTTCTTTTATATGTGATAGTTTTACCAGGGTTGACATAAGAGACTACATAAGGGCCGGAAGCTACAGGGTGGGCAAGACCACCATTCTTTTGAATTGTGCCGAAACCTGTTTTCTCATAGAATTTTTTTGATAAAACACGCATCTGGCTTGCTATAAGATGCAGCTCCCTGTTCTTCCTGGTAAAATTAAATTTGATTCTCCGTTCACCTACTTTTTCTGCCCCTGCAATATCTTTGTAATAAT
>DEIL01000050.1:1754-22789 GCA_002352445.1 Desulfobulbaceae bacterium UBA2775
GGGGTAGGCGGGATGCACTTTATCACTTTTTAACATATCAAGTGTATAGGCCACATCAGCCACTGTAACAGGGCTGCCATCGGAAAATTGTGCATTTTTATTTATTGTATAGGTAACCGACATTTTGTCGGCTGCAAGCTCGACATCTTCAGCTATCAACCCATAGGCGGCAAAAGGTTCATCTAAACTTGTCACCGCAAGGGGCTCAAAAACCAGCATTTCAAGACCTAAAGGCGCCTCACCTTTGCGGGTGAAAGGATTCATTTTATCAAAACTGCCGATATCGTGGAGAACGAGTCTGCCTCCCTTTACAGCTTCAGGGGAAGTGTAATCAAATTGAATGAAGTCAGGCGGATATTTCAGCGAATCGTCAATGGAAATCCCATGAGCAGCAAAAAGAAGCGTTGGTATACAGAGAATAATTAAAGCTGAGAAAACTGTCCGTTTTATTTTCATTTGTAACTAAGTCCTGTCTGGCTGATTAAAGATCTAACACCCATGAAATGAATTTCACAACGAAGCATGAAAGTGATGTGACCGGGATTAGGAGAAGTGTCGCCAAACGTCCTCGCAGGCTNNGCTGTGGATTGTTGTGTCGACACTGCTCCAAATCCCTCCCTGCCAGGGGAGCGAACATGACTTTCATATAAAGTGGATGGTCTCAATTTCTAGACTGCTTGAGACAGTAATAAAATATGGTCATAATACAGGACATCCCAACTCCTTGTTGATTTATCATGATTTTGTGTTTCAAATCAGTGAGTACCCACAGTCCTTCCTTACAATATAAACATCCACCATCTGAGTAAACATCCACCATCTGAGCCTTTTGAAGACGGCTGTCAAGGGTCCAGAAGCTTGTCTGAAAGGAAGTTGTTAGAAGGATCCTGAAAGCATCCTCTTATTAATCTACTACCTCATCTTTTGTAGCCGGTTATGGCAAATATATGTTTAAGGCTGGGGTTTTCTTCGATGTAATATCGCCACTTATCTTTAATTATTTTGTGTGCATAATGTATCGAAAAATCTGCCAGCTTAATGAACTGGGGATTTCCAATACCGTCAATAAGCACAAGTTTTTTCTTATTTTTTGATGTGTAATGGACGAGTATATTGTGGGGAGCCGGGTCGCTGATGATAATATTGTGCTGGAGCAGATGTTCAAATAGGTCATTCAAAAGATAGACAATTTCCGCAGGTTGCAAGCAGGGCTCAACTTTGCAGGCCACATGGTCAGAAAGCATCACTGATTTCTTGCCGTCAAAATCTCGAATAAGGTCAAAAACCATTCCTTTTCCCTTTGTTGTCAAACAGTATCCATGGAATCGTGTCATTCGTTCGAAGGTTTTTTTTCTTAGATGGTAAAGCCGTAAACTGTTTATTTCTCTTTTAACCGAACGTATTTTCTTTTGGTTGAAAGTTATTTTTATGCACTTCAATGGATCATCCGGGTGCTGGTAGACTTCTCGCACACCACCTTTACCGATGAGTAACGTTTCGTCTAATCTCAAGATCTTATTTTTCATATATAACCACTGTATCAATAATGAATAGGTAATTACTTCCTTACTGGTTGTTTAGTTTTTGTGCTCAAAATCCGTAAGGTACTATGTCCCGGGAGTGAAAATGGTAAAAATGGGTGCACTTTGCATTAAATAAAAAGGTTTAAAAGAATGTTACACAAAACAAGCTCAGTTGACTTTATGGCCGATATAAAATGGGTGATGTCCTGGTCATAATACTATAGTAAAGTTACCTGTTATCTTGTATCGTGTACAGTCTATCTAACTTGAGAGCAAACTGATTTTTGATGGCGTTGTAAAAAGTTCCATATACGAGGCACGTAATTTTTATCATTACGGCAACGAAGCAGATGAAGAGTTCTGACAACACCATTTATATCTTTATACACCGGAGTTTATACAAATGGGAAAAACAATCGCTGAAAAAATCTTCGAAGCACACCTGCGAGATAAACCGTCCCCTGAAAATATGGTTCTTAATCTCGATGTCGTTATGTGTCATGAGATTACCACCCCGATAGCTATCATTGACCTGATGGAAAAAGGCATGGATCAGGTTTTCGATAAAACAAAAATAAAGGCTGTTATAGATCATGTCACTCCGGCAAAAGACTCCAAAACTGCCACCCAGGGAAAAATCATGCGGGAATGGGCAAAACGACACGATATCAAGGATTTTTTTGATATAGGTGCCAATGGTGTTTGCCATGCACTTTTCCCTGAAAAGGGTTTTGTACGTCCCGGTTATACCGTTATTATGGGGGATTCCCATACTTGTACTCATGGTGCCTTCGGCGCCTTTGCCGCTGGTGTCGGCACTACTGATCTTGAAGTGGGTATCTACAAAGGAGTCTGTTCCTTCAGGGCGCCCACGACTTTGAAAATCAATATCTCAGGAGATCTTCGTCTCGGCGTCGTTGCAAAGGATGTTATTCTTGCCATCATAAAAAGCATATCTGTCAATGGTGCTACGGACAAAGTGATTGAATTCACTGGAACTGTAGTCGATTCTTTTACTATGTCATCCCGTATGACACTCTGTAATATGGCCGTGGAAGCCGGTGCGACCTGTGGCATTTGCCTTCCTGATCGTGTGACTGCTGAATATCTCTGGCCTTTTATTCAATCGGACTATCCGACAATCGATGCAGCTGTCGAAGATTATAAAAAATACCATTCAGACCCGGATGCATCCTATAGCGATATTATCGAATTTGACATTAGCAGGCTGACACCCCAGGTAACATATGGTTATAAGCCTGACCTGGTCAAAGATGTTAAGGAAATGGAAGGCACCCCTGTCGACCAGGTATATATCGGTTCCTGCACAAATGGTCGAATAGAGGATCTGAGAGATGCAGCAACGATTCTTCAGGGCAGGAAATTAGCTGAAAATGTCAGGGGAGTAGTGACCCCGGCAACTCCGCTAATTTACACAATGGCCCTAGAAGAAGGGATTATCAAAACATTCATGGACGCCGGCTTCTGTGTTCTAAACCCGACTTGTGGCGCCTGCCTGGGTATGAGTGCGGGGGTATTAGCCGAGGGTGAAGTCTGTGCCTCGACCACAAACCGTAACTTTAATGGAAGAATGGGCAAAGGCGGTATGGTTCATCTGATGAGTCCTTTTTCTACCGCTGCAGCAGCGGTTACCGGAGTTATTACTGATCCGACAAAATTTCTCAGTTAAATGCAAATTCAAAGCACAAGGAAATAAAATGAAACAATTTGGCGGTCCGGCAATTTTTCTGGACAGAGACGATATTAACACCGATGAGATAATACCTGCAAAATATCTGACGGAGATTTCAAAAACAGCCCTGAAGCCTCATTTACTTGAAGATCTGCTGTTGGACGGCATTCCGTATGATCGTCAGTCTGAAAAATCACAAGAGGCACAGGTTGTTGTCACACGGGCAAATTTTGGCTGCGGATCATCCAGAGAGCATGCTGTATGGGCCTTTGAGGTAAACGATATTAACATTGTTATAGCAGAGAGTTTTGCCAGGATTTTCAGGCAAAACATGTTTAACTGCGGAATACTGGCTGTCGAATTTCGAAAAGATCAGCTTGATCAGCTATTTGGTATGGAGGGTGATATTTTTATCTCTGTGGATCTGGAAAAATGTGAGCTCACCGGTTTCTCAAATCTGGATAGCCAAGACTCTCTGGTCTTTCAGTTTCAACTAAATCAATTTGACCAGGAACTGGTTTCTGCCGGAGGCTGGTTGGCTTATGCCGACACAAACTATTAACGTCCCTGAAATACATTTCATTGGTGTTAAAGATCACATTCCTTCAACTGCTCAATAATTTTTCTCTGTGAATCGGTTAAGGTATCCGGGACTTTAACTCCCAGTTTGACATACAGATTCCCCCGATCCCCCATAGGGCCTGCAGGCAACCCGTACCCCTTAATTCTGAGACGCGAGTCATGTACTGTTCCGGGGGTAACTTTCACCATGAATTTTTTGCCTTCAAGGGTCTCAACTTCCACTTTGGTACCCAGACATGCCTCACTGAAAGATATCAATTTTTCGACCTTGAGATCATCTGAATCCCGGGAAAACCTAGCGTCCTGCTCAATCCCAACTTTCAGGTACAGATCTCCCGGCTGGCCGCCATTTGACGACTCCCCACCTTTTCCCTGAAGACGAAGTTTTTTTCCTTCCTCGATACCTCGTGGTATTTTTACCGAGACGTTTTGACTCTTGCCGTTTTTTCGCAGGCTGATGGTTCGTTCCGCTCCATTGAGAACTTCATCAAGTGTAACTGAAATCTGATAAGTCATATCCTGGCCTTTTGCCGACCCGGATTGACAACCACCGCCACCGCAACCGGCCGATTGCCCCTGATTGAAAAAAGAACCGAAAGGATGACCGCCACCATTCCCCCCCATTCCTGATCTAAAAGATGTGGATCCTTCCCGGGTACCAAAGCCGAATTGTTTGAAGATATCATTTAAATCAAAATTCCTGAATATATCTTCCTGGGAATACCGCTGACGAAACTGAGTCGAACCAAACTGATCATACTGCTGCTTTTTCTCGGCATCAGACAGAACTGCATATGCTTCACTGATTTCCTTAAATTTTGACTCAGACGCCTTATCCCCTTTATTTTTGTCGGGATGATATTTGAGCGCGAGTTTCCTGTACGTCTTTTTTATCTCTGTTGGAGTCGTATTTTTATCAACTCCTAATACTTTGTAGTAATCCATGATGAAAAACTATATATAGTCAATGATTTCTGCTCTGAAGCTGTGGAAAATAAACGGCTTTTTACTGACGTTTTTTATTTGTACCAACAATATGAACGCTTGCAGGCCACGTCAACTGCATTATGTAATGAAAATTGGATTAAAACAAAAAAAGAGCCGCCTCGCATCGAAGCGAGGCGGCTCTTTTTGGAACCTGCATAAGAACATTTTCTAAAAAGGGACATCCTCCCCTGTACTGTTGCCACCAAGCATGCCCCCCGATGGCTCATCGGGCATAGGGGGATTTTCAAACCCTCCACCTCCCAAGTCACTGCCCTTGGGAGTAAGATTTTGAATAGTTTGAGCTATAATTTCAGTGGTATAACGGTCGTTGCCACTCTGGTCCTGCCATTTACGAGTCTGGAGGCGACCTTCGACATAGACTTTCATCCCTTTTGAAAGATAATTGCCGCAATATTCCGCGGTCTGTGCCCAGACAATTACGCGATGCCATTCTGTTTCATCCTGCTGATTACCATCTCTGTCCTTCCA
This sequence comes from Desulfobulbaceae bacterium UBA2775, assembly GCA_002352445.1. Classification (GTDB taxonomy): domain Bacteria; phylum Desulfobacterota; class Desulfobulbia; order Desulfobulbales; family Desulfocapsaceae; genus Desulfomarina. The sequence continues at coordinate 7,029 of DEIL01000050.1, forward strand.
CCTTCTGTTCGTTGCAACACTTAAAGTTGCCACTGCAGTGCCGCTTTGAGTATAACGAAGTTCAGGATCTGCACCTAAATTGCCGACAAGTATTACCTTATTAATCATCCGCCAATCTCCTAAGTAATTGAGTAATAGAGAAAACAGCCATTCTTCCCATGTATGTTGTAAATATACGTTAGATCAATTAAAGAACAAGCTATAAAATTCAGCTGTACCAAAAATCCTCATAGCTCCCTCTCGGAATTATCTGCTTAAAACAGTTCGATCAAGCATAAGTGGTATACCACCTTTTTCTTCAGGAATAAAGCCCATAACCTCCTGCCATATTTCATCACTCTCCATGCAAAAATAGATGCATGTCCCTTCGTAAGCCCTTTCTTTCAGACAGTTATAAATAAATCGATACATCTTTACTCTGGCCGGTCTGAAATACCGTGATTTATTGTCCAGTCCTTCAATAAACTCCTGATAGTAGATATTAGAGTGTGGGAATCTCTGTATCCCTATTTCCTTCAAACTTGGAATAAAACGTAATGCTCCCAGCGATATCCAGACGATTGATTCAGCAGGTACCTCTTCGTAGAGTCGTTGTATAGTCTCTGCATATCCCTCCATCCAACCGGAATGATCAATTATCGGGTCAAAATGGAAAGCCAGTTTATATCCCGAATCGGCACAACTTCTGGCTGCAGCAAGCCTTTCATTCAAAGATGCTGAGCGAATCTCCTCCTTTTTCATTATGATCGGACTATTCAAAGACCACGCAATTATTGTCCTGCCATGGTGTTCAAGCCCCTTCAGGTTCTCTATAACTCCACTCTTGGTTTTCAGTTCAAGAACCGCATTTTTCTGTTGAGCAAAATAGTTCACCAGCAGTCGGCTCAATCCTGTCAACCTGTCAATCGCAAGAGAATCAGTAAATTCACCGGTTCCTATACGAAAAAAACGGTCTGGATTATTCTGCAGAGCCTCATCAAGTTCCAGGAAAAGCTTTTCAGTATTGACATAGAATGTCAGCCAGGGCGCATTAAGATATGCCTGTAAAATGCAGTAGACACAATCTATAGGGCAATTCATTCCTGTATTTAATACCTGATAATCACAGCACTGATATTCGCGGGTGCCGGGACACGGTTTAAAAAAAATTCCCCGATTCTTACAGAGAAACAGTTGTCGTTTCCCGAGTGTAAGGTTGTCCACATAATTTTTATCAAGATCGTTGGGTTTCCCCCTGTCCGGAACAATGGTATAGGGCAATTGGGCTCTGTGGATAATTTCCTTTGCATATGGTAGTTCCAGGCAGGATTCTTCAACATAAATCTGTTCGATAAATGATGATGGATCTCTCCAGGAGTTTTCAGACACTGCTTTTCTCTCTCGTTTGAAAAAAATATAGCTTTATGTTCTTACAATTTTACCATTATTCAGATAATTGTTTGCAAGATTGAGATAGTATTCTCCGACTTCCACTTTGCCATGTTTGATACAGCCATTACCAAAAACAGAACATTTCCTGTCAAATTCGTCCAGTGCAAGAATGGTTTTCTTTTTATCGAGGATTCCAGAGTCGAGCATTTTTTTTATGCTATAAATACGCATCCGATCCATTCCCTGCCTATACATGTAAGATACCTGATCCTCACGACCACCCTCCTTGACGGTTAGTGGTCTATCAACCAGGTGAAAGGAAAACCTGCAACTTACGCGCAACCAGAGGTCGTAATCTTCACAGCAGCGAAGAGTTTCGTCAAACACCCCAACCTGTGAAAACAGGTCTTTTCTAACCATCACAGTTGACATTCCTACGGCACAAAGCTGCAAGCTGTGTTGAAAAATATCACCATGCTGCGGAATATGTTTTCTTTTCTGGTTGAGATGAACTCCTCGTCTCAACCATTTTTCCCTGGTATGACTTATCAAATATTCCGGGTTTTCTTTTAACGCCTTGAATTGGATCTCAATTTTTTTCTTATGCCAGTGATCGTCTGAATCGAGAAAGGCAATATATTCATGCACTGCAGCAACTATTCCACGATTACGTGCCGACGCGACTCCTTTATTAATTTGCTTCAATACCTTCAGGGGCACTTGCTCAGAGCGGGAAAATGTTTCAAGAATAGCGGGAGTACTATCGGTTGATCCGTCATCGACCACTATAATCTCAGAACATTTTAACGTCTGCCGCGTTATGGACAGAAGTGCCCGATCGAGAAATTCGGCTCTGTTATATGTTGGAATAATAACTGATACAGGACAGGAATCCATGACTCAATTTAACAGTTTTTAATCATATAAAATCATTATTATTATGGCATTTTAGTATGGCAATACTGTATAATACAACGTTCAAATAACATACTCCTTCCCGGTCGGGAAGTCTAAATATTAGATTTTTGCGGTTATACAATGTCCACAGGTATACTTATAAACTCAACAAGCTATGAGGTGCGTCTTGCGCTTGTAGAGGACGGAACCCTGAGTGAGTTTCACATGCAGAAACACTCTCAAAAAGGGCTCATGGGTAACATTTACAAGGGCAAGGTGGTTCGTGTTCTCCCCGGCATGCAGGCGGCATTTGTCGATATCGGCCTGGAACGTACCGGTTTTTTGTATGTCGCTGATGTTTTTGTTCCACCCAGTTCGCACCGTGAAAAATCCTGTATCGCAGATTGTAGCAACTCCCATGTACGGGCCCAGGCACTCCGAATTGAAAATCTCTTAACAGAAGGCCAAGATATAATTGTCCAGGTTAACAAAGACCCTATCGGCACTAAAGGCGCCAGGCTGACCTGCCACATAACACTTCCATGCCGCAATCTTGTCTTTATTCCCCTCACAGATCACATTGGAATTTCCAGAAAGATAGAAGATGAAGAGATCAGGGAAAAGCTAAAAGATCAGATTGAAAAAATTCGTCCCCAAGGTGCCGGTTTTATCGTCAGAACAGTTGCAGAGCATGCTACCCTTGAAGAACTTGAAGCAGATATGGAATTTCTTTTGTTGCTCTGGGATGATATCAGTGACAAGAAGGAGAACATGTCCGCACCCGCTCTTGTTTATGAAGACCTGGATATTATTTTTAGGTCTATCAGGGATTTTTTTTCAAGGGATGTGGACACCCTTATTATTGATGATCCTGTGGGCCACCAAAAACTCCTTGAATTTGTCAAAACATTTGCACCCCAGCTTCAGAAAAAAATCTCACTCTACTGCGAAAAAGAGTTACCTCTCTTTGAGGCACACAATATAGAGGCGGATATTGCCAGGGCAACTGAAAAAAAAGTCTGGTTAAGATCGGGCGGATATATCATCATTGAAAGTACCGAGGCGTTGTCGGTAATTGATGTAAATACAGGCCGTTTTGTTGGGAAAAATAATCTTAATGACACTATTTTCAAAACGAACATGGAAGCAGCTGTTGAAATTGCTTATCAACTGAGGCTTCGCAATATCGGTGGAATTATTATCATCGATTTTATTGACATGGAAAATGAAAATCACAGAGAGGAACTCTTCAATACCTTCAGTGATGCTGTAAAAAAAGATAAAAGCAGAAACAATATTCTTAAACTTTCTGAATTTGGGCTTGTACAGATGACCAGAAAGAGAAACTCCGAGAACCTGTACCAGCTCATGTGCGAACCGTGCCACTATTGTTCCGGGGAGGGCGTGATTAGGTCCAGGCGAACCATCTGTTATGATATTTTTCGAAAGATCAGCCGAAATGCGGGTAAGGCCAAAGGTTCCACAATTACTCTGAGAGTACACAACAGGATCGCTGACATGCTGAATATCGACGAAGAGTTTACCATGGGACTCCTGGAGAAAGATACGGGTAAGCGCATCATCATCTCTCCATCCAAAGATCTTCATATTGAAAAATATGAAATATTATGGCAGAGATGACATCTAATATTAACAATAAATACCGTACTTTAAAGAAATTATAGCGTTATGGCATCCATAAATAGAAATAGACCAACACGGTCGGGGCGATTTCTTTTAACTATTTTACTGATACTTATCCTCATCACTATCGCTGGAGGATATATACTCTTCTTCGAAAGTGAAAAACCTGATGCCGGTTTCGGATCTACAGGGGAATATGTTGGCCAGGACAGTATTGTTGAATATCTGGTATCTGATAAAAAAAGCGGCATCAGGTCGATCTCGCTCTATGCTGCCCAGGGAGAAACACAGAAGGTTTTACACACTGTTACTTTTCCCAGAAGTTCATATAAGGGGCAGGCAGGTCCTTTGGAAGACAATAAATCTCTTCCGTTCAATGGTCTCAAGCATGGGTTTAAGGATGGCTCATTGACTCTCACACTTGAGGTGACTGATTTCTCTTTTAACGGATGGCTTAAGGGAAATAAAACCGTTGTCGAAAAACATGTCACAATAGATACAAAGCCGCCTCGTATTCAAATTATACACGATGAAAAATACATCATACCCGGTGGATCTGGAGTCGCTATTTACCGTCTCTTTGAGAAAGATAGTCGCCATGGTGTAGCTGTCAATGGTCATTTTAATCCGGGTTTTCTTATCGGTGACGGTAGAGATGACACCTATATCTCTTTTTTCGCCCTCCCCTTTGACGCTGATAAAATTGATTCTCTGGCAATTACCGCCGTTGATAGAGCTGGAAACAGTGCCAACGTACCTTTCTCAACGGTTTACAAGGCGGATAAGAAAAAAAAGGATAGAATTAATGTCAGTAACAGCTTTCTTTCCAAGAAGATCCCCGAATTCCAACAATACTATCCGGCTATGTCCGGAAGCCCTCTCGATAAGTATCTCTACATAAACAACACTATTCGAAAACAGAATAACCAGGAAATCAGTGCTCTATGTAAGAATCCGTTAGATGAACGGCTATGGCGGGGAAAATTTCTGAGAATGGCGGGCAGTTCCCGGGCAGGGTTCGCCGATTATAGAACCTACTTCTATGATGGTAAAGCGGTTGATAATCAGGTTCATCTCGGAATGGATATTGCTTCAACACGCAGAGCGGAGGTAAAGGCTTCTAATCGTGGAATGGTTATCTTTGCCGATTATCTTGGGATTTATGGTAACATGGTTATGCTCGATCATGGGCAGGGCGTTTTCAGTCTCTACTCTCATCTCAGCAAAATCAATGTTACCCCTGGGGATAAAGTTGACCAGAAAGCAGTACTTGGGCTGACAGGTACTACCGGAATGGCCGGCGGTGATCATCTGCATTTCTCGATGCTGATAAACGGGATATTTGTTATGCCCAAAGAGTGGTGGGATCAACACTGGATAGATGTCACAATAGAGGAACCGATAACTGATTCCAAATTCTAACTCCGGGAAGCGGGGGAAGTGGTTTCATCTTCAGCACCACCTTCAATCTTCAAAATCGTAGTCAGGTCCCCCGCACAACGAGCAGCGCAGTGTCTGGTCTTCTTTGTCAAAAATCCATTCCCACTTCTTCTCTTCTATCATTGGTGATTCTTCAACTCCACAGGTAATGCATACCCATTTATCACCCTCTTCGGTTTCAAATAAATGCATTGTTATATTCTCCTTATACGAAAGCTGAATGATCATGTGCCATCCCGACACTACATTACTTTCATCACAGCGAAACAGAGCCATCGCGGTGAAACGTAGAAATTTATTCCAAAGATTCTATTTATTCCTTATCATCACTTATATAGACTTGATACTTGTTTCAAGAAAGTTTTTTCAGTATTGTTGTCAAATTATGCGTGTCTCAAACCGAATAATTTAGAACTTTTAAAAATGCTTGAATGAGTACCTCCTAAATATCAATTCTCATTAACACCACCTATGATAACAGCTTCCAGGGTTCCCCTGCTTTTATACAGTTATCTTGCAACTGAAATGCTCGCGCCTTTTTTTGCAAGTTTTATTATAATGAACTGTGTTTTTTTTCTGGTTAAACTTATTCCCTTTCTCAATTTCACTCTTGATTTGAGTATTGGCCTGGCCGATTTCGTACGCCTTTTTGCATTTCTTTTTCCCACCATTTTTCTTTATTCAATTCCCATGGCGGCGATGATGGGAATTACCATAGCTTTCGCACGCCTCTCAAGTGATTCGGAAATTCTTGCCCTTAAGGCCAGTGGAATAAGCATTTTTCAAATTCTGCCTCCGGTTATCATAGTGGCAGCCCTTGTTGCGCTGCTCAGCGGTTACTTTTCAGTTACGCTGATTCCTTTGAGTGAAATTTCGATGAAACGGCTAGTCTTTCAGTTACTGAATGAAAAAATCAATAAAGGTATCAAAGAACACACCTTCACAGAAGCTCTCGGGGATGTTGTTGTTTATGTAAATAAAATTGATAGAGCCACTGGTCAATGGAAAGATGTCTGGGTTTCCGATATGCGGGGGGTGGACAATCCTATTATTACTATGGCATCTGCGGGGGACATGAAAAGTAACATGGAGAACATGGTGGTATCCATAGAGTTACGAAACGGCAGCCTTCATCGCCCCAGTCTGAATAATGCCCAGATCGTTCAATTTGATAGATATCTGATCAACATCCCTTTACAACCCCAGAATAGAAAAGCAACTCGTTTGAAAAATAGTGCGCTTACAATGAGTCAACTCCTTGAGCAAGCCTCCCAAAAAAAGGGAAATACGGAATCCAGACGAAAACTGCTTATAGAGTACCACAAACGACTGGTGCTTCCCTTTGGCTGTTTATTGATAAGTTTTATTGGACTGCCGCTTGGGTTACAGGCCAGACCTGGAAAAAAAGCAATTGGTATACAGGCTGGTATTGCTATCTTTATTCTCTACTATATTCTCTTTACAGTTGGTAAAACTTTTGCTGAAGACGATGTACTGCCAATAGCACTTGCGATGTGGGCACCAAACGGATTTTTCTTCTTACTGGCTGTTTTCTGGATTTTCCGGATCGCAAATGAAAAACCCCTGCTCCCTGTGACTCTGACTTTGTTCTTTAAAGAAAAACTGGGCGGCATAAAACTGGGGTTTTCAAAACTGTATAACAGTGCAGTTTATAAGCTAGAAGGAAAAGAACCGACTGCTGAAGCCCCAGATGACGGCCTACATTTCCCGGCAGCTGCAACAGCTATTAGGGGCAATGTTATCAGCCGCGTGTTTCACTTACCGGAGTGTGAATATTATGACTGTAAAAACTGTACAATTGAATTTAAAAATGTTCAAATTGCATTTGATGTCGGGTTTGAACCATGCCATTTCTGTAAAAACCTCATTGCTAAATGAAGGGCACCACCTTTTTTCCGTTACTTACTGTTCTTCTATAGGATATCTACGCAAATGAAACTGCCTACTTCCCAGGAAATGCAAGGTCTTGATGCGTCGGCAATTAAAGACTTCTGTATCCCTGGCACCGTGTTGATGGAAAATGCCGGACTTGGTACGGTAAGAATGATTGAGCGCCAGTGCGGGCCCTGCAAAGAAACTTTCTCCCTTATTTTTGTTGGTCCCGGAAATAACGGCGGCGATGGACTAGTTATTGGAAGGCACCTTCACCAGCGTGACTGCCAACCGATTTTCTTCTTCCTTGTCAACCCTGATACACTTACAGGTGATGCCGCGATTAATTTCAGAATTGTACAGAAGATCAAGTTATCCTTTTATGTAATAGACACTCGGAATCGAGTCGAAACTATCCCAATCCTGTTAAAGGAATTAGAATCAAAAGGGCAGTCCTGTTATGCAGTTATTGATGCTATTTTTGGCATAGGTTTAAAACGAAAGGTGGAATCCCATTTTGCCGACACTATCAATCTAATCAACCGAAGGGATTTTGCTCACAACGCTCCTGTTATCTCGGTTGATGTCCCTTCAGGTATGGACTCTGATACTGGAAAAGTTCTTGGTGCCGGAGTCAGAGCAAATTTCACCGCTACATATTGCTGTGCAAAACCAGGCCATTTTATTCATACTGGTGATTCGTTAACCGGTAAACTTGAAATTATTGATATCGGAATTCCACCGGAAGTAATACAACGAGCTAACACTAAGACCGAACTGTCCACAGGGAATGGTTTTAGAGGTATTGCAGCCACGCTCAGCCGCCAAAAAACGTCTCATAAGGGAGACCATGGACATCTGCTTATTCTCGCCGGGTCTCCCGGCAAAACCGGCGCTGCCATTTTAGCTGCCAGGGGTGGGCTGAGAGCCGGTGCCGGACTTGTAAGTCTTCTAACTCCCCATAATCTCAATTCAATATATGAGATTTCCCTGATCGAGGCAATGACCCTTCCTCTTCCGGTGAGCAGTGATTTCTTTCAATATGATGATATTGATATAATTTTGCAAAATTTGTCCGGTAAAGATGCACTGGTGATCGGACCCGGGCTTGGTACGGAGGAAAGCACCAGACAGCTGGTGCTGCATTTATATCGTGAAGCAAACTGCCCACTTATTCTCGATGCCGATGCCTTAAATATACTTGCTTCATGCTCTGATCAGATAGGTGCACCTGCTGCCCCACGAGTTTTCACACCTCACCCGGGCGAACTCGGTAGACTTACAGGTAAATCTTCGGCTGCAATCCAAAATAATCGTTTGGAAGCTGCAAATGCAGCTTGTCAGCTTTTTAAAAATTCAGATCATGATATAATAGTAGTACTCAAAGGAGCAGGAACGTTGATTACCACTGGTGATGGATCCACCGTTATCAATACAACTGGTAATCCCGGGATGGCTACAGGAGGTATGGGAGATGTTCTCAGTGGCATTATCGGGGCACTAATCTGCCAGGGAATGTCAGTTCACAGTGCAGCGGTTGCAGGTGTTTACTTACATGGCCAGGCAGGAGACGATCTCTTTCAATCATATGGTACCGGGTATTCAGCAGGAGAACTCGCTGACAGGATACCAGTTTCCCTTAAAGAACTTTTAGCCGGGAGGTAAACTATGCTTAAAGGTTCAGATATTATGACACGATCTGTTATAACGGTTACAAAACAGACCTCGGTTAAAGATCTGGCTGCTATTTTAACCAGCCATAACATAAGCGGGGCAGTGGTATTAGACAGTAACAACAAGGTGATTGGTGTTGTCACCGGGAGTGATCTGATATTTCAGAACAAAAAACTGCACATTCCGTCCGTTGTTGCTATTCTTGACTCCTATTTCTTCCTTGAAAGTCCAGAGAAAATGGGGTTGGAGATGCAAAAAATGGCCGGTGCCACTGTTGGCGACATCTTTTCAAGAGATGCAATAACCGTCCAGGAAGATACAACAATTGCTGAAATAGCAACAATAATGTCAGAGAAGCATATCCACACCCTGCCGGTGTTAAAAGATGATACTCTGGTAGGAGTAATAGGTAAAAAGGACATCATCAAAACAATAGCAACAGAGCCCGGGAGCGGGTCTACCACCTGATTGGTTTCTGCCCGGTTTTTTCCAGGTAGTTATTACACTTAACAAATACACCGGATCCAAGAAACCCCCTGTGAGCGGAGAGTGGAGAGGGATGGCTTGTTGCCAGCACAAGATGTTTTCCCTGGTCAATAAGTGACTCTTTCTTTTGCGCAAAGGCTCCCCATAACATGAATACCACATGTTTTTTTTTCAAAGAGATAGTTTCAATTATGCTGTCAGTAAGCTTGTTCCAGCCAAGAGTTGCATGAGAATTCGGACGTTTGGCAATCACCGTTAAACTGGCGTTGATCATAAGTACACCCTGTACAGCCCATCGGGTGAGATCACTTTCTTCGCTGACATTCTCACCGCCGTAGAGAGACCTGTTTACTTCCTGCAGTATGTTTCTGAGTGATGGCGGTATTGGTATCCCCTTTCTAACTGAAAAACACAACCCATGGGCTTCAGGACCCTTCCCCGGATGTTCATTGAAATAAGGATCCTGTCCGATTATCACAACTTTGGTATTTTCAAGACTAGTCTGCCTCATTGAAGCAAAAACATTTTCCCGGGCAGGAAAAACCTTCGCGTTCCCGGGAACCAATTCATACGCTTTTCGTACAAGTTCCTTATGATACCCCTGCTGCATCGCCGGTACATTTTCTTCCCAGAGCTGTGTTCGTGTTTCTCTATCTTCCTGCACGCTGTCCCCGCTGTCCAGAACTTTCTGTGTGTAATTCCCTTAGGAGGCTGTCCGAGAATAGGAATTTTGTTCAAAGTCGAAGAATTATTGAAAAATAAGCACAGCCATATATGTGATATCGGAGTCTACGCTTACCTGCGAGCAATATTTTTTGGTAATTCTGAAGAATTTGGGCAAAAGGGCCTTCTCGGACAGCCTCCTGGTTTCTCTACAAATGGCTCGGTACCAATTGTGGAATGAAGACTACACTGTTTCATTATTCTCTGCCCCATGGTTTTACAAAAACAGGTTCTCTCATTTTAATTTTAAACAACCTTCCTCGATTTCTTGTTTTTTATTACAGAAATTCGGGGGTAAGGTACCAACGCGGGTCAAGCTCCACGACCCAAGGTTATTAGGCAGTTAGACTGTTAGGGGATGTGTAGTTTGTTTTGCCTGATAGCCTTCAGCCTAAAAGACTAACAGCCTGTTATTTGCTATTAAACCAAGACATTTCGCACTTTAATTTTCTTGTTTTTTATGACAGAGTTTCGGCAGTAAGGTACTAACCCGACTGGTCGGAAAAATTTCAGTCTCGCTGGATAAGTGCCTTGATGCTGGTATTAGCCAATTGAGTTAAATAGCACTTTAGTTTTCTTGTTTTTTATTTCAGCTTATATTGAGTAAGGCACTAAACGGCGTGAATGGCATAAAGATTATGTGTCTTTATATATTCAATCACTTTTCCCGGTATTGTTCCTGATGTTATTTGATTATCTCTTATAGTTTGTCTTATACTTGTTGAAGAGATATCTGCGGGAGTTTTCTTCAGAAAACAGATATCCCTGCTGCCCTTTGACCCAATCCAGACGGATCCATTTGTATTCTTATAGCCAAGACTATGTGCTAGATTGGCTAATTCTTTCTCATCAATTCCTTCTCTTTTTGAAACGATAAGGGAAACTAGTTGTACTATTTCTCTGTAGGATTTCCAGGTAGGAATATCAAGAAAGGCATCGACCCCTATTATGAAATAGAACGTATACTCTTTCCCCATACCAGACTGCAACGCCTTAAGAGTGTCTACAGTATAGGATGGTCTAGGAAGTTCACCTTCTATTGAACTGCATTCAAAGAAAACAGATGACTCACAGGCAATCTCGAGCATCCTGAGACGATGCTCAAATGAGGTTACTTTCGAACCTCTCTTGTGCGGGGGAACCGCTGCAGGAATAAAGAGTATTTTGGTCAGACCATACTCCTTTCGAGCTGCTTCAGCTAACTCAAGGTGGCTGGTATGCACAGGATCAAATGTTCCCCCCAATATGCCGACTTTCTGTTTCAATTCCGGACCTGACCCTGCCCGTAAACTACAAATTTTCGGGTGGTTAGTTCCTCCAAACCCATTGGCCCATAGGCGTGCAGTTTAGTGGTACTGATTCCTATCTCTGCTCCAAGCCCTAATTGACCTCCATCATTGAATCTTGTAGACGCATTGACCATCACAGCTGAAGCATCAATTTCAGCCACGAATCTTTGGGCTGTGGTGTAATTTTCAGTGAGAATAGACTCGGTATGTTGGGAGCTGTTTTGCTGGATATATGATTTTGCCCCCTCAAAATTATCAACTACTTTAACGCATAGAGCCAAATCTAGAAATTCGGTTCCCCAGTCACTTTCACTGGCCATCTTCACCAGAGAAGAAAGGGCAGCACTTTTTCTACAACCAAGTATTTCAACATTTCTTCTATTCAGTTCTTCCGTAATAACCGGTAAAAACTTTCCGGCAATATCCTTATGGACAAGGAGTCCCTCCAGGGCATTGCAGACACCGGGGCGATCAGTTTTTGAATTAATGATTACCGGCACTGCCTTTTCAAGATCTGCATCTTTATCTACATAAATATGGCAGACACCTTTATAATGCTTGAGTACGGGAATATTAGAATTTTTCGTTACAAACCGTATTAATCCCTCACCGCCTCGTGGAATAACCAGATCGATCTGATCTTCAAGGGTAAGGAGATGGTTTATTGCCTGACGATTCGTCACCGGTATAACCTGAACAACATTCGTATCAATTTGCTGGGTGTCCAGGGCTGTTTGTAAAATGGAGGCAAGTGCAATATTTGAATGTATCGCCTCAGAACCTCCCCGTAGAATAACTGCATTACCGGCTTTTAAACAGAGAGCTGCCGCGTCAATTGTGACATTAGGTCTGGATTCATAAATCATCGCAATAACACCCAGAGGTACAGACATCCGTCCAACCATTAAACCATTGGGCCGTCTGACAAGACTGGCTATTTTCCCGACCGGATCAGGCAAGGCAAAGATTTCCTTTAGACCGGACACCATTGAATCAATAACATCATCGGTGAGAGTCAATCTGTCGAGCATTGCTGCTGAGAGCCCGGCTTTTTTTCCGCAATCAATATCTTTTTTGTTTTCCTCCTGAATATACCCCTTTTTTTCAAGCAGCAGCCTCGCTACATCCAGTAACACATGATTTTTTTTCTCAGAGGAAACCGACATGAGGGAAAAAGAACCTCTTTTAGCCTTTACTGCCAGATCAGTTATCATGTCTTCGAGTGTCATTGCTCTCCTTTCTCACTTATTTTTTCATTCATCAATTAAAGCACAACCAGATTATCACGATGCAGCACTTCATCCACATCCTTGTACCCGAGAACCTGTTCTATTTTATCACTCCGCAACCCCTTTATCTTAAAAATTTCCCCGGAACTGAAGTTCGATAAGCCCACCGCTATCCGTTGCTGCTTTTTATTCATGCAGACCACAGAATCTCCCACCTCAAAATTTCCGTCCACCCCTATTATTCCAGAAGACAGAAGACTCTTACCATTCCTGCTGACAGCCCGGCATGCTCCTTCGTCTATAACAAGAGTTCCTTTAGGCTTAAGAACATATGCTATCCATCTTTTGCGGCTCTGCATTTTGTCTTTTCGAGGAAGAAAAAAGGTACCCACCATCTCTCCTGAAAAAAGATGTCGCAGAATATGTTCTCTTCTTCCAGGCCCGATAAAGGAACTGCCTCCCCCCGCGGCAACCATTTTGGCCGCGTTAATTTTACTCTGCATGCCCCCGGTGCCGAGAATACTTTTGCTATTAGAGGCCATATCCTCAATCTCTGCTGTCACCTCCGTCACAGTATATATGGGTTTTGCATATGGATCTGATTGAGGGTCACCGTCATACAGCCCGTCGACATCTGTCAGACAGATAAACATATCCGCTTCGATCAGATTTGTTACAAGAGCGCCTAGATTATCATTATCACTGAACTTTAATTCCTGGGTAGACACAGTATCATTTTCGTTGATAACAGGAATAACATTGAATTTGAATAAAGTGAGGATCGTGTTGCGGACATTGAGATATCGCAAACGATCGGAGAGATCTGAATGAGTAAGAAGTATCTGGCCAATTTTTTTGTCAAAGAAATCAAATGCAATATCATAGTGATTCATAAGACAGGCCTGGCCAATAGCTGCAAGAGCCTGTTTTTCTTTGATAGTTAAATTCTCCTGGGTTTTGTTAATTTTTCGTCTACCTGCTGCAACCGCCCCAGAAGTAACCAGGATAACTTCCCTGCCACTGTCATGTAAAAAAGCAATTTCTTTGGCCAGGTTTTGCACTACGGCGAGGTTCATCCCATCCTCTGCAGTAAGAATGGCGCTGCCAACTTTTATAACAACCCGCTTAGCTTTGTCGAAAAGGGTCTGTCTGTAATACAGTCCTTTCTCAATCTCTATTTGCTCATTCATAAGATTAAGCTACCCTTGTCTCTCAACCAGAATTTCCATTAGCCTCTCAGTCAAATGATCTATGCCATACCCGCTTTCAGCCGATATAATTATAACACTTTCATTAAATTGGGAAAAATACTTTTCCAATCTTACGCTTTCTGCTTTATCAACCAGATCATATTTATTCAAAACGATAACCTGGGTTCGTGTTACCAGTTCCTTTTTATAGTGTTCAAGTTCCCGGGCAATTGTGTCGTAGTTTTCTTCGACTTTTCCGTCAGACATATCAATAACATGAATGAGAATACGTGTTCGTTCGATATGTCTGAGGAACTTGTGACCAAGCCCGACACCTTTATGAGCACCCTCAACCAGACCTGGTATATCGGCAATAATACAAGGATCATGATATTTGAAGTGTAAAACCCCTAGTTGTGGTTCCAGGGTTGTAAACGGATAACTGGCAATTTTAGGGTTGGCGGCCGATAATCTTGACAGCAGTGTGGATTTACCTGCATTGGGAAGCCCAACCAACCCTACATCTGCAATAAGTTTTAATTCGATTTTCAGCCACGTTTCCTCTCCAACTTTTCCTTTTGTTGCAACCCTGGGAGTCCGATTGGCACCACTGGCAAAATGGGGGTTTCCAAACCCTCCCTTACCTCCTTTTGCAGCAATGAATTCATCACCATCAGTTGTAAGATCGATTACTACCTCACCAGTCTCACTCTCTTTTATAATAGAACCGACAGGAACATGCAGAAGACAGTCCTTCCCTTTCCGCCCATGCATATCTTTTCCCTTGCCATGCTGTCCTCTCTCCGCCTTGAAGTGCGACTTAAAACGGAAATCAATCAGAGAGGTCAGAGATTGACTTGCACAAATAATAACATTTCCTCCACGCCCACCATCACCACCATTTGGTCCACCTCTGGGTATAAATTTTTCACGACGAAAACTGACACAACCATTTCCTCCGTCACCACCTTTTACAAAAAACTTAGCCTCATCTATAAACCCCATGCCCTGACACCCTTTACTATTGATCAAAAAAAAACTCGGCCTTCAATGATACATTGAGGCCGAGTTGAATGAAGAAGTTGGATTGTTCATTACAATCCAACCGAAAATAATATCAGAGGTACTAATCAGGCAGCAGGATAGACGCTGACTCTCTTCCTGTTTTTACCAAAATCTTCAAAAGTGACAACACCGTCTACTTTTGCAAACAACGTATAATCACGACCACAACCAACATTTGTGCCGGGATGAATTTTAGTACCAAGCTGTCTTACGAGTATATTCCCCGCCTTTACTACCTGTCCGCCATAGCGTTTTACACCTCGTCTCTGACCGTTACTATCGCGGCCATTCCTCGAACTCCCACCCGCTTTCTTATGAGCCATTTTCTACTCCTTATGGACAATGCCGATCCTTATCCGACCATGTTATTTATTCAATGTTTTTAAAATTATGCGCTTATCTGTTCAATTTTTAGAGCAGTATATGATTGTCTATGACCTTTTTTAAGACGATACCCTTTGCGCCTTTTCTTTTTAAAGACAATAACTTTTTTCCCTTTCCCCTGTTCGGCGATGGTTGCTGTTACCTTAGCATCTCCCAAAACTGGTTGTCCGATCTTAACCTCTTCTCCATCAACGACCATAAGCACATCATTTAAATCGACACTGTCTCCAACATTTCCTTCAAGTTTTTCAACACGAACCCGGTCACCATTGGCAACCTGATACTGTTTTCCACCTGTGCGTACTATTGCATACATTATATAAACCTCTTAGAGTAATTTCTTCAAAAGCAAAAATAAGAAAATCAATACAGGAACACACCAATCGAATCTTTTTCTAAACAATTGTCAATATAAATCGAACAACATCCTTGTGGCAGCCTATATAACTAGTGTCCATCGAGAAACATTCTTTTTT
>DEIL01000050.1:22813-23214 GCA_002352445.1 Desulfobulbaceae bacterium UBA2775
CAGATAGACAAACCAGCAAAAAAGGATAGATATTAACCGGGGTACTCAAGCCGTGCTTTTTCTTTTTCCTGACGAATGGCGCAGGCGCGTATAAATGCGGGCTTTTTCCCATGCTTTGCAATAGAAACCGATGTTTTACCCTGTTTTCCCTGATGAGTGACCCAACTCACCTCATATCTATTGAGTTTTTCATTTAGCCGCACTCCTACCACCCCGGTTCCGGAATTACTTACGGTAACCATATGTTTATTAGTACGCACCTTCCCCAGTTTCTTCTCAACCTTATCACGCCAGGAAATAGCAGATAACAGACTGGAATAACGCCCACCGCATTTTTTATCTGAAAAAAATTTAGAGTGCGTTTTCCCAAGAAATCTAACCCTTACATACCAGCCATGGGT
>DEIL01000200.1:0-7850 GCA_002352445.1 Desulfobulbaceae bacterium UBA2775
TCGGTTTCGTAACGAAGTCCGGTGGGGTGGCCCTTGCTGTCTTTTTCCATGTAACAGGAAATTTCAGCCAGCTGTACCAGGTCGGCGGGATCGGTTGAACAGGTTGCCAGGGCTAAAAGGAGGGGAGGGGGAAGATGCTTGAAAAAGCTGCCGTCAGCGCCTGATTTATTCAAACTTTGGGTCAGGGAAACCTTCGTCTGTTCAGGTAATCGTATTTTGTGAGGGTTATCAGCCTTTGCATCGGCCCAGGCTTTTCCTATATATGTTCTACCCCTGAAGGGGAACGGATTGGGAATTTCAAAAATCCAGTTTCCATTTTCAACTTCGATACCACCGGACGGGAAATTCCGCTTATTATCTATAGCTTCTCCCTGCTCAGTATGGCCAAGTTTTTGCAGAGTAGTGTCCTGACGCAGATTGTGAACGGAATACGCCGGCTTATGGATGCCGTAGCAGAATTTTCCTTCAGGAGTTATTGATGTCCGTATACGTTTCATTATTTATGCCATAGCTCCAATGCCTTCTGGTAAACCTGAGATCGTGAAATTCCAAGGTCGGAGGCGATACGTTTGCTCACATCCTTTAGAGAGAGTTCTGCATTGTCGCGATACCAGGTGATCAACTCCTCAACTGTATCACCTTCGACTTCTTCTTTTTCTCCGGGGCAGATGATCAGTACAAATTCTCCTCTGTTTTTTCCTGAAACACCTTTCTCATAAAGTGTCAGCAGGTCTGCTCGCTGAAGTTCTTCAAACCTTTTGGTCAGTTCTCTGGCCCAGAAGGTCTGGCGGTTGCCAAAGATATCAAGAGCATCTGCGAGTAGAGCAGTTACGCGGCGAGGGGACTCGTAGATGACAACAGGATAATCACAGTTGGCAAGAGAGCTGAGAAATTTTTGTCTCTGGCCTTTTTTTGATGGCGGAAAACCGAGAAAGAGAAAGCCCGTATAATCAAAACCTGTTGCGGAAAGAGCTGTCGTCAGGGCGGACGGACCGGGCAGAGGAACAATTTTGATACCATTATCATGAGCCAGCCCTACCAGCACGGAACCCGGATCTGATATTGCCGGGGTGCCTGCATCACTTACCAGGGCAACACTTTTCCCTGTCTTCAGGATATCGATGATTTCCGCCCCTCGCTGCACTTCTTTTTCCCTATAGTAGCTTATCAGCGGTGTACTGATGCCAAGATGGTTTAAAAGTTTTTTCGTATGCCGTGTGTCTTCAGCTCCAATCAGATCAACTTCCCTTAGAATACGAATTGCCCTGAGAGTGATATCCTCCAGGTTGCCGATTGGTGTCGGTACGATGTAGAGTGTCCCCTGAGGATTTTGAGCAGTGGTGATCATGTGGTGATTTTCTCATGTTTTTAGGGTGGATAAAATGTTACAGCGCGTACTGTTCATTATGAACAATTAGCATTGAAAATGCATCCGCTTTCTTGATATCTTTTATCCCGAGCTTTTCCCGTTTATCGTGGTTACGATGTGCACAGTAGCTGCCCCGAAGGGTGGACAGCACAATTTCATATAATCAGATAAGAAGAAATAATGAATAAACACATTGGTATCTTGACGGCAGGAGGAGACAGCCCCGGGTTGAATGCGGCAATCAGGGCAATTGGTAAATCGGCTCTGGCAAGCGGCAGAATGCAGATCGTCGGTTTTCGGGATGGATTTCGTGGTCTTATGGAAAACAGAACCATGCGTTTAGACCGGGAAGTTCTCTCATCAATTTTGACCCGGGGGGGGACAATTCTCGGGACCAGTCGTGACAAACCGCATAAAATGACAGTGGGAACTGAGATTATGGATATGACAGATGTGATCTGTGATAACTATCAGCGGCATAATCTTGATGTTCTTGTCTGCATCGGTGGAGGGGGAACTCAGAAGAATGCCTATCGACTGGCGCAAAAGGGGTTGAATATTATTACTCTTCCCAAGACCATTGATAACGATGTTGCGATGACAGACGTCACATTCGGTTTTCATACTGCCATGGAAATTGCCACCGAAGCAATCGACAGGTTGCATTCGACCGCCCACAGTCATCACCGGATTATAGTAGTTGAAATTATGGGTCACAAGGCGGGTTGGCTTGCCCTGGGTGCCGGTGTAGCCGGAGGCGCAGATATCATTCTCATACCGGAAATTCCTTACGATCTGCAGACAGCGGCAAATGCCATACGAAAGCGCCAGTTGCGAGGGACAAATTTCAGTATTGTTGCTGTTGCAGAAGGTGCATTGAATATTGAGGATTCCAAGATTTTAAGTGAGTTGCAGGCAAAGAAGGTAAAAACCAAAGAAGCAAATGATGGTAAGGGCAGGAAAAAGGCTGCGGAAGCTTTGCAGGAGTTTACAAAACAGTGCAGGGGGAACACCGTAAGACTGACTGAAGAACTTGAAAGAATGACAGGTTTAGAGTCAAGGCTGACAATACTTGGACATTATCAGCGAGGAGGCACACCGTCTGCCGCCGACCGGCTTCTTTCCACGCGACTTGGCAGTGCATGTATAGAATATATCGACCAGGGAATCTATGGGGTTATGGTCGCGGTTGACGGCAATAGCACGAAGGCGGTTCCGCTGGAGCAGGTTATCGGCAGGAAGAATCTGGTTCCACCTGACCATCCCTGGGTGAAAAGTGCCAGAGATGTTGGTACCTGTTTTGGGGATGGGTACAAGCATTGACAGCAAGGAAGGCCATCACAATTGATAAACTTGTAAAAAGGTCACTCGATGTCTATGCTTATCGGAAGTTTCAGATGGCTAAGTCCGATAAGCGTAGACTTCGAGAAGCTCGATATACAAGGCGTAGTGTTTTTCTCAGGCCCTCAACAATACATGTAGTATGTTGAGGTTCTGAGAAAAACCTACAACGAAGGAGATCGGACTTTTTACGACGCCATCACAATTCATATTTCTTCTTATATCCCCTTGGGGTAATCATTAGATCATTCCAGCTGTATGTCTGAGAGTTGCCGATAATAAGAGTGGACTGCATGGTGATCTCATTGTCCAGCACTTTATCAAGTGTGGTGATAACAATTTTTTCATTCTCGCGGGTTGCGGCGGTAACTATTCCTACAGGAGTTTGAGGGTCACGACAGGTAAGAAAAATCTCTCTTGCCCTGACTATCTGTTCTGTGCGTTTTTTTGATTTAGGATTATAGATTGCGGTAACAAAGTCGGCCTCAGCAGCGGCTTTCAGCCTTTTTTCAATGACTTCCCATGGAGTGAGCAGATCGGAGAGACTGACTGCAGCAAAGTCATGCATTAGAGGCGCACCGAGACGGGCGGCACAGCTGTTAATAGCTGCCAGGCCGGGAATAATCTCAATCCTGCATGGGAACTCGGATTCTTTTGCCATTTCATAGACAAGACCGGCCATAGCATAAATTCCCGGATCTCCCCCGGAGACCAGGGCTACCAGTTTACCCTGACTTGCAATCTCCAGAGACTCTCTGCAGCGATCAACCTCTTTCATCATTTCAGAGGAGACCACCTCTTTTCCCTCAAGATATTCGGGGATGAGATCAAGATAGGTTTTATAGCCGATAATCACATCAGCTTTTTTAAGGACTGAAGCGGCAGCCGCCGTCAGATATTGGCTTGACCCAGGACCCGTGCCGACAACGTAAAGGGTGCCTGAGCTATTGCCATCGTTATGTTTTTCCATTTTCTTTTCCTGCTGAGTAGGAGATTGGTGCAGCCACTGAGAAGAGCGGTTGGTTCAGCAACGCCGATTGCCCCAACCGCCTTCAGTGCTGCGGAGGATATTTCAAGGTTTTTGAGTTTGTTAATTGAATCTTTATCAAAAAAATCGATATGCCAGCAGTTTGCGTGGGCAAACTGGAGGAGACCGACCTCATCATTTTTTTTATCTATTGAAGCAAGGTTGCGTATGGAGGAACGGTCCAGTTTGTTATCTTTTAACAGCTCATTTAAGCACTCTTCAAACTCGACTGTCGGAGTTCCCCGATTACAACCAACACCAATTATAAGACTCCGGGGCCTGAAAAGGATGATTTCCTTTGGATAGATATCTTTATGGGAGACAACGATATCTGCTATCTGCCAATCTTCGGTCTGTTGTAAACCGTTCGGCAAATTTTCAACAGCGACATCAGCGTAAATGCGCAGATATCCACGATTGACAAGAGTCCCGCTTGCCGTAGTCAGCTTGTCCTGATTGCCAATATGAAGATTCTGTTCTTTGGCCCAGAGGTCCAGAGGAACAAGGCCGAGGGTATCTGATCCAGTTGTAATTACGGCTTTTCCACCGGTAAGAGATGCAAGGCGATGGGCAAGTCTATTGCCTCCGCCGATATGACCAGAGAGAAGACTTATCACATGCTGACCCTTTTCATCCATTACAACCACACAGGGATCTTCATGTTTATGCTGCAGGAGGGGGGCGATGGAGCGAACAACTATACCAGCGGCCATGACAAAAACAAAACCGTCAAAATCCTGCCAGTTTTCAGCTACACTCTCAGCAACCTTTTTTCTTCTCGGCAGGAGTGCTGCTTCATCAAGTTGAGGCACCAGCTTTTTCGCCAGGTTTTCCCCTCCCTTTGTTATGGCAATAAATGCAAGTCTCATCTTAACAGCTGCTTTTTCTATATTCGTGACTGAATTCTTTATCATAGAGTTTGGAAAGAGCAGGTGGCGGTCCGTCGGCCAGCACATCACCCACAGCGATAATGGCGGTCTTGGTTATGCCGGCATCTTTTACCTGTTTCGCAATAGTACCAAGAGTGCCACGCAGCTGTCTTTCCTCAGGCCAGCTCACTTTTTCAACAATAGCAACGGGTGTCTCTTCAATATAGCCGCCCTCTATCAGCTCTTTCACCACCTCCTCAATCATACCGACACTGAGAAAGATCATCATGGTTGCCCGGTGGGAGGCAAGAGAGATGAGATCCTGCTTTTCAGGTACCGGAGTTCTTCCTGCCCTTCTGGTAAAAATAACAGTCTGGGAAACCTCCGGCAGGGTTAATTCTGTGGACAGGGCAGCGGCTGATGCTGTTCCCGAACTTACACCTGGAACGACCCTGAAAGGAATCCGGTTTTCTTGAAACAGGGCAATTTGTTCATTTATGGCGCCATAGATAGCAGGATCACCGGTATGAAGCCGCACAATTTTTTTGCCGGCTTTCCAGCCAGTGTGGATAATTTCAAAGACCTCGTCCAGATTCAGTCCGGCAGAGTTATGTATCTGTGCCTGCAATCCAGATATCAGGGCCTTTGGCACCAGGCTGCCTGTATAGATTACAATTTCTGCTTCTCTCAGCAGTCGTTGACCTTTTACGGTGATCAGTTCAGGGTCACCGGGACCCGCACCGATAAAGTGAACTGTATATCGGACTGGATCAGATGATTTTTGTTCGGAATTTGCTTCGCTCATCGAGTTCCTGCCATTATTGTTATTGGGTTAAAATTCTGTATTTCACTATGTTGTAATGTTCTGCTTACCTTGATAACACTTCTGGTTACTGTAAACCCGGCTTTCTGCATACATTGAGGTGCGGTTGTGATTGTTTCTTCAATAACTCCATTAATAACCAGGCGACCATTTGCCGCCAGCTGGTTTGCAACGAGCTGTACTATTTCTGTGAGGGAGCCACTACTGCCGCCGATAAATACACGATCAGGAGCAGGCAGACCGGCCAGAACTTCAGGTGCCCTGCCAAAAACAGGGATTACATTAAAACAGTGATACCTGCGGATGTTTTCCTTTATGTTGTTCAGCTCTTCTTCTTTATGTTCGACAGCATAGATGGTGAGATGAGGGTTGGCCCGGGCAGTTTCAATGGATATTGACCCGCTGCCGGCACCAATATCCCAGAGAACACCCTGCCAGGGGATTCGCAATTTGTGAAGGGTAACAGCACGAACTTCATTTTTAGTGATCAGTCCACGGCTGTGTGAAATTTCATCTTCCGTCAACCCAAGGCCAAAAGAAGTCAGTCCTTGGGACTGGGGGAAAGAAAGTTGCAGGCAGAGGATATTAAGAGGCGAAAAAGCATTTTTTGCCGCCTCCTCAAGGGTGCCAGTAAAGACATTTTCATCTGGCAGCCCAATGTTTTCAGCCACTGAAAATGCTATTTTTTCTATAAGATCTATATGGCCGATGGACTGAAGATATTTGTTGATTTTATCTGCTATTATCTGTGGCGAATTATTTTGATCGGTAAAGACAATGGTTTTTTTATTCTTCAAGAGCAGACCAGGGATATGATGGTGTTGCCTTCCATGCAAACTGACAATAACAGCATCATCCCAGGGAGTTTTAAGGAGGGCACAAGCTTTTTGTAAGGCACTGAGTGCGGGGTAAAACTCTAATTGTCCAGGTAAGAACTCCTTGAGCAGTCTTTTGCCGATGCCATAAAAAAGTGGATCCCCGCTGGCAAGAACAGCAACGTTGCCAATGGGCAGGGTGGATCGGATGGCAGTTATTGCCTGTTCAAGCGGGGCAATAGACTGAATCTTACCGGAAAAATCAGCTGCCATATCTCTAAGACGGTCAGTTGCCACCAGCAGGGAACATTTTTCAACTATTTTTTGTTGATTTTGAGACAGCACACATTCTGAGATGCCAATAATATAAATCTTATACATGGTAGTTTCGTAAAAAGCCCCCTGCTGCGTCATTCCCGCGCAGGCGGGAATCCAGAACGTCTTTAAATGACTGGATTCCCGCCTGCGCGGGAATGACTGGATGGTGATGAAATTGGGTTTTTACGGTACCATCATACATTGGCTATCACGTCAGCTTTATGGTTGATAAGATATACTTTTATCTGGCTGTCGGTAACATCTTCACAATACTCTCGAGCCCTGATACAGACTCCTGTGACCAGTTCAGTCCGCCCAGCAGCTTGAATATGCTCATACATTTCTCTTGCCGTATTGGACTGCTTGATCTTCTGCAGGAGTTTTCCCTCTGCCCCAAGTTCGGCAAGGAGGTTTGCTGCATCCACCATCTCCAGAACACCGTTTCTCACATGGGTATTGGGAACACGCAGTGCTGCCTTGATAATTTTTGCCCACATTCCTGCCAGATGAATAGTAGAAAAGTTTCGTAAAGCTGCTTCTTTCAGGGAAAACTCAAGATAGTCTCCCATCATTGCATAGGCCTCTTCTTTGAGATCCAGGAGTTGCTGTGCTCCTTTTTCAGATGTTCTGCCTGTGGAGAGTACAATGTCTTTTAGTCCTGCTTCTTTTGCTACATCCATGGAGGCTTTGATGGTTGCTGTCCAGGCATCGGCTGATACCGGGCGAACAATACCTGTTGTGCCGAGTATGGAAATCCCTCCAATTATTCCAAGTCGCTGATTCAGTGTTTTTTCAGCGAGCATTTTCCCTCTGGGGACGGTGATGGTGACACTCAGCCTGCCTTGAGGAATGACTTCCCGCACGGCCTGGATAATCATTTTTCTCGGTACCGGGTTGATAGCAGGTTCCCCAACCCGTACAGCCAGGCCGGGCTTCGTCACCATGCCGACCCCGTCACCTCCGCAAAGTTGCAGTTCATCAATTACAACCCAGTTTTTTTCAATTTCCTGGAATTGCAAACTTACTGCTGCACAAATTTCAGCGCCGTTGGTCACATCCGGATCATCTCCTGCATCCTTTATGACAGAACATGTGCTGATGTTATCTTTTAATAGAAGAGCAGAGTGAATAGTAAAACTCTTCCTGCTGCCATCGGGAAAGGGGATGTCTACTTGCTCAGGAGATCTATTCTGCACCAACAAAAGAGTCGCCGCCTTTGCCGCTGCTGCGGCACATGCGCCGGTGGTAAATCCGCTGCGTAATCGTTTAGTCTCGGCCACTGCTGGAA
>DEIL01000200.1:7911-19215 GCA_002352445.1 Desulfobulbaceae bacterium UBA2775
GAGAAAAAATATACTTTTCTCTCTGTTCTCTGTGAACTCTATGGTGATATAATGTATCTACCTGTCGTTCGCCAGCCGAATAAGCGCATTAACAATGGCCGCAGCGACGGGGCTTCCACCTTTACGCCCGAGACTTGTGATATAGCAGTTGTTCTGTTCCACCAGCAGTGCTTTGGATTCTGCAGCATTAACAAAACCCACCGGCACACCAACAACAAGAGGAACCGAATCGATATTCTTTTCTTTAAGAGTGTTTATGGTCTGCAAAAGGGCTGTAGGTGCGTTGCCGATGGCAACGATACCAATATTATGTTTCAATCCAAGATCTATTGCGATTTCTGATCTTGTTCTGTTTTCAGCCTTAGCCCTTTTTGCAACTTCCGGATCCGCCACATGACAGAGAACTTTGCCGCCCCATTTGCCAAGGATGGCTTTGCTTATTCCTGCGGCGGCCATATTTACATCAGTGAGGATGTTTTTTCCGTTCTGAATAGCACGAATTCCAGCTGCAATAGCTCCTGGAGAAAACCGTATATTATCGTAAAAGGAGAAATCGCCTGTAGCGTGGATGACCCGCTGAACAATTTTAAATGTCTGTTCATCCAGGTCGGTCTGACCCAGCTCTTCACTGATAATGCGAAAGCTCTCCTGTTCAATTTCCAGGGGGGCAATTTTCTGAATATGTATACTCATAATTTTATTTTTACTGACAATGATTAATAAATTCCTTCACCACTTGGGGATTAAAGCCGAAGTGATGATGCATATAGCCGCCAAGGACATTCTTATAACAATATCCTTCCTGACTTCCGTTATTGAGCTGGTAGATGCGTTTTATGTGGTCCGGCATCCTGTCAATATTTGAATAGTGAAATTCATGGCCCCGGAGAAGAGTGCCCGGCGGGCCAAAGAAACTGTGTGCACTGGTTGTTACCTCACGGTATCCGAGGCTTGCCCTTTTCTTCTGCATATGGGCTTTCACCGGGAAGATATCAGCCATGGGATGAAAGGTATTTGTTGTACCCACTATACCTTCGGTGAGATACATAAAACCTCCGCACTCCGCATAGATTGTACCATCATTTTCCACCCAGTTTTTAATGGCCTGCAGCATGGAATGATTTGCACTGAGTTCTTTTGCATAGAGTTCGGGATACCCGCCCCCCAGATAAAGACCATCGATATTTTCAGGCAGGGTGGAATCGAGTAAAGGGCTGAAAAAGCAGAGTTCCGCCCCATTTTTTCTCAGCAGATCAAGATTGTCTTCATAATAAAAACAGAAAGCCTTGTCACGGGCAATCGCGATTCTGCATACAGTTTTTTCCTGTTCTGGGGCAGGGTATGATTGATCTACTTGATCAAGGGTAAAGAGTTGCAATATGCGGTTGAGGTCGACATGCTCTGTAACGGTTTCAGTCAGTATGTGAATGGCATCAGCACTGAGGGGGGCTTCATCTCCTGTAAGAAGCCCAAGGTGGCGGCTGGGGATACTGAATTCGAGAGTTCGTGGGATATAACCAAGAATCTCAGCCCTGCAGTGTTTTTTGATCGCATCGGACACAAGTTGCAGGTGGCGATCACTGGCAACCCTGTTGAGGATAACACCTTTGGGCGCCACCCGAGGGTCGAGAACTTCAAACCCTTTTAGCATTGCAGCAGCACTTTCTGCGGTGGAGCGAACGTCCAGAACCAAAATGGTGTCAATTTTCATGGCAAGGGCAAGGGATGCACTGGAGGACTTGCCGCCATCAAACATGCCCATAACGCCTTCAATAATACCAATGTCAGCACCCTGGAGGTTCTCATGAAAGCATTGCCGGGTGAACTTTTCGCCGCTCATCCAGAGATCGAGGTTTCTGGAAACAGTGCCGGTGATCAGTTTATGCAGGCCGGGATCGATAAAATCGGGGCCGCATTTATAGGGTTGTACCTGCAACCCTCTGGCCTTAAATGCTGCCATGAGCCCGAGGGCAACTGTTGTTTTGCCTGAGCCGCTGGAAGTGCCTGCTATAATAAATGATGGTATATTATTCATTTCAATTCATGATGGCGTCTTAGAGTGGTCCCCTGCTACGTCATTCCCGCGCAGGCGGGAGTGACGAGATAGCGAAGATATTATGTTTTTATGACTTTATCAAACTCTCAGTTTCACGAGAGTATCATTGTATGTTTTTCGGGAAAAAAATCCCATTGAGTTTTTCTACACCTTCCAGGATGCGGTATGTGGGCCTGGATACCAGTGATTCTTCGATAAGGTATACACGATTCTCTCTTACTGCTTTAATGGCGTTAAAGCCGGGTTCATTAAAGATGGACTGTCTGGTAACCGGGTTCATCCTGCCATTTTGGGCAAGAAAAATATCGATTTCTGCCGCATGATTCAAAATCCGTTCCTTACCGTAATCTGCAATATTGGTTTTCCGAACCTGTATTGCATCGGTTGCTATATTGATGCCTCCGGCCTGATCCAGGACATACATGGCAATACTGGTTGGAGAAAAAGTCTTCATTTTCCTGTGAATTGACTCAAAATAGATCTTTGGTCTTGAATTGGCAGGAATTGTTATAAGTGTGTTCTGGATTTTTTTCAACCTCGCTTGAAACGAGAGGATCATTTCCTCAGCCTGCTCTTCTCTGTTGGTGATGGTGCCTAAAGTTTCCCAGTAATCAAAAAGCTCAGCAACTGATCCAGGCTGCAGCGAGATAACGGCAATGCCTGCCTTTTTCAGCTTTTTGATAAATTGAGGGTAGGATCTTTCAATCATCGGCCTGACCAGAACCAGATCAGGATGAGCTCCGATAAATTTCTCTGGATCTTCACGGTAGGAAAAGCGTTTTTTATTAAGAATAGAGGATGGATAATCATCAGATGTGGATATGCCGATGATCTGGTCCGCTGCTCCAAGACTGCAGAGATTTTCAGTATGCGCCGAATAGAGTGAAATTATTCGTGTAAAAGGTTTATTGAAGGAGGTTAACCGGCCAGAATTATCGCTAATAGTCAATAGTTCACCTGCCCCGGTCGACAGGGTGGGCAGTGCCAAGAATAAACAGGTTAACAGGAGGGTGTAAAAACGCATTTCTTTCAATCCAAATATTGAAAACTGACCTGATATTTATCGTTATATGGGTCACGGGTTACTTCCGTGGTAACTCCGAAGACATTAAGGATTGTTTCCGGAGTCATCACCTGTTCCGTTGGCCCAAATTGATGAATACCACCATCCTTCATAAAGACGATTTCATCGCAGTAGGCTGCTGCCAGATTGAGATTATGGATTACTGCGATAATTGTCCGGTTGTCCTGCTGCACAAGTTTCCCGGCAACATTAAAAATCTGCAGGGTATACTTTACGTCAAGGCTGGAGGTGGCCTCGTCAAAGATAAGTACGTCTGTATCCTGAGCAAGTGTCCGGGCGACGACAGCACGCTGTTTTTGTCCTCCGGAGAGTTCGTTTGTATAGCGGTCTTTGAGCTCATGAATACCTATAGTCTTCATTGCCCGGTTAACATGGTGCCAATCTTCAGTGGATGGTGATGCGAAGCGTTTGATATAGGGGTGGCGGCCCATCAGTACAACCTCTTCCACGGTGTAACCAAAACCAGTGTTAAATTCCTGGGGTACGAGTCCGATCCGACGGGCAAGATTGCTGCGGCGATAGGAGTTGACCG
The DNA here is from genome assembly GCA_002352445.1 of Desulfobulbaceae bacterium UBA2775. GTDB lineage: Bacteria > Desulfobacterota > Desulfobulbia > Desulfobulbales > Desulfocapsaceae > Desulfomarina. The sequence goes on from DEIL01000200.1 coordinate 11,584, forward strand.
GGTTACCCATAAAAGATATTGAGCCCGATTTCGGGGCTCTGTTGCCGATCAGCAGATCCAGCAGTGTCGTTTTGCCGCAGCCGTTAGGACCTACTATGCCGTAAAATTTCCCCTTATGAAGATTAAAGGAAAGATCGTTGATTACCAGGGCACTGTCGTAGGCAAAAGAGATATTGGTAACGTCATAAAGAGGAGGATTAATCATGCCGTCCCCTCTTTTGTCTTTTTCTAAAAATCACACAGAAAAAGGGACCGCCGATAAGAGCAGTCAAGACACCGATAGGAACTTCCACCGGCAGGACTGCTCTTGTTACGGTATCAGCAGAGAGCAGCAGGATGCCTCCTGCCATAGCAGATACCGGTAGGAGTTTGCGATTGTCCGGGCCCACCAGAAAGCGCATCAGATGGGGAATAATAAGGCCGATAAAACCAATAATCCCTGTCATCGCTACACAGATAGCGGTGACAAAGGAGGCGGTGAGCAAAAGGATAATCCGGACTTTAGCAGTCTCTACACCCAGAGCATCTGAAGATCGGGAGCCAAGACTCATTATATTCAGATCACGGCCATAGTAGAAGGTTATGACTAAACCCAGGATTACTGCCCCGCCAATTATCATAACAGAATCCCAGGTACTGGAGATAAATGAGCCCATCAGCCAGAAGATGATTATGGCAACCTGTTCATCAGCCAGATATTTCAGGAAGCTTATTCCTGCCGACAAAATTGCACCGATTATAACTCCGGACAGTATCAGGGTATTAGCTGAGATCTGGCCATTGAAAGTTGAAAGATGAATAACCACAAAAAGAGTAATTATGGCACCTGCAAAGGCAAAGAGCGGTATGGAAAACTGGTTGAGCAGGGTTATGTTTGCTAGCAGGGCAAGAGAAGCGCCAAAGGCTGCACCACTTGAAATACCAAGAGTGTATGGGTCTGCAAGTGGATTGAGCAGAATACCCTGGTAGATAACACCACTTAAGGCAAGGCCTGCACCAACCAGGGTAGCCGTGAGAATGCGGGGAAGACGGACATCCATGACCACATAGGGAATTGTACTGTCGATATCGCTCAGAAGAGAAGGGGAGTTGTTGAAACTGGAAAGAATAACTTTAACAATTTCCCCTGCTGAAATACTGATGTAGCCCATCCCTGTTGAAACGATAATTGCACTGATAGTTGTCAGGGCCAGTGCTATTGTCAGAATGACGAATTTTCTTGAGGAGTTTAATGACATGGAATCCTTTATAATCACGAATCATCAATGGGTAAGAAAAAAATAGCATACGGCAACGCAAATAACACAAAAACCACGGACACACTGGCTGATGGTGACAAGTTGGAGGGCGAGTGCAGGGGTGTAAATCCCTGTGTAGTAGGGGAACTGGTGGCGAATCGCCCGTATTGGTGCCGCCAGAATGTTGCCGACCAAAAGTGCCAGCACTACTTCTCTATAGGTAAGGCTGTTTTCCGCCAGCAGAACACTTGCCGCCGCCAGTCCGGCGGAGAACTCAGCGGTCACATGGAGAATGACAATGCCAAGGCTCTGCGGGTTTAACCAGCTGAGAAACCATGCCTTTTCGGCGATCAACTCCTCCAGTTGGGAAAATACACCGTACCAGTTGAGAATAAAAAAGAGAACGTATATGGGAACCATAAATTTCAGGAGTCTCCCCATTCGTTTTTTCAGTCGTTTCAGGCTTTTTTTAAAGACTTCTTTCCATTTTTGTTTAATCTTGTCTACAGGTTTTATGATGACCGGCTCGCTGTTTGGAGGCAGGAAGTATCTTCCCAGAAGAACAACAAGAAATGTTTGTAAAATTGCCGCTGTAAATGTCAGTCCGACATAGAGTATTGCTGCTCCTTTAATAAGGGGTGCAGTGAGGAAGAAAACCGTCGGCAGGTGGAGAAAAAACCTGGGTAATGAGTTAAACAGGTTGGCAAGCACCAACTCGGTTTTATTTATTTTTTCAGCATCATATGCTTCAGCCAGCATGGCATTGGCGGAAACACCGGAGAAAAAAGCGACGGAAAAGCTGGCTCCTGTTATTGTCGACAGTCTACCCATTCTGATAAGCGGCCGGGCCAGTGTTGAAAGCCTGTGTGTCCAATTCAGGCTTTCAATGCAATTTGCAATGATGAGTCCTATGGAAATAAAAAAAGTAATCCTGATAAGAGGCCAGATCAACTGTGGCCAGATTTGTGCCGCAAAACCGTGTTCCATGTTTGGTTATAACTCTATCTTCCTGCGCTCATGAAAAAATGATTTTTCTTTGGGTAATTATCCAGAGCGATACTACACATGAAACTATAGAAAGGAAATAATTATTATAATAGTTGACTTCTGCGTATTGACTTTGTAAAAATTGCCTAGTTTTGGGTGCTTTATTTGCGTAAAAGGGAACCTCGTGAAATTCGGGGACGAGCCCGTCGCTGTAACCGGGGACAAATTTCATACTACTGCCACTGGGGTAAACCTGGGAAGGCGTGAAAAATGGACGAACCGGAAGTCAGAAGACCTACCTGAGATGTGAGATGTGGTACTCCCGTGGAAAAGGGGGCCGGTCGATACGAGGAAAACAGGGAATCCCCGGATCAATAAATTTGATTCGGGGTTTTTTTTATCTCCGGATCAGAATTTTTTTTGAAAAGGAGAAGCTGCCATGTGTTTTAAGGGTAGAACTGTTGCCTCCCCAATCCTTGTCATCGTGTTTCTGTTGTCTTCCATGGCAATGGCCTCAAATTATGTTCCTCCTAAAGGGAAAACAGCGATAATAATCGCAAGTTTTGGTACTACCGTTCCTTCGGCTGTAAAATCAATTACCAATATTGTTGATCGGGTTAAAAAAGCCTATCCGACAACGGAAGTCCGGGTAACGTTTACCTCCAATATTATCAGGTCTGTCTGGAAAAAGAGACAGGCTGAGGAGCAGAAGTGGCTGGGTCAGGGAATACCCAAAGAAATCCTCTATGTAAAAAACATCATTTCAACTTTTGGCGAACTTCGTGAGGATGGCTACCGTAATATTATTGTTCAGCCGACCCATATGTTTTTTATGGAACAATCCCAGGATCTGGCATCATATGTTAAAGCGATTGATTCGATTAAGACCGTCAAAGCCAAATGGAAGCCTTTTGATAATATCGTTATTGGACGACCTGCGTTAGGTATGCCTGGCGATGTTTACAGCTACCATGAAGACATTGAAGCTGCCGTCAAAACACTGGCTGGGGATGTGGAAATGGCTGTCAGGGAAAACGCCATACTCATGTATATGGGACATGGCAATGAGCACTGGTCCACAGGAATCTACGCTGAGACTGAGAAAAAAATGCGGCAAATGTATCCCGACGTTGCGACATATATCGGGGTTGTTGAAGGAGCGCCTTCTATTGACGATTTATTGCTTCGTTTAAAACATGCAAAAACAGAAAATATCCTGCTCCACCCTTTTATGATTGTGGCAGGTGATCATGCCACTAACGATATGGCCGGAGAAGAGGAAGACAGCTGGAAATCTATACTGATTAAAAATGGCTACAAAGTGCAAACAGTGCTGGAAGGTCTAGGTTCCAATGATCAATTTGCCGATCTGTTTGTTAAGCATATTGCTGATGCGGCAAAAGAAAAAGGCATTACACTGCAATAACAGCAGCAGCTCCGGATATAAAAATTGGCTGGAGCTGTTTTTATTCATTTCGCAGAAAGAAGGTGCAGAATGCAGGGAACATTTTATGTAGTTGGTGTGGGGCCCGGTGATCCCGGATTAATGACATTGAAAGCAGCACGGATTCTTGAAAAATGTGATGTCTGGTTTGCACCTTCAGCCTTTGAACATGGCAAAAGTATGGCCCTGAACATTGTCTCGGGAGAGGTGAGTCAAAAAGGGAAAAAAATCCTTACCCATCATTTTCCGATGAAGGCCGTGCACCGCGATAAGGAGCCCGACCCCGAAGTGAATGGTGCCTGGCAGGAGGCAGCGAAGATTATTGTCGACTGCCTCAAGGCGGGGAATGATGTAGCGTTTCCGACTCTGGGAGATCCGGCAATATACAGTACCGGTTTTTATGTCTGGGAGACACTGCAGAAGAGCGGGGCGGACATTAAGGTCAAAATAATTCCGGGAGTCTCAGCAATCGGTGCATCCTCCGCTGCGGCGGAATTACCCCTCTGTCTTGGAGACGAGAGACTTATTGTCATTCCTGCGACGTTTGAAAATGGCCAGATGCGCGAGGTGCTTGCCCATAGTGATACCGTTGTTTTTATGAAGGTGCATAAGGTCATGGACAAGCTTGTAAAATTGCTGGATGAACTTGGTCTTGTAGATAATGCAGTTCTGGTTGAGAGAACCAGTCTCGGCGACCAGAAAATCTGGAAAAATATCCGGGATACAGTTGACAAAGATATCCATTATTTTTCCACACTCCTGGTTCGTAAACAGTAAGGCCACTTGAAAAAAGCCCCGTGACAGCAACTGAGGATGGTACACCTGTGGCCATGTGGGTTGATGTCCCAATTGAGTTTCAGCTGATGTAAAGGTGGAAAATATAGAAATGCCGGGAAAACCTTTCTCATGAAAATAGTCGGATTGGCTCTTCTTATTAATTGTCAGTAGTGTCCGGGTAGAAAATTGCGTGCGATTTTTTGGGTCGTTTACGACGCTTCAATTTTCGTTTTTGCGCAGTCGCTTGTTTCGTAGTCTGCTGCATAGCTTCATTTCGAATCTGGTTGCGAAGCTGCCGAACACGCCGAATCGAAACAGATTCACCATGTTGCTTACAGCAGTAAATTGCCAAAAGAAGATAAGTAATCAGTCCGGAAAGGATTTGGATCATCAGGCCATTCTTGCTTCTGGCAAATAGGTGATATACATTAAGGTGTCGCTTCCACCATGCAAAAAATGTTTCAACATCCCAGTGAAGCTTGTACACCAATGCAACCTGCTCGGCAGATAAATCGAAGCGATCCGTGGCAACCCAGTATTGTTTGCCCTCAATTATGTAACCAACAAGCCGGACGGGCTCCTTAGTTTGATTGATATTGGTAGTACCCAGCAGTACTTTGGCATCAAAGAAAATATGAGAATCTTTTTTTACAGGGAATTCTTCAAGAATGCTTTTATGAGTGGACTCTTTTATATGACAAACAAAATGATAATCATCCAACTGCCATTGGTCAAACAAGTGATGTGCCTGGTATCTACGATCCAGTACAGCCGTTTGGCCAGGGTCGGTAATAATACTGACAAAGGGTCTTTCGGCTCCATTGCCCTCAGTTAAAAAGAGTTTACGTGGAATGCCATGGTTCAGGTCAAGACCAAAGTGTAATTTTGCTTTTTTGGAATTTGTTCGATATCCTGCCCAGTGCATGGAAAGCACTGCGTCTATAAGAGATCCATCGATGGCAACAAGATCACCAAGCTCTAAATATTGTGACGGCAGGATTCCTGCCGCCTGTTTCTGTAGTTCAGTAAACACAAAAAGAAGCTGCTCTACTCCACGATCATTAACAGTATCAAAAAAGGTAGAGTGTTTAATGCCACCCGCAGGTGCAACAAATTGTCTGGCATAGTCATCTTCCTGCAGAGTTTGAATCAATTCTCTGCCTGATGAAAAGTCCTGCAAATGCTAGTAGGTTAAAATATTGAGTAATTTTTCAGTGTTCATGGCCAGTGGTTTGTTTGATCTTGACCTGAGCGGTGGTGCTTTAATCAAGATCAGCTGTAATGGCTTGAGTAATTGCCTCTGTGTCGGCGCTATATGGCACCGAGAGTATAATTTTACGGGCATCGCTGTAACCTCCTTAGAAGATTAGTCTTTTAAGGATCACGACCGCGGAAAATTTTTATTTTGTCAAGGGAAAAATGCCCACTGCTATACTTTTTTTGAATTATTTTTCATATGCAATTTTCTAACCGGACATTACTGAGTCTTGGTGGAACTATTTGGTAAGGAGGATACTATAATGACAGAAAAAATCAAAATAGATGTACTGACTCTAGACAGCGTCCAATGTGCTGCCTGTGGCTACATGATGGAATCCATTGCCGCTCTGCCTGATGATGTTCAGGAGATGATTGAATATAAAGAATGGTCTATCAAAACTAAGAAAGGTGTTGGTAAATTCATGGAAATGAAGGGGAAAGTTCTCCCTTCTATCTGCATTGAAGGCGATCTTGTCTTTGAGAGCATTATTCCTCAGTATGAAGAGCTTATCGATGCGATGGGCGAACGTGCGCCATCCTCTGTGAAGGAACGTCTTGCTTCATTGCGGGACGTCGGATTTAACTTTGACAAGCTTCAGGAGAATCTTAAAAAGGCAGGAGCTGGTCTGAATACGAAGATTGCGTGAACCTTGCGTAACCCTTCGGGGTTGAATGGAAACCGGCAGATTGCCGGTTTCCTTCGTTTTACTGCACACAAAAAGTCAGGGAGTCATTATGAACGGGATCACTACAGTTCTCCTCATCACAGGTTTTCTCGGAAGTGGCAAGACGACTTTCCTAAACCGAATAATCGATAGTTTTCCAAAAGATTTAAAACTCACTATCCTGATGAACGAGTTTGGTGAAATAGGTATCGATGGCACTTTAGTGGAAGGTGATGATATCGATATGATGGAAATCAGTCGTGGTTCGATATTCTGTGTTTGTGTCAAAACTGATTTTATAAAGGGACTCTACGAGTTAAATGCCAAGATTCAGCCGGATCTCCTGATAATTGAATCCACAGGAGTTGCCAATCCGTCTGATTTGAAACGTGACCTCAAACTGCCGATTTTTAATGATCGGTTTGATTTTACAGATCAATTTTGTATTATTGACGCAGCCCATTTTCTTGAAGCCTTTGAAACCTTTGCTTCGGTGGAAAAACAGTTGTCGACATCTACTGTTTTTATCATTAATAAGACAGATCTCGTGTCAAGAGATGTGATTGAGAAGATAAAACAGATTGTCCGGGACAACCACCCTGATCCACGATTTTTTGAAACGACATTTTCAGATATCCCACTTGATTCTTTTCCTTTTATTGAGACTAAAAGCGTTGAAAGGCAGGATATTGAGCAAACACTGTCCACTGCTTCTTCAACATTATCACCAAAGGAACTAGATGAATTTATAAGTGGTATGTTAGACCAGCCGGGTCTTGAATCAACCCCGCCTGATCAGCTGGCCTCGGTGGCATATAAATGGAACGGTGATGATTTCGATGAGATCAGAAGTATGGCAGATAGACTTCCTTCCTCCATTATTCGCGCCAAAGGATTTGTCCAGGAGAAAGGTGAGATAAATTTATTCAGCTATGTCATGGGGGACTGGACTCTCGAGGATTGTGGCAAAAAATCTGCAGAGATTGAACACATGAATATGGTGGTATTTATTGGGGAGGTTGACTCTATGGATAAAGTTAAGGAGGCTGTTGCTGAAGGGGATTGGTCTGCCAGAGAGGTACTCCAGCCTATGCTTCAAATGAATATCGATTCCTTGCCTGGCCAATAATAAAAAAATATTAGCTTCGGAAATTTATGGTTTATGCAAAGAAAATGATAGTCGAAGTCATGTACAAGAAAATCGACTGCCTGATCTGCCACTACATGGATGAGGCTATTCGTGAAGTTATGCCTGACTATG
>DEIL01000104.1:0-11530 GCA_002352445.1 Desulfobulbaceae bacterium UBA2775
GTAGACGCGATGGTGTCAATGTCATCATTGTCGCCAATCTCTACACATTTCTGCAAAATAATCGGTCCTTCATCGTAGTTTTCATCTGCAAAATGAACCGTACAGCCGCTTACAGTGCACCCTCGTGCTTTGACCGCCCTGTGAACAACATTTCCGTAAAAACCGTCTCCACAGAAAGAAGGGATCAATGATGGATGGATATTAATTACCGAACGCTCAAGTCCAGCAGGAGGAATGTATAGTTTGAGGTAACCGGCCAGGCAGATAATATCAATATCATATTTTTCCAGTATCGCGTTTGTCTTCTCACTATCCGCCGCATGAAAAGCAGGATAGCCGTATTTTTCAGCTTTCGTCAGTCCCAGCACATCTTTCACATTTGAAATCACCACCTGAATCTCTCCAGCAAGGGTTCCTTGCTGAATTCCCTCATGGAAATTATCAAGAGTGCGCCCGCTTCCTGAAAGTAAAACTGCCATTTTTAGCATGATTATTCTCCGGAGAAAAAACTATTGTTGTCAACATCCACTTTATCAAGCCATTTTGAAATTGCGGTATCATACCTTGATGTAAGGGCAAACACCTTCGCCGCCAGTCTGAACCTGGTATTCAAACTGGTATTGCCTGTCTCCTTCACCTCTTTTAATACCTGGGGATAATCAGCAGGATCAACAATCACTGTCACATCATTAAAGTTTTTTGCCGCTGCCCGCAGCATCGTCGGGCCGCCTATATCAATATTTTCGATGGCATTGGCAAGTGTACAACCGGGATCGGCAACTGTTTTCTCAAATTCATAAAGGTTTACAGCTATCAGGTCGATATCTTGCAAACCATGTTCAGCACATTGTTTGCGGTGGTCTTCATTTTCCCTCTGGTTGAGGATGCCGCCGTGCACTTTAGGATGCAGGGTCTTCACCCGGCCATCTAGCATTTCAGGAAAACCGGTGAATTCTGAAACGTCCATTACAGTCAAACCGGCCTCTCTCAGTTTTTTTGCGGTTCCACCGGTGGAAAGCAGCTCAATATCAAGATTTGCCAACTCAGTGGCAAAACCCTCAATACCGGATTTGTCAGTAAGGCTTAGTAATGCTCTTGTTATTTTCTTCATCATAATCTCCAGTTAGTCTTTTCTGACAAACTCTTTTATTTTGCGGCGATCACGCTTGTTGGGCTTTTTCGCAGGTGCGGAATGACTCACATTAAACATTCTTCGCAGCTCTCTATTTTCTTCTCTGGCAAGAATGGACTCTTCATATTCATCATAAAGCAATTGAGCCTCCACAGCCGGTCTTCTATATAGAGAAAGTCCCATTACTTTAATCTTAAACTCCACATTTCCCCGGGATACGAGCAAATCATCACCCACATTCACAGCACGGGCCGCTTTGACACGGCTGCCATTTAAATGCACTTTGCCACCGTTTACTGCCTGTGCCGCCCGCGAACGTGTCTTAAAAAATCTGGCAGCCCATAGCCATTTATCCAAACGGACTTTTTCTTTTGTCTCTTTCATTGATGAACTCGTAAAAACTCCATTGTACAAGTTTTCCGTCATTCCCGCGCAGGCGGGAGATAGCGTAGACTTCGATCTAGTTATTTCAACACGTTCTGGATTCCCGCCTGCGCGGGAGTGACGGACTGGTGGATTTTTTACGACGCCATCTTCATTGTAAAATTGTGAAAACGAATATCAGAAAATTTTTTCAAATATCTGCTATCTCAAAATACACATTTTTTTTTATAAACGCATGATATATTAAATCCCTGTAAAGGTATCCTGCCAAAAGAGTATTGTCGAATCTTGGCAAAAAGAGTAAGTAGTGTGCGTTGCTATAAGTTCTTTTTTTCTGGAGAAACATCCTCTCACCGCATGAAAAAAGTGGTGGCTGAGCAATTAACCAACATCTTTTTTATTGAGCAAAATAATGCACATCCAGACGGTCGGTCTAAAAGATATTAAAACACCCGTACGCGTTAAAGAAAAAAGCGGGCAGCTTCAAAACACCATTGCAACAATCTCTATGCAGGCCAGACTTGCAGACGGTCATACTGATAACTGTGTAGAAACGTTTATATCTATACTCAACAACTCGCTGGAGGAAATCTCTGTTACCAGCTTTTCTTCCATCCTTTCCAAAGTCAAAGAGGAGCTACAGGCGAAAAGTGTCCGACTGGAGATGTCATTTCCCTATTTCATCAACAAAAAAGCCCCGATCAGTAACACCCATAGCCTGATGGAGTATAGTTGCACCTTTTCCGGAGGAATCGGCAGCGATGAAAAATTTATCCTCTCTGTTTGTGTGCCGGTTACAACCCTTTGTCCCTGTTCAAAAGAAATCAGTGCGGGTGGTGCCCATAACCAGCGTGCTGAGGTGACACTCAATGTTAAATTTAATAATTTTATCTGGGTTGAAGATCTGATTTCAATGGTTGAAGAATCCGCATCATGCGAACTCTACGCTCTTCTAAAACGCCCGGACGAAAAATATGTGACGGAAAAGGCTTTTAACAATCCCATGTTTGTGGAAGATGTAGTCCGCAAAGTTGCCGTACTGGCACTTGAAAACCCTGATATCACCTGGTTTTCAGCAAGTGTGGAGAGCTTCGAGTCAATACATAAGCATAGTGCGTACGCATATGTTGACAGTGACGAAGTGCGATAAGGTTACTATCATGAGAAACTACTAATCCGAATAAATCGGAACTTTTAGAATGCTTGGATAAGTACCTCGGTGGTGAATACAACCACATAATTTCAATATACATTCCTCAGTTTCTTGTTTTTTATGACAGAAGTTCTAGAGTAAGGTACTAAACTTTTTTCTAAAGGAACCTGACTCCTTTCTTCCATCAAGCATTTTACGCAGCATCTGCAGTTCTTTCCCGGCAATTCTCAGCTCATCCTGCAAGGACTCCTGTTCTTTATAGTCCGCTTTATCGATCTCTTTTTGAATCCTATCTACTTTTTGCTGGGCACGATAGAGTTCAACAGCAAGCAATCTTATAGACATTCATACCTCCTCTTCACACTGTCCTGCAATTTAAAAGTCAAATCATTCTCTGTTGAAATTCCTCTTTTTCAACAGCTGCTTTGAGTATTCTAAAAATCTCACGATAATGGGTATGAATACGCGTCCTGGTATATTGAAATACAGACTTTCTCAAATCACCCTCGTCAAGCGGGTATCTCTTCACAACTGCATCAATTTCCTCTCCGTCCCAGTCCGGTTCCCACTCGGTCCCATTCTGCAGACAGTGCTGGTGATCGTCAAGCGCTTCATTGATGATCACATCACGCAGCCTTTCCGCTTCGCTGTGTAACCTGTTGCTCTTCAGCCTGGATCCTTTTTTTTCTGCCAGATAGTCTAAGATTTCATCCATAGAACCTTGCCGCATCACCTTTGCAACATATTTTATCTGTCTTTTTCTTGACCCGCCTTTCAAGACTCTACATTTTATAACCTGATCTTTTACATCCTGGCTGCCCGGAAAATTTTTAAGGTCTTTGTCTGATAGAAGCGCAATCTGTTCTGCGGCTTCCTCTTCCTGCTTGAAGATTCTCTTTCTGGCAGATTTACTCATTCGTTCAGTCATATTATTCTACTTTTTAAATTTTCAGGAGAGTCGGTTCATATTCCTCCGGCTGTTGATAGCCAAGAATCGTACATATGGTTGCGGCAAAGTTTGCCAGTCCCGGCTGCTTTACATCCGTCAATACAAAACTGTTTGATCCGCTGAAGTCCTTCACAATAAAAGGAACCGGATTCAGGGTATGCGCCACCATCGGAATAATCCTGCCGTCCTTTTCCTTCCACATGCAATCCGCATTGCCATGATCAGCGGTAATAACTGCAACACCCCTTGCGTCTCTTATGGCGTCCAGCAATCGTTTGAGACAGAGATCAACGGTTTCAACAGCAATTCGTATTGAAGCAGGAAAACCGGTATGCCCTACCATATCGCCATTAGCAAAGTTCAAACGAATAAACTTATATTCGCCACTCTGGATAGCTTCAATTACTTTATCTGTAATTTCTGCAGCCTTCATCCAGGGACGCTGATCAAAAGTAACCTTATCAGATGGAACTTCTACATATTTTTCAAGTTCCCGGTCAATATATCCTGACTTGTTACCGTTCCAGAAATAGGTCACATGACCATATTTCTGCGTCTCGGAAATAGCATAAGAGGTAACCTCCGCTGCACAAAGGTATTGACCAAGGGTATTATCTATTGCAGGAGGATCCACCAGGTAGTGTCCAGGTATCTTTTCATCTCCGTCATACTGCATGATACCGGCATAAAATACTTCAGGAAACCTGACCCTGTCAAATTCTGCAAAATTATCGTCCTCAAAAGCACGGGAAATTTCAATTGCCCGGTCTCCACGGAAATTAAACAGGATTACCGTATCTCCATCTTCAATTGTGCCCACCGGGCTACCATTTTCGACAACCACAAAACTGTCCATATACTGATCCATTATTTCAGAATCTTCAGCATAATAGGTTTCAATTGCAACGGAGGCGGAATCAAAATGACGTCCCTCTCCAAGCACATGTGCCTTCCAGCCTTTTTCAACTACATCCCAGTTGGCATTATAACGATCCATCGTGGTAACCATCCGTCCACCGCCTGAACCTATTCGATAATCACTGCCCCCTGCTGAAAGCTGCTCCAGTTTCTGCTCCAGTGGACGAATATATTTCAGTGCACTTTTGGGATCCACATCACGACCATCAAGCAGAGCATGCACCCTTACCCTGCTGAATGATTCAACAGAACACCGCTCAAGCAGACCATACAGCTGGTTTATATGGCTATGTACATTGCCGTCTGATACCAGACCTATGAAATGAACTGTTCCACCATTTTGTGCACTTTTTATCACACCGGCCCAGCCACTTCCTGAAAACGCGGAACCGGACGCTATTGCTTCATTTACCAGTTGAGCTCCCTGGTGAAAAATCCTTCCACCCCCCAACGCATTATGGCCAACCTCGGAATTTCCCATATCCTTTTCCGACGGCAAGCCGACAGCACTGCCATGGGCCTTGAGTGTTGTCATTAAGGGTTCGGCAAACAACAGGTCAAGTGTCGGGCTGTTTGCCATATAAACGCCATCACTTTCATCTCCGGGCCCTATGCCGACACCATCCATAATAACTGCGACTACAGGGCCTGGGAACTGTTTATATCCGGAAAGAGGTGTCAGGGTTTGTGTGGTCATATTTTTTCCTCTTGAACAATACTAAAGATTGATGGTCTCGTAAAAACCCAAATATTTCGCCATTCCGTCATTCCCGCGCAGGCGGGAATGACGGAGCAGGGAGCTTTTTACGACGCCATCAAAATTTATATCAGTATTTTTTATCAGCAAACCGCTTTAATTTTGCTATATTGGGCCTTGTACCTTAAGATGATAACTTGAGATGAAGTTTCACTGTTGCAATTTTAAAAAGATTAACTGATGATGGCGTTGTAAAAAACAAAGTGGGCGACACCCGCAACCCAAAAGGTACATTATCTCACCACAGAGTTCACAGAGAGCACAGAGAAAAAGCATTTCTTTTTCTCTCCTCTGTGTTCTCTGTGAACTCTGTGGTTTAAACTCTGGAAGTCTACACTTATCTCTTTTTTTATAACAGAAATTCAGGAGTAAGGTACTAAAATATTAGATAGTTATGCCATGGACAACCAACCAACAAAACCTGAACTCATTCTCACACTTGACCCGCAGGATCTGCCTTTCTACACCACTCTATTACAATCCGGTGTAGAAATAAAGGGCAGTGAGGGCGAAACTATGGCCCTTTTTTTAAACAGGTTGCCCGGTTTTACTCTGGATTATATTTCCGATGTTGTCCAGACTATTTTTTTAAACGGTACAGCCGTCGATGACCTCACCACCCCGCTAAGAGGTAAGAATCCTGTTCTTGCACTTTCCGCAGCTATGCCCGGTCTTGCTGGTGCCATATTCAGACGAAACAGTTTCCATGCTGGATTGAGAACACAGCCTGATAAAAAAGTGTCGAAAGAAATTAAAAATAGACCTTTAACCGTCACCCTTAAGCTCTTCAACAGTATAGCCCTGGAAAGAGGGCCGGGACTCCTTCAAATGGGTGTCTCTATAACATCCCGGCAGTTTGTTGACTTTCTTGCAAAAAGGGATACGCTGCTTGAAAAAATTAAGCAGGTATCTCTTGCAAACAGCATTGTTAATAAGAAAGATCTGACTGCACTTCTGGCCGACACAAAAAAAATTAAACTTAAAATCAGTACGACTCATGGTTGAATCAATAGCTACCAAAGATATGCTCGGCCGTTCGGGTCTTACGCCTGTTGACCAGGCAGTTCAAATCCTGATGGATCAACTCAATACCATTGTTCCGGAGAGTGAAACTGTTTCTCTGGATCTGGCATTAGACCGAATTCTTGGGGAACCGGTCATTTCACCAGAGGATCTTCCTGCTGCAGCCCGGTCGACCATGGACGGGTATGCGGTCCGTGCTGCTGACACCTTTGGGGCCAGCCAGACCATGCCCTGTTATCTGAACATAACAGGAGAGGTCATAATGGGTGAAGAGCCCGTCGGTGAAGTTGAAAAAGGTTGTTGTCATAAGATTCCTACCGGTGGTCTGCTGCCTCACGGCGCAAACAGTGTTGTCATGTTTGAACATACAGTGCCCGTTGACGACACCATGATTGAAATTGTCAAAGGAATTGGTGAAGGTACAAACCTTATCCAGAGAGGAGAGGATATTTCCAGAAATGCCGAAGCACTCCCGGCCGGTCACTTGCTGCGCCCGCAGGATATCGGGCTTCTTGCAGGATTGGGAATTGCTGAAGTTTCAGTGTTTAAAAAAGTTAGTGTCGGCATAGTTTCTACCGGCGATGAGATAGTTCCCTATGGTGACAACCCCCTTCCCGGCCAGATCCGTAATATCAACTCAATAACACTTGCAGGAATGATCAAACGTGCAGGTGGATTATGCGTTGATTATGGTATTGTATCAGACAAATTTGACATATTTTTTCCAGCTTTGGAGAAGGCAGTTCAGGAAAACGACATTGTGCTCTTTTCAGGTGGCAGTTCCGTCGGTGTACGAGATCTTGGAGAGCAGGCTGTCGAAGCCCTTGGTCCTCCAGGGATATTCATCCATGGGGTTGCCTTGAAACCAGGGAAACCAATACTCATGGGTTTAAGTAAGACCACGCCTGTCTTTGGACTCCCCGGGCATCCTGTTTCCGCACTTGTCTGCTTTGATCTTTTTGTACTGCCGGCCATCCTTAAGTTGAGCGGTATTAAGAATAAGGTGGAACTGCCACCGGCAACGCTCTCTGCAAGACTGAGCCGAAATATCAACTCTGCTCCAGGCAGAAGAGATCTTGTGCGGGTAAAACTGCAATATGATAACGATACCTGGACTGCAGATCCTATTATGGGTAAATCCGGGTCTATTTCAACTCTCTCCCGGGCCCATGGATACTTCACTATTGAAGAGGACAGCCAGGGTGTTTCCGAAGGGACTAACGTTAAGGTATTTTTTTATCAATGATGGCGTCGTAAAAACTCTCCATCTGCTTCGTTGCTGCATATGAAGTTTTTTACTTAGCCATCCAACATCTAGGGTTTTTACGAGATTGTCATAAATGAATAAACGCAATATTTATGTACCAAATATGCCCCTCTCTGAAGCAAAGGAGATCTGGCAAAAGACACTCCATGATCACCGGTTCCTCTTAAAAAAACCTGTCGAACTCGTTGCGGTGGATGATTGCCTGGGCAGAATTACAGCTGAACCTGTTTTTGCCTTCAGATCATCGCCATCCTATAATGCAGCAGCCATGGATGGCATAGCTGTTCAGTTCAGTGATCTCAGCTCGGCCACCGAGGTTTCGCCTGTGCGGCTGAAAAAAGAGCGATACATCCCTGTCAATACCGGAAACGCTATCCCTGACGGATTTAACGCAGTGGTGATGATTGAGGATGTGCACCAGGTTGCAGAAGACGAAATAGAACTTCATATGCCGGCCACCCCCTGGCAGCATGTTCGTACCATCGGTGAGGATCTTGTTGCCACTGAGTTAATTTTACCGGAAGGCCATGCAATTCGCCCCATCGATCAGGGAGCTATGCTCGCCACCGGGGTGACTGAAATTAAAGTGGTGCGCCCACCAAAAGCCCATGTTATCCCCACAGGAAGTGAACTGATTCAACCGGATCAACCCCCAAAGCCCGGCAATATCATTGAATTCAACTCACGTATCCTGACTGGCTACCTTAATGAGTGGGGAGCAATAGCAACCCGGGGCCTGCCGGTTCTTGATGACCAGGAAAAACTTAAGCTGGCAATTACAACAGCGGCTGAAGAAAATGATATCGTTATCCTTAATGCAGGGGCCTCCGCCGGAACCAAAGACTACAGTGCAAAGGTGCTGGCTGAAATAGGGAAAGTGATCGTTCACGGGGTGGCAATTAAACCGGGAAAGCCGGTCATCCTTGCAATGATTGGCAACACCCCGGTTATTGGTTTGCCCGGGTACCCTGTCTCCGCCCTTCTTACAATGCGCCTCTTTGTGCAGGAAATGATTTCTGCTTTTATGGGAAGACCTCTGCCTGAAGCTCAAATTGTTGATGCCATAATGTCAAGACCGCTCCATTCCACCATGGGAGTTGACCAGTTTGTGCAGATAACCCTTGGCAAAGTTGGGGACAACCTGATGGCTACACCCTCCGGTAAAGGTGCCGGAACTGTAATGTCTCTTGTCAGAGGGGATGCACTGCTCACCATCCCTGCAGGCAGTGAGGGGGTCGGCGGTGGCGAAAAAGTTCGTGTTGAACTGCTGCGTTCCCAAAATGAGATTGATGCAACCCTTGTGTTTATAGGCAGTCACGACAATATTCTTGACCTCCTCGCTAATCAACTGCATAAGCAGCGTCCAATTATCCGAATTTCCTCCGCCCATGTCGGTTCCATGGGCGGCATCATGGCCATCAGACGTGGCGAGGCACATATTGCCGGCTGTCATCTTCTTGATGAGGAGACCGGTGAATACAATGTCTCGTTCATTAAACGGTTTTTAAAGGGTGTTCCCCTGCAACTGATCAACCTCTGTTACCGGGAGCAGGGACTAATTGTGGCCAAAGGCAATCCGAAAAAGATCCAGGGGTTTTCTGACCTGGCTGAAAACGGTTATATGTTCATCAACCGGCAGAACGGAGCTGGAACCAGGTTGTTGACCGATAAAATTTTATCAGATGAAGGTATAGATCCGGGGAAAATTCAAGGGTACGGCCATGAAGAATATACCCATATGTCTGTTGCTGCTTCTGTTGTAAATGGCAGTGTAGATGCCGGTCTTGGTATCCGTGCCGCAGCCAATGCCCTGGATCTCGATTTCGTGCCGGTAGCAGAAGAACGATATGACCTCATCGTTCCAACCTCTTTCCAGAATGACCTAAAAGTAGATGCTGTACTTAAACTTATCAAAACAAATGATGAATTTCACGACCTTATTCTTTCCCTCGGTGGATATAACCTTCGGGATTGCGGTAATGTTATGTATGAGCAGCAAAAAACTAACTAAAGGAGAAAATTATGGCAAATAAAATTTTTCGGGTCAATATGTCTACCCTCACCACCTCTATAGAAGACGTTCCAGAAAGCTGGGCAGGTCATGGAGGCCGTGGACTCACCTCCACGATCGTAGCAGCAGAAGTGGAACCTACATGTCATCCACTGGGACCAAAAAATAAACTTGTTATTGCTCCCGGCCTTCTATCCGGTACAATTGCAGCAAACTCAGGCCGACTCTCCATTGGTGCCAAAAGTCCTTTAACAGGAACCATTAAAGAATCCAATGCCGGAGGCACTGCTGCACAAATCCTTGCAAAGGCAGGCTGTAAAGCACTTATAGTTGAAGGGTTACCCGAGAAAGATGGTTGGTACTCCATTGCACTGACCCCTGAGTCTATTACCATAAATGAGGAAACTGAACTACCGGGTAAAGGAAACTTCGCCGTTCTTGAGACCCTTGCTGATCGCCTTGAAGGCAGTCCCGCTATCCTGACAATCGGCCAGGCAGGTGAGATGAAGATGTGCAGTGCCAATGTCTCCATTAAGGATCCGGATGGTAATCTGAGATCAAGCGGCCGGGGTGGTCTAGGTGCCGTTATGGGTTCTAAAAAGATCAAGTTTATCACCATCGATCCCAAAGACGGTAAAGTCGAAATCGCTGAACCTGAAAAATTCAAAGAAGCAAATAGAGTCTTTGCCAAAGCACTCATGGATCACCCGTTAACTGCAGGCCTTGGCCAATATGGCACGAATGTACTTGTAAATGTAATCAATGAAGCAGGCAGCCTGCCTACTAAAAATTTTACTGCCGGGCAGTTTGAAGGGCATGAGGCCATTTCCGGCGAGACCATGCATGACATCATTGTTGAGCGTGGAGGGAAACCCAGGCATAACTGCCATGCCGGCTGTGTCATCCAGTGTTCTCAGATATACAATGACGCCAAAGGAGAAAAACTCACCGCCGGATTTGAATATGAATCAATCTGGGCCATGGGGGCTGACTGCTGTGTAGATAATCTTGATCAGATCGCCGAGGCAGACAGAATCATGGATGATATCGGCATTGATACCATTGAAACCTCTGTTGCATTTGGTGTTGCCATGGAAGCCGGCGTACTGGAGTTTGGTGACGGGGCCGGGATCTGCAGAATCTTACAGGAAGAAGTGACAAAAGGGACAGGACTTGGACGCATAATAGGAAACGGAACAGGTTCCGTCGGTCGTGCCTATGGTGTAACCAGAGTCCCTGTAGTCAAGAACCAGGCGATTCCTGCCTATGATCCACGATCCATTAAAGGGATGGGAATTACCTATGCCACCTCTACCCAGGGTGCCGACCATACCATGGGCTACGCAGTCACTGCAAATATTCTGGGTGTTGGCGGTAATGTTGACCCAATGAGCAAAGAAGGTCAAATTGAGCTCTCCAGAAATCTGCAGGTTGCCACAGCGGCAATCGACTCCACAGGCATGTGCCTCTTTATCGCCTTCGCGGCACTTGATGATGAGAAATGTCTCCCGGCATTGATTGATCTTCTCAATGCAAGGTTTGGTATTGCATTAACCGGAGATGATGTGGTTGCCCTGGGCCAGTCTATCCTTAAAACAGAACGAGGGTTCAACCTGGCTGCTGGATTCACTGCAGCAGATGACAGGTTGCCGGATTTCTTTTATACTGAACCGTTGCCACCGCACAATGTTGTATTCGATTTCACCGATGAAGAGATGGCGACTTTCTGGGATTTCTAAATGAAAGTTACGGTCAAACTCTTCGCCTTTTTTCGCGAGTCCCGGTTCAAACTTGAGAACCGGGACCTTGAAAAAGGAACAACCGTCGGTAATATTGTCGATGTCCTGGGAATTAATCGCGAAGAGATCGGTGTCCTGATGATTAACTCCAGGCACACTACCTTGGAGACGGAGTTGAGTGAAAACGATATTCTTGC
>DEIL01000104.1:11569-12565 GCA_002352445.1 Desulfobulbaceae bacterium UBA2775
ACAAGGCATCCGGATACAGCAGTTTTGAACGACAACGATTTTACCACTCGTCAGGGCTCACCAGATAAAAACTCTGCAGTTCATGATACAGCTCCGGATGTCTTTTCTTTAACTGCACTGGTTTCTCAAAAAATGTTTCGGTGGCAACAGCAAAAAACTCGGCAGGATCAGTAGCGCCGTATTTATCCATCAGGCTCTTTTTTCCTGCCTCTGTTTTGCGTTGAAGAGATTCATATTCTTCGGAAAAAACTCTGGACCAGGCCGAATAGGCTGAACGTGTCCCGAGTATCGGAACCCCATCACCCCTGCCATCTTCCTGATCAAGCTGATGAGCAAATTCATGCATCGTCACATTATGGCCATCACGAAAATTCATTGCCCCGCCTTTGACACTGTCCCATGCCAAAACTACAGCACCATGGCTCCATGATTCACCAAGACGAACAGAGGAGTCCGTTGGAGGCAGTGCAAGACTGTCACGGGCTCCTGCCACATATGTACTGGGATAAACCAGTATGGAATACAGTTTCGGGTAGCATTCACACTTTCGGTTAAGCAGAAGCATACTGGCCTGGGCAGCAATAGTAACTTTGATTTCATCGGTGAGGATCAGTCCGCCGCACCCCTCAAAAGATTTTTCTCCAATAAATATCCTGATATATTCACGAAGCTGTTTTTGTAGCTCCGGAGGCATCATTTGATAGGGTGGAAGATTATTTTTTAAGATTAAAGACCATGCCTGAGGAAAAGGTGTATTTAACAATTCCCGACGTCTGAGATTGCTGCGACCCTTTAAAAACAATTTAACAGCAAAGACCCCTGCCCCGACAACCAAGAAAAAAAATATGAGTTTCATATCAGGTGTAACGCCCTCCTAATCTTTGCAACCGGTCATTTGGTTCCAAATCCAATATTGATAATCGCAGCGTATGTTCATATTCAGGCCCTACTTGTAACCCAATCCCTGGCTCCCGCTAACTCCTTAAATGGAAAAAC
>DEIL01000194.1 GCA_002352445.1 Desulfobulbaceae bacterium UBA2775
CTGAGAGGTGTAACTACCTTCACCAAATTCATAACCATTAAAAAAACATGTCCGAAAAAAAGAAAAAATCGAAAAAAGTACTGCAGGCAGAAAAACGTGAAAGAGCAATGATCGAGGGCATACTCGAGGGAAGCCCGGACGGTATAGGTGTTGTAGTTATACGACTGGAATGCGGCTGCAGAAAAATGGCGGCCGTATCAAAAACAGGTGATCCTGCATCCAAAGTTATTATCTATCGTGATCACGCTGAAAGCATATGTGACAAATGCAAAGAGGATAACGGCGATTTCATGAGGGTAAGTGAATCATTTATACACTGGGTCGAACCAGCCCCAAGTGAAGAGAAGCAGCGCGAGATAAATATAAAGGTTCTAGGTTCACAGAGTGTCAACTAGCACATACCGTATGCCGGAGTAATTGTTGTTATTTCACCTTGACAACCGGCATCTGCGGATAAATCCTTCCGCCCATTCAGCAGTCCCATCGGCATGCACATGGGTATAAAGAGCAAACACATTTTTCCTTACTAATCCGTCACGTCCGTGCATAAACCCCCTCCCCCGTTTCATTTTCAATACCAGTTGACCCTCACTTCCCTGCCAGTCAATAATAGTTGAATAACGGAACTCATGACCTTTAACCTCCAGGCCCACAGGATAAAAAGGGTTCTCAGCTTCAGCCTTAAATATTGAATAACCATGGGCCTGAGGTTTCTCGGACATACCAAAACGAACAGGAAATACATCCGTGAGGGGATACTCCTCATCTCCAATTATAATTGAACGGCCAAGATAGATCAGCCCACCACATTCAGCATAAACCGGCAGCCCCGCTTCAGCAGCATCTTTCACTGCTCTTCGAAAGCTCCCGTTTGCGGCCAGGTCTTTTGCACTGGTTTCAGGAAATCCGCCCCCGATATAAAGACCGTCGAGTTCAGGTAAATCCTGATCGGTCAACGCATTTATATAGATGAGTTCGGCTCCACACCTTTCAAGAGCCTCAAAATTTTCCGAATAATAAAACTGGAAAGCAGCATCCTGCAAGATACCAATTCGCACCTTCTCTTTTTTTCCTGACTGCGCAATTGCCGGTGCAGAGTAGACACCATCCGGAACAGCTGCCATGAGTTGCCCTACTCTTGTAAGATCAACATTTTCCTCAATCAAGTTAGCAAGGAAGTCAAGTGCCTGGTTACTGCCAACATACTCCTGATGCGGAATCATCCCCAGGTGACGCATGGGGAAAATATCTCTCTTAAGACGGGGAACTGCACCCAGTACGGGAAGATCAGTGTAATGCTCAACAGCTTCAGTGATAAGACGTCTCTGACGCTGAGTCGCTATCTGGTTAAGAACAACACCTCGTATATCAACCCTTTTATCAAACTGCAGACACCCCAGAACCAGTGCTGCAACTGTCCGGGTAGTCTTAGTGCAGTTGACAACCAGAAGAACAGGCATACTAAGCAGTACTGCTAAATCCGCAGTAGAGTACCCTCCTTCCACGTTAACCCCGTCAAATATCCCCCGATTTCCCTCCAGGATCACTACATCAGCGCCTTGCGACCGGTTAAAAAAAGATGTGGTGATAGCCTCGTGAGACATGAGATAGGGGTCAAGATTATAGCATTTGTTTCCTGCAGCAAGCTGCAGCCACCCTGCATCTATATAGTCTGGTCCCTTTTTAAACGGGGCAACACCTTTACCACGTCTGGCGAATGCGGCGGTCAGGCCGACAGAGACTACACTCTTACCTGATCCTCCGGCAAGACCGGCAACAACAAGTCCTTTCTTTCCTTTCATATCTTTCTGTAACTCTTCATCCAATAATGAATTTATATAAAAGTCCTGTACTATTCGGGAGGATAGGGATTCGGAGGGGTGTTGCCATAACAGGTGAGCGAGCATACGAGACTCCGATCCATAGCCTGCAAGACTCCGGATGAAGAATTTCTACGACGCCATCATTAATGTTCCAATTTATCATAACTCCCCCATGCAGTAGTATAAAGCGCATTTAAACTCTGCTCAAGCTGCAACCGATACCGCTCTATTTCATCGCCATTCGCCTTTCGAGGTACAAAAATTAGTTCTCCATAATAAAAATCGATCCTCGAAAAAGGCATTGGAACCGCAGTCTTATCCCATGACTTAATTGTCATGTAGCGGGAAGCCGACCATGCCATAGGCAGCATCGGCACTCCGGTCCTGGAAGCCAGAAGAACCGCACCCGGCTGGGCTATCCGTACTGGCCCCTGGGAACCATCTGCAACAATGGCACTATTCTCACCGTTTCGAACCGCCCGCATCAGTTTCTTGAGTGCTCCAACCCCCCTGTTGTTACTCGAGCCGCGGACAACATTAAAGCCGAGCTGTCCGGCTAACCCGGCTATATAATCACCATCCTCACTGGCACTTACCATGGCGGTAGCAGGGTATTTTCTTACAAAATAAAAGAGATAAATGATAGTATAATGCCAGAAAGATGCAACAACAGCCTTCTCCGATCCGTATGAAGACCTTAGATACTCTTCATTATGAACCTCCACCCTGCACGTAGCGAACCATAATCGCATTAACCGGGCAAGGAACCATGGGACAACGGCCAGGGACAGAGTATGTAGCAATTTACTTTTCATCCCACCTCAATCTCCAGGAGACGAATCTTTTTAATGCGATCCCGCAACTCCGCGGCCTTCTCAAATGCAAGTTCTACCGCCGCCTGATGCATCTCTGCTTCCAGGCGGCTAATTTCTTTTTCAAGATCTTTCACACTATGATACTCGGGAAACTCCTCGGCAGCCTGCAGCAACGTCTCCTGATAGTCATCGGAAACATACCCCGAATTATACAGATGCTGCTGCAACGTATTTTTAACCTTGGAAATTATGGTTTTGGGTATAATAGCGTTTTCCTGATTATACTTCTGTTGAATCTTCCGTCTCCTCTTGGTTTCATCGATGGTATATTGCATTGAGCCTGTAATAACATCAGCATACATGATAACCAGACCATCTACATTACGCGCTGCCCGACCGCAGGTCTGGATAAGCGATCTCTCTGAACGCAGAAACCCCTCCTTATCCGCATCAAGGATTGCAACCAGTGAAACCTCCGGTATATCCAATCCCTCACGCAGAAGATTTATGCCGATCAAAACATTATACTCGCCATTTCTCAGGTCTCGGATCAGCTCTACACGATCCAGTGTTTTAATGTCGGAATGCAGATATCGAACTCGTATATCAAGTTTTTCATAGTAATCGGTCAAATCTTCCGCCATACGTTTTGTCAGGGTTGTGACCAAAACCGCCTCGCCCTGTTCCGACCGAAGACGTATCTCCTCCAGCAGATCATCAACCTGACTGGTTGCTGGTCGCACCTCAATCCGGGGGTCAAGAAGACCTGTTGGACGAATGACCTGTTCAACAACCCTGTCTCCAGCCTGGTCAAGCTCATAGGGGCCGGGTGTTGCAGAAACATAAATAACCTGATTAATCCTCTTCTCAAACTCATCAAAACGAAGGGGACGATTATCCAGTGCCGAGGGCAGGCGAAAACCAAAATCGACCAGTGTGGTCTTCCTGGATCTGTCCCCATTATACATCCCGTTCAGTTGACCGATTCCTATATGACTTTCATCGAGAAACAGCAGATAATCTTCCGGGAAGTAATCCAGCAGATTGGGGGGAGGTGCACCGGTAGGCTTACCAGTTAAATGGCGACTGTAATTTTCAATACCGGTGCAATACCCCAATTCCTGTATCATTTCCAGGTCAAACATGGTGCGCTGCTCCAGCCGCTGTCCCTCCACCAGCCTGTTTGCATCCTGAAAATAGTGCAGCCGTTCCTTCAATTCTTCTTTGATTGTTCTGTTAGCAATCTGCAGCCTGTCCTTCGAGGTAACGAAGTGACTCCCCGGGAAAACAGTATATTCCTCAAGTCGTTCAAGAACAACACCTCGCAGAGGATCCACGACAGTGATCGACTCAACCGTATCCCCGTAAAACTCCAGCCGTATCGCTCGTTCCTCCTCATGAACAGGAAATATGTCAATTACATCCCCACGCACTCGGAAAGTTCCCCTGTGAAACGAGACATCATTTCTCTCATATTGCATGAAAACCAGTCTTCGCTGAACACTCTCCATCGGATATTCTTCGTTCACCTGAAGAAACAGATGCATGTTTTTGTATTCATCGGGTGAACCCAGACCATATATACACGAGACAGAGGCAACAATAAGAACATCCCTCCTGGTCAACAGAGAACGTGTCGCTGAATGACGCATTTTATCAATTGCATCATTAATGGAAGAGTCCTTTTCTATATAACTGTCAGATTGAGGGATATACGCTTCGGGCTGGTAGTAGTCGTAATAAGAGACAAAGTACTCCACCCCGTTATTGGGAAAAAGCTCCTTGAATTCACTGAAGAGTTGCGCTGCCAGAGTTTTGTTGGGCGCAATTACCAGGGCCGGTCTCTGAACCTGCTGGATCACATTTGCGATAGTAAACGTTTTACCGGATCCGGTCACACCAAGTAGAACCTGACCTCTAACGCCGGCTTCCACGCTTTTAACCAGCCTGCTGATCGCCTCGGGCTGATCACCGGAGGGGGTAAAGGAGGAAGTAATTTGAAAAGGAATATCCATAAGTTAGCGACACCCTAGCAGAATGATCATATTTTATCGACTCCTCACTGATTCAATCCTCCCAGGAGATGCAATCTTCCGGACAATTTTTCATCGCCTCCTCAACATCTTCCTGGGAATATTCATCCAGCTCTATAACTTCCATATAACCTATCAATTTATTATACCTGAAAATATGAGGTGCAACCTCTACACATCCCATACATTCATTACATCTTCCCAGATCAATCGATGGATATTTTTTCATTTTTCCATTCCATTTAAGAATCTTACCTTCCGGGAAGGTTGATGGCGTTGTAAAAAGTCCAA
>DEIL01000211.1:0-7234 GCA_002352445.1 Desulfobulbaceae bacterium UBA2775
CTGTCTCTTTGTAACGGCTGCTACTGCTGCCAGATTGCATGCAAAGATGAGCATGTGACAAATGACTGGACTCCGTATGCCAAGCCTCAGCCGGACACAGGTCAATTCTGGATTGGATTGACCGAGGAGGTACGCGGCCATGTGCCCCACGTCAAAGTTACCTATACTCCCCTTATGTGCAATCACTGTGATGATGCTCCCTGTATTGAAGATTGCAAGGTTGATGCAATCTATAAACGTGATGACGGTATAGTGGTCATTGACCCTGTAAAATGCACTGGCTGCAAGATTTGTGCTGATACATGCCCTCATAATTCAATTTTCTTTAACGAGCAGCTGAACATCGCCCAGAAATGTACCGGCTGTACCCATCTTCTTGATAATGATCCGGAGTGGACGGTACCCCGCTGTGTTGACCAGTGCCCCACCGAGGCCCTTCGTTTTGGTGAAGAAGAAGATTTTAAAGATTTTATAAGTGAAGCCGAAATTATTAACCCTGAAGCAGGTACAAAGGCGCGGGTTTATTATAAATCACTGCCTAAAAAGTTCATTGCCGGTACACTTTATGATCCGGCTGCAAAAGAGGTTATCATCGGCGCGACATGCACCATGAAAGATGACGAGTCCGGAGCAATTTTCACGGAAGCAACGAATAATTTTGGTGATTTCTGGTTTAAGGAACTGGAGGACGACAGAACATATACCCTGACTCTGGAAAAAGATAGTGCCAGCAAAACTATTACCGGCATCATGACCGATATTGATCGTGGGCTTGGTGATATTCCCATGGAAATGTAATAACGTCGTAAAAAGAGGCGGTATCTGAAGAATTTCAGATACCGCCTCTTTCAGCCGGCAACTACAGAAGGATACGACACCATTCTCAATTAACAGCTATCAACTCCACCTCATAGATCAAATTGAGTCCAGCCAGCGGATGATTGGCGTCAACGGTTACGGTTTTCTCATCTAAATCATTCACAACTAAATTCACTCTCTCCCCATCCCTGTTCTGGTATTGAACCGTACGGCCGGGTTTTAATTCCACATCCGGGGGAAACTCATCCCTGTCAATTCTAAGTACCAGCTCTTTGTTATACTCACCATACCCCTCTGCCGGCGTGATTTTTATCTCTTTTGTTTCATTCACTCTCATACCGGACACATTATCCTCAAGGATTTTAAGAACCTGGCCTTTCCCTATGATAAACGCGAGCTCAGATTTCTCCGCTGAATCTCCCACTACACTCCCATCATCAAGCCTGATGGCAAAAACTATCTTTACTCTGCTTCCCTTTTCTGCAATTTTCATTTGCTTCCCTGCTTTTTTATATGAAAGTCATACATTCTGCCAGGGTAAAGGGAACCGGGAGAGGTGTTGCCACAGCCTGTGAGGACGTTTGGCAACATCTCTCCCGGTTCCCTGTTACATAACTTTCATACTTTGTTGTGAAATTGATTTCATGGGTGTTAGGGCCTTACTCCAGAACTTCTATAAGAAAAAAACAAGAAACTGGAAAAGGTTGTTTAAAATTCCAATTTGTTCGGGTTAGGAATTTGGAGGAACTACTGTTACAGGAATCTTTGCTTTTTTCAGCACAGTCTTTGTAGTACTGCCGACGGATGTCTTGGCAAAGAGGTTTTTATGCCCCCCGAGAACAATAAGATCACATTCATTCTCCGCTGCATGTCGCAAAATTTCATCTTCAATATCACCATCGCTGATGATAATTTCTCTGGATTGGAAGTCGCAGGCGTCCTGATCAATACCTGTCTGATTACAAAAACTGTTCAGCGCATCTTTCACAATTGTACTGGCAGGTGTTTTCCCGAGAAGAGATCGGCGAACATTGGTCTGCTGAGAATTCACCATATCTTCCCACTGATGCTTTCCAAGCAGGTCCTTTAAACGCCCTTCAACATTTACAGGCAGCGGTTCAATAACATGCAGCAGATAGATAATAGCTTGAAATTTTACTGCCAGAGATAAGGTAAATTCATAGGCTGGTTGACAGTTTTCAGACAGATCTGTTGCAAACAGGATCGATTGAATAGGTTTTAACATATCTGGTTTCTCCTTAAGTTGTAACTGTTCAGGTTGCTTAGGGGCTGTAAAAAAATAACTTGGCCAATCTTGCATCTTATCTTCGGGTTATCTTTGAATGTTGTTCAATCGTAAAATCCTCAACGTAGCCAGCTACGCCTGCGGTTTTTTTCAATCACAACATCCAAATACAACCCAAATCTAAGCGCAATATCAGCCATGTTATTTCCCTACAGCCCCTTAGCTGTTTATCTACCTGAATAATTACCACCATTGCATATATTGCAAGTGACATACTGAAACCAATTATTCTGATTATTGCCCGGTTTCGAAACGAAATGTCTGATCAGGGTCAATCACTGCAAGGATGCGTACAATACAACCGTCACCACCAGTCCACCGCCAGGGAAAAGCCATAAAAAAACAGCGTTTGCCTGTCACCTTATCCAGATCTCCACCGACGTTTTCAATGCCCGGGATGCCGCCTTTGACCATGAGGGTTTTATGGGCTGGCTCCCAGTCGGGAAAATCCTCTTTAGGATCGCGACCAGTGGCCTCTTTGTATTCTTTTATTAAATGAGGTTGGGAAGGTCCGAGGCCATGATCCACCAGTTTGGTTGCGATGGGGTGATCGTTTGCCTGGCAGCCATATCCAACACATTTTACTTTTTTGTCAACCAGCCATTGAGCACCGGCACCGGAGATGCCGCAACCATAGGCAAAGTATTCATCACTGTCGGCCCACTTATGGTGAAAGCCTGTGTTGATCATGACAATGTCCCCCTCTTTGATTACCGGGGTGGCATTTTCAAGATCTTCAGGGGTAATTACTCCCCATTTCCCCTTAGGGATTGACACGGCAACCCCAGTTCCACAAAGGCGCCATGTGGGATAGCTACCAATACCGGGAGTATTTTCAGTAACATGAATCGGTGCATCCATATGGGTGCAACGATGCATAATACCATCCCACCTCATCTGAGAAACACCGTCTTTGGCATGAAATTTATCCACAATAACATTGACGCTGGGGGTTGATGGCCATTCCGGCATATGGTGATGGAAGGCATGACTTAAATTATATATTTCCAGGCTCATTGTATTCTTCCTTTGGATTAATTATTTGCCGGAGTTTATTCTGTAAGTACCGGCAGGATCTATCATCGCCATAAAACGAACAGGACAGGCGTCACCGTATTCAAACTTCCAGGGTGTTGCAGCAAAGGTTGCCCGCTTGCCCGCCAGTATATCAACATCACCGCCAACCTGTTCAATCGTAGGAATTCCAGCAGCCAGGAGAACCTTGTGAGCAACATTCCATTCGGGATGTTCTTTTTCAGGATCCAGCCCAGTGGCCTGCTCGTAGGCCTGCACCAGACGGTTCATCGTGGGCCCTCCACGATGGGGGCCTAAAGAGGTTGCCAGAGGATGATCCACCTGGGGCATATCTACCGCCACCAGTTTGCAATCTTTTTTTACCAGCCATTCGGCCGCATCTATAGACAAGCCGGGAGACTCTCCATAATATTCTATAGCATCCGAATACTTATGATGCCAGCCCGAGTTGACAACAACGATATCACCCTGCTGAACCGCGGATCCTGCTTCCTCAAGATCCTCAGCAGTGATTACATCATAGCTCTTCTTGGGGACGTCAAGGACAATGCCATTACCAAAGAATCGGTCAACCGGGATGCTTGCCAGGTCTGCCGCCTTCTGGATCAAGTGCAGAGGTGCATTCATATGGGTTCCTGTATGCATTACTGTATTGATCCGGTGAGCCATCACCCCATGTTGTGCAAATTTCACAGCACGGAACATTTTCACATCGTCCTGCCCAGGATAGGAGGGTACTCCATGCCCCCAGGGATGGCTCAATTCAATTGTTTGCAACTCGCTATAAGGATCTATCGTAACTTCTGTCATAATCAGCCTCTTTTCTCAAGTTCGGGTGATCGCAATATGCAATTCTCAGGTCACAGGACGATCAAGGTCAGGACATAGTCTGACAATTTAAAGGGACGGAGGTAGAACTCAATGATCATCAATACATCAAATTAGGTAATACAAGTATAATTTGTGGAAAGATTGCCAGGATAATGGTACCGACAAGAACCGCAACCATAAAAGGAGCAATACCTTTAAAGATTGACTCCAGGGGCATACCACCCCCGGGAAGTCCTCTGGCGACACCATAGACCACATAGACATTTATGCCGACAGGTGGAGTGATAACCCCCATCTCTGTAACCATTACTATAATAATGCCAAACCAGATCGGATCATAACCCAGACCGAGAACCAACGGGAAAAATATAGGCACCGTCAGCATCACCAGGGCCAGGGAATCCATGAAGCATCCGCCAATAAAATAGACAAACACCACCATTCCAAGAATAAGGATAGGCGGCAGATCAAATCCCCCAATCCATGAAGCAATATCATATGGAATTCGTGTAACTGCGAGAAATTTTCCAAAGACAGTTGCACCGGCCACCAGCATCATGACCATACAGGAAGTCTTGAGTGTTTCATATAAAGCATCGACAAATCTTTGCCAGCTGATCTGTCTACGAATGACTGCTACTCCAAGAACACCCATCACCCCGACCGCTGCGGCCTCAGTGGGAGTAAACAACCCAAAGAACAATCCGCCCATTACCAGGGCAAAAACAATAAGTGTCTCCCCCATGCCACCCAGGGATTTAAATCTTTCTTTCCAGGAATACACTCTCCCCCTGGGCCCCTGATCAGGTACAAAATGACACCAGATCATGATTGTTATGATAAACAGTACGGTCACCAGCAGAGCAGGTAAAATGCCGGCCATAAACAGCTTGCCTATGGACTGTTCCGTCAGAATACCATAAACAATCAACACAACACTTGGAGGCATGATCATACCAAGTCCTCCACCGGAGGCCACCGAACCTGCAGCTAGCTCGTCTCCATATTGAAATTTCTTCATTTCCGGAAGTCCTACCGTTGCCATGGTTGCCGCTGTAGCAGCACTCGATCCGCAAACTGCGCCAAATGCTGTACACGCCGAGACAGTGGCAATAGCCAGGCCACCCTTCTTATGACCTAAAAATTTATAACCAGTTTCATAAAGTTTACTGCTTATGCCTGAGTTAAATGCGAGTTGTCCCATCAAAATAAAAAGCGGAATTGTGGTCAGGCCGTAGGATGAAAAAACTTCATAAAAATCTTTTGCCAGCAGGTTCAAGCCGGCATTCAATGATGCCATAACGGTAAAACCCAAAAATCCGACAGTGGCCATAACGTAGGCCACCGGCATTCGAGTCATAAAAACTCCGACCATCAATACAATTCCGATGACACCAATTAATGTGGAGCTCATATTTTACTCAAGTCTGAAATGGTTTTTAGAATACTGTATGCGATTGCTATGGTGAGGATAACAAAACCGCACCCAAGCAAAAAAATAACTCCATACTCAGGCAGCTGGAGGTTCATGGATAATTCACCGGAATTTTTAACTTTAATGCAATACTCAAACATTTTCCAGGTCACCAGCGAGAATAAGATTAAGCTGAGGACTTCAGTACACAGTTTTATAGTGTCCCTGATTTTTCTGGAAAATTTACGAACGACAAGCTCAACTCCGATATGACCTCCTTCCATATGGGTAAAGGGCAATGAGCAGGCGACGGCAATCACTCCCATAAAGCTGACCAGTTCAACAGAACCGAATATTGGATGCTTAAAAAGGCGTCCGATAACATCCAGACAGGTCAGAACTGCCATGCCAAAAAGAAACACAGCTCCAACAACCTTTAATTTATCCGATATAAACGACAACATTTTCCTGAATGATTCCATTGAAGGTCTTAACTCCGAAGACGAGGTGTCAATAACAGGGGCCAAATTGGAGTAACAACCCGGCCCCTGTGTTAGATAGATTCACAACTTACATATTTGCTTTCAGTGAATCACGGATGGTCTTGATAACTGCTGCACCATCAATCTTTTTCTTGGCTAAGTCGTCGGCATACTTATCAATTACAGGAGCAACGGCTTTTTTCCATCGTTCAACCTCTTTAGCATCAAGGCCGGTTGCCTGGTTTCCCTGTTCCATGAAGAAACCGAATCCTGCCAGGTCACTACTGTCCCATGCTTCCCCGTGCTTTAGAGACCATTCCTTATTGATTGCTTCAATAGTATCCTGGTCATTTTTCTCTAAAGCGGCCCATTTATCCTTGTTCATTGTAACAAAGAAGGTGGTTGTATAGGCTACCGGATAAACACAGACAACATATTTGGTTACTTCCCCCATCTTCCAGCCCTTATTGGCTTCCAGGGGATATGCGCTGCCATCGACAACACCTTTCTGCAGGCTCTGGTAAGCGTCAGACATGCTCATTGCAACCGGTGTTGCGCCAAGAGCCTTTACAGCTTCTGCACTCATACCTGTTGATCTTATCCGCAACCCTTTCAGATCTTCAAGTTTGGTAATTGCCTTATCACGAGTGTGAATAAACCCTGGTCCATGGGCATGGAGATACATTAATTTCGTATCATCGAATTCTGTAGGCTTCATTGTATTATAGAGATCGTTCGCCACCTGGGTAGCTACTACGCCCGAGGTATAGCCAAAAGGCAGATCTATGGCACCGGTTACAGGAAACCTTCCCCGGGTATAAGCCAGTACAGAGAATCCAATATCACTGATACCATCAACAACACCATCATACATCTGTTTAGGATTGAGCAGACTAGACCCAGGATAATATTCGATCTTAATCCGACCCTCTGTTCTCTTTTCCACTTCCTTGCACCAGGATTCAGCAAGTTTGCTCTGGATATGGGTTGGGGGAAAAAAGTTAGCATACTTCAGGGTAGTAGTTTTTGCGGTTGAGATGGACGGAGTTACGATTAAAATTGAGAAAAACGCCAGGATCAGCGTACAGGTAAAAACGGTCCTTTTCATATTGCAGCCTCCATAGATATTGTTTGCGATGAAACGTCCTTTACGAATATTACCCTTTCTAACATCCTCCTTATATGTCGCAGGGTTTAATGTTGCTCGATCAGTTATAACTTGCTGATTCAGATACTGTCTTCCCTGGTAGGACTGATTGTCTCGATTCAGGAAGCAACAGTACCACAGACACTATTGCGCACCAAGCCAATATCAAATGCCCAATTATGATGGCGTCGTAAAAAGTC
>DEIL01000211.1:7301-16691 GCA_002352445.1 Desulfobulbaceae bacterium UBA2775
CTGAGGTTTTTACGAGTTTATCAATTATGATAGCGTCGTATATCGAACTTTTTGACTTAGCCATCTGGAACTTCGAATCACCTTTTTACGAGTTCACCAATTATGATGGTGTCGTAAAAATGCACCTTTTTATGCTATGTAAAATTACATGCAACAGTCGTTTTGTCAATTCATTTTGTTGTATTTGAGCCCCTTTCAGGCTATTTCTTCTCCAGCTTTCACTTCCAGGTTTCCAGCAGACAGCAGGGTTATATCCAGATAGTGCCAACAAAAAGACTCTTCTCCAATTTTACTCCTATCTTCTTTTTTATACCTTTCTCAGATTCAATTGTAATAGAATATGTACTACCGTCCGGTGAAAGCATATCAAATTTAAAATCACCGAAATAGTCCGTATTCTGGCTATCAACGACCAGGCTGTCCCTTAAAAGTTGAACCTTTACACCCTCCACACATTCGGAAACAGTATCATCCCCTGAAGCTACACTGCCGGCAATAAAGCATTTACTGTATCGGTAGAGGTTTTTATAAAAGCAGCGCGGTAGTACTGAACTATCTACAGTATCAAGCGTTTCAAGTCTATCTTCTCTAATAAGATTTTCCAGTTCCTCTTCCTCAACATACAGAATTGAAAGAGCGCCGGTGGGACATGATTGAACACATCGCGGTTTTTTCCATCCTTTATCCAGCAGATGAGCACAAAAAGTACATTTCTGTGCTATCTGGGCCTCTTCATTCCACCAGATAGCACCAAAAGGGCAAGATTTAACAAGTTCTTTCTGACCTTTTGCCTTTTGTGGATCGATAATAACAATCCCATCTTCTCTTTTATAAACAGCACCATCACGTGCAACTTTGATACAGGGTGCATCGTCACAGTGCATACATGGCTTTGGAAGATAGGCGACATCGATTTCCGGGAAATCCCCTCGCTCTTTTCTTTTAATATTCATCCAGCGCTGACCATGCAGTGGCTGGGGGAGGGAATACCCGGGCCATTCGTTGCCGCAATATTCATCTTTACAGGATAAAAAACAGTTATTGCAGTTCTCACATTTGGCCACATCTATGACAAAACTGTATTTTTTCATACTGCCACCTCTTCCTGCCAAAGTTCAATTTCTACCAGACACGAATTGGAAGCCGTTGAGTGGGATTTTTTGATAATGTTCCTGCTGGGTGTGAGTACATTAATACAGCCACCCCTGTCGGGAGACTCTCCCGGCTCACCTACAGGTTCATAATTTGCTGATCCTTCCGCAGATTGCACTGTGCCGGGAGGAAGCCGATCGGTAACGTGGGCCGCACAAATCACCTCTCCCCGATCATTAAAAAGTTTAACAAGACTGTTATGAACAATATTCCTCTCCTTTGCATCTTCTCTGTTAATACGAACAATCCAGTAGTAATAACCGTCAATAAGAACACGATGATCCTTTACATCATTGATGATACCGTTTTTACCGTCAAACATCGTATGAAAACTGTAGCGCGGATGGGGAGAGATCATATTCAGCGGATATTTTTTATACAACGCTTCGTTATGATGACCTTCCCATGAAGGAATAAAAGTTGAGATTGGTGGACGTTCCGGATCATCGGGAGCAAATCTTTTCAGACTCGAGGACTCAAACTCAAGCTTTCCGGATTGTGTCTGTAATCCTCTGCGCAACTCCTTCTTATAATCTGATGGCAAAGGGGATAATTCTGGAACATTCTTTTTGCCACCTTCAGCAAACCAGCGGTAGGATACCGGGGCCCGGTTCTCCTCTCTGGGTGCCGGCACAACGTAATATCCCTTTTTCAGGAACTTTCGCCACGAAATAACCGTGGGCAGATCACTGGCATCAAACAGCCGACGACACCATTCCAGTTCAGTCATACCTTCTGAAAAAAGCGGCCCCAGCCCCAGTCGCTGGGCAAGATCGAGAAAAATCTGATAATCGGATTTCGACTCACCTAAAGGTTTTATGCATCTGTGCTGCATGGTGATGACCCGATGATTCCACTGGATAAACTGTTGATGGCTGTATCCACCGGAATTGGCAGTTTCACCTATATCCCACCGCTCAAAATTTGTGCAGGCAGGTAAAATTATATCTGCAAATTTCGCCTCCCCCTCAAACCATATTGACTGGTTAACCACAAACTCCAGATTATCACTGCGATAGGCCTTTGCATAACGGTTGGAATCGGCCATGGTACCGAAGTGAGAACCACCATATTTATAGTACATTCTGGCAGGTGAATGACCCGGAGCCGGGTAGCTGAATTTTTTAAACTGACCTTCGATGCTTTTCGGGTCTGTAGGGTAGCCTTCGCATGAACCGTCAAGAATTGCCTCGGGAATACGCAGCCTCGGTATCATCTGGGAAACTGAGTTCATGGAAGGCAACTGGGGCATACGCTGATACATGCTTACACGCAGCCCGGTATAATCCAGGTCTCCTGAAAGCCCGCCTTCTGCATACCCTGGGAAATAGAAGTTCGTATCTACAGGCGCCCCCTGCTGCAGACAACCCATATTAATGCCAGGCTTCCCCAGACCCTGCATAGCCATAAGACAAACCATTGACCGGGCCCATTCAATACCGGTGGCACAGCGACAGGCACCGCCAAAACCGGCCAGCCCTCCGGGTGAAAGGTACGTTTTCCTGGTTCCCCACTGTCTTGCTAGCGCCCTTACTATCCTGCCGGGAACATTGGTTTCCAGGGCCTGCCACTCGGGTGTCTTGGGAATACCATCATCCCTGCCAAGGATATAATCGCGCCACTTATCAAAACCGACAGTGCGATCTGCAACATAGTCTTTATCGTATAACTCTTCTTTGATCCAGATATAGGCAATGGCCAAAGCCATGGCGTTGCCGGTATCCGGTCGCGGAGCAATCCATTTACCACCGAGAAGTGCCGCAGTATGGTTATAGTAGGGATCTATATGCACCATCTTAATGTCCAGAGATTTAGCCCACTGCCTGCGCACCGTCCCCTCGAAAGCCCCGTATACCCCGCTTGTAGATTCAGGATCACTTGACCAGAAGACGATCATTTCGGCTTCCTTGAGACAATCCTCTACAGTGCCATAGGTGTCCGTGGCACCATTTCGAATGGAGTTTCCCCAATGGTGCATGGCTCCCCAGTACCATCCTTCCCAGCTGTCAGGGTTATGCACCACATGGCTTGAACCGATTGAGTTCATAAAGCGGGTTTTGGCACTGAGCCAGTAACCGATATTGCCCCAGGTATGATGGGAGCCGCTGCCGTTCATAATCGCTCCCGGCCCATGCACTTCCTTGACACGCTGGATCTCAGCCGCGACGACATCCAGGGCTTCATCCCAGCTTATCCTCTCATAGCCTGAAATGCCGCGATTTGAACAGTTTCGTTCTCCGTCGGGATCGAAATCGACACGCTTCATTGGATGAAGGAGCCGGTCTTTCGAATAAATCAGTGACTTAAGCGCAAAAACGTAAGGATTCACCGTCCCTTTTCTTGGTGGAGTGAACGATTTTCCACGGGCATGTATGGTCCAGGAACTCCCATCCGAATCATCGAATTCAATGGGAGTAATACGAATTATCTTCCCCTCTTTCACATAGACAAAAACAGGTCCGCCATTAGTATTGTTTACATAACGACTCACTCCATCTTCCAGAGATATTCCATACTTAGGTTCATCGGAAAGATGCGTCAGCAGGTTCATGGTCTGCATGAAATGAATGACATATTCATCAGGCCCCTGAACATCTACCCGGAAATTCTTCATGGCATTTATCCGCCCGAGATAGTCGCTTGGAGAAAGCATCATCTTGATAGCAGAGGAGCTGTCAGTGAAGATCATGCTCACATCAGATTTAGTGTCCAGCTGTTTTGAAGATGACACTCCGCCGCCTTTGAACGCAAACTGACGCCCATAGGAATCACCCCGGATTTTGATCTGAGCAGTGTAGTCTTTTTCGTGAAGTCGATGCTTAAAGGAGGGGACCAACAGCCGTCTCATACCCATCAAAACATATACCAGATACAGCATGATCTGGAAGACAACATTCGAGGCAAGTTCCGATTTTGCCAAAACAGAATCAACAAAAAATGTCATCATGGAAGCCCTCCTCTCAGTAAATCACACAGCTGCAGGGCAAAATCATCGTTTTGCCAGACAAGCCACCCAGTCCACAAATTCCCCAAGATACCGCTCAAGACGTTGCAGGGATGCGGGATCCACTAATTTTCCTTCATCATCAAACTTACTCTGGACCTGGGGGATCAGAAAGGGAGGTGAGGGAACGACCGGGGACAAAGTGGCTGAAAGAATATCACGCAAATGAGACTGCACCCTCGCTCCACCCACAGGGCTTTTTGAACCGCTGAGTATTGCAACAGGTTTACCTGCCAGTACCGATTTATATGCCGGTCTTGACGCCCAGTCGATCGCATTTTTCAGCAGGCCTGGAATACTGTAGTTATATTCAGGAGTTGAAAACAGCAGTCCGTCGCACTCAGCAATTGAATT
The DNA here is from genome assembly GCA_002352445.1 of Desulfobulbaceae bacterium UBA2775. GTDB lineage: Bacteria > Desulfobacterota > Desulfobulbia > Desulfobulbales > Desulfocapsaceae > Desulfomarina. Next base: position 11,812 of record DEIL01000211.1, read on the forward strand.
TTTGAACTGAACCACAGATTCGGGCTTTTTTTCACCATCAATATCTGTATTATAAAGAGGTAAATCTCCACAGCTGATAAAAGTGATGGTAACACCTTCAGGCAGACAACTGGCGACAGCATGGAGCATCTTGGTATTAAATGACTCTTTTCTCAAACTGCCGCTGATTCCAATGAGTTTCATTATGATCTCCCTCCCCTTTGCATCTGTTCCGGCTTCTTAATTTTATGTATACGGGCAGCATATTCATTAGCATCTCTGTCTCTGCCCATTTTCTGGTACAATGTGGCAAGGGTTTCATATACAACAAGCAGAGGCATGCCATTCCGACCCATATCCTTTTCCAGAATCTTTCTTGCAGCAAGTAATGGCTGTTCGGCCTCTCCATATTCCTCAGAAGATATATAAAGCGTTGCAAGATTATGATAACTCTGAGCAACCGCCGGATGCTCTTTACCCGCCTTTTTTTCCCAGATAGCGATCGCCCGTTGGAGACATTCCCTTGCTTTTGCAATCTTCCCCTGCTCCCTGTACAAAACAGCTAGATTATCCAGGGATTGCGTTATAGCCGGATGATCGTTGCCAAATGTTGTTTCTCTTATTTTCAAGGCTCGTTTATGCTGCTTTACAGCCAGGGTCTGTTCCCCCCGCATGTTATGCAGTATACCCAGATTATTGAGAGACTGGGCAACAGCAGGATGGTTGGAACCAAACAGTTTCTCCCTTATGGAATAAGAGTTTTGCAACAGAGGCTGTGCGAGGTCAGCTTGCTTACTGTTAAGATAGAGTTCGGCCAGGCTGTTCTGGGTCTGGGCAACTGCGGGATGGATCTCCCCCAATAAGGATAGATATATTGCCAATGCCTCCTTCCACATAGGTTCTGCCTTATCATTATTGCCGGCAGCACCATGCAGAGCGGCCAGTTTTTCTAATGTTTCAGCAAAATCAGGATTATCAGTAGAATTGGAAGTTTTAAAAATAGTCACAGCCTGGTTTAGCAGTGGTTCTGCTACCTGAGAAGTACCACTTATCATATAGATTCCGGCAAGATGGCTTAAAACAGCAGCAAAAGCAGGATGTGTCACACCGAAACTGTTCTCATAAATAACCAGTGCCCGCCGGAGTCTCTTCTCTGCAGCCTCAAGGTTACCGCTCTGCTGTTCAATGGCAGCGATACCTTTCAATATTGGCCCAAGATCAGGATCATCTTTCCCCTGACTTTTCTCTGTCAACTCAAGGGCCCGCTCCATCTGCAACTTTGCTAAAGCCGGTTCTCCCATCCCCTGGTATATGACAGCCAGCGTATTAAGACCCATTCGAAGATCAGATTTTTGCTCCTCACCAATATCAAGAACCCGTTTCACACAGGATTCAGCATCATTAAAGCGTTGCTGGCTTAGATAGAGCTCTGCCAGATTCCCAAGGGTATCTGCTACTTCCACTGAAGATTTTCCATGTACGGTTTCACTGACCTTTAGTGACTGCTTGAGAGTCTCCTCGGCTTCTGCATAATTCTCCAGCAGATGATACAATTCTCCAAGATTATTCAACGAGACTCCAATATCAGGATGATTCTCACTCTTCTCCTGCATGGCCAGATCTAAAGCAGCTTTAGCAGGTTCAACCGCCTGCTGGTACTGACCATCTTGGATCAGAGTTATAACCTTCCGGTTCAAATCATCCCATTTATCGCTCATCATCTCTTTCCTTCTCTGACCCGACTAGTCGGAAAACTTTCAGTCTCGCTGGATAAGTACCTTGAAAGTAAATGGAACAACATAATTTCAAAATATACTCTCCAGTTTCTTGTTTTTTATGACAGAAGTTCAGGAGTAAGGTACTAATGGCTAAATAGTCATAATGGTAGTACCGCTGTTGCCCATCAAGCCATATGTCTGGGCCATGGCAACTTTTGCACCTTCCACCTGGCGCTCGCCGCACCTTCCTCTGAGCTGATTCGCACATTCGATAACCTGCCAGATAGCCTGAGCAGAAAGCGCCTCCCCATGTGAAGAAAATCCACCACTTGGGTTTACGGCCAGTTTTGCACCGATTTTAGTCTCACCGTCCCGCAGCATCTTATCCGCTTCTCCATCTTTACAGAATCCACATGTTTCCAGATATACAAGGTAATGCCATGAACTGTTATCAGGTAGCTCCAGTACATCGATATCCTCGGGACCGATACCGGATTTTTCATAAGCCTGCCTGGAAGCCGAATAGCTTTCACTGAGCATGGGGGCCTCAGGAACGGACGGGCAGGAGAGCGCTGATATGCGGATGGTCGGGTCACCATACATGGCGCTTCCCATGGTGGTAGCACTAATCTTCACCGGGTTGTCCGCTTTACTGATCAATTCCTCATCAGCAGTAACAATTAATGCCGCAGCACCGGTACTGACCGGGCAAATCTCAAAGAGTCTCAAGGGGTCACAAACATAGACAGAATTTAATACCTCTTCGATGCTGTACTGCTTTTTAAACCTGGCATGCGGATTCTTCGAGCCATACTCACTCATCAATACTTTAACCAATGCAAGATCTTCTTCAGTGGTGCCGTATTTCTCCATCCTTTTTCTGCATTCCAGGGCCCAGTAAATAGGGTTAGGCAGACCTCCCATTTTCCATCTGATCACGTCCCTATCTTGAACAGCGTTATCCGATTTGGCGGTCAGAAAACCTTTCGGAGATACATCGGCACCAAAGGCCAGGGCAGTATCAGTCTCACCGGCGGCGATACTGTTGTATGCCATTCGAATGGAGGCAGATCCTGTAGCACAGGCGTTGTATACGTTCACCACTGGAATGCCGGTTTCACCAAAAATTGACTCCAGATATTGACCAGAAAGGTGCCCGGCGTTGCCACCATAAATAAAAATTCCGGCCATAATTGCCTCAATCTTCTGCCATTCTAAGTTTGCATCTTTCAGAGCGTCATTGACAGCAACAGCTGCGAAATCAGCGAATACCTGCTCAGAAAAACCCATCCAGGGGTGTATGCCGGTTCCTATGATATATACATCTCTCATTATTATTATCCCTTTTTATAATTATGATGAATAGTCGAGAATTTTAGTTCTCTACAAATCCATCATTTATTGCAATTTAGCTCAGTTAACTGCCTTAAATGCCCAAGTAACCACTTGCTGTTTTTCCTCATTGGTATACATGTCAAGAATGGTTGTTTCCATTTCCATGCCAATTTTCAGAGATTTCAGATCGGTACCAGTTATAATGCCGGTGATCTGAATTTTTTCGTCTTCAAACTCCACCAGGCCGATCCCGTATGGAGTAATTTTTTTCTCTGTTTTAAATGGAGCAGGACAGGGATAATACTGAATGGTATAACTCGCCAGCTTGCCTTTTTTGGCAAGCAAAACATCTTCCACACCCTCCCTTGAACAGCCGGGGCGATGCTGATAATGTTCCTTGGGGAAGAAGTACGTTCCACAAGAGTTACATTTTGCGCTCATTAATCTTACTTCGCCAGTCGACCAATCGACTAAATTGGGTATACGAGCTACTTTATTTACCATATTTTCCATTTTTTTCGTTCCTAACTATTTAATATTTAATTGTTAAAAGCTACTAGCGGCCGACAAACTTCGGCTTCCTTTTTTCGAGAAATGCACTCACACCCTCCGCTTTATCCTCCAGCGAGAGTGCCAAAGCATACATTTCATATTCGTAGTCTAGTCCATCCTGCAGGCTCATCTGCATGCCCTTGTTGATCGCCTGCTTGGCAAGTTTCAATGCCGCCGAGCTCTTGGTGGCGATCTTTGCCGCGATTTCTTTCGCCGTGGGCATCAATTCATCCATGGGAACAACCCGGTTGACAAGTCCAATCCTGTCGGCCTCATCCGCCCTGATTATATCCCCTGTGAAAATAAGTTCTTTAGCCCTGCAAACCCCTATGAGACGCTGCAGACGCTGGGTTCCTCCTCCCCCGGGTATGATACCTAGATTTATTTCCGGCTGACCAAACTTCGCCTTTTCGGAGGCAATGATCAGATCACAAGCCATGGCAATCTCGCAGCCGCCGCCAAGACAGAAACCGTTAACCGCTGCAATAACAGGCTTGCCAAGTTTTTCCACTATAGAGCCCAGACGAACGATATTATGTGCTGCAAACGAAGTTGTTGCATTAAATTCCTTGATGTCGGAACCGGCAACAAACGATTTTCCCGAACCGGTCAGAATCAACACCTTTATCGCCTCATCTTCTTCGACATCCTTAACAGCATCCGCAAATTCCGCCCGTGTTATGATGTTGAGGGCATTCATCGCCTCGGGACGGTTAAAAGTGATGACAGCAATGTTTTCTTCTTTCTCAAAAATGATGTTCTCGTAAGCCATACGCTTCCCCTATTTTACTTATAATCTGTAAACATCCACAGTCCTGTATGCGTTCTCAGGGTGGTTCAGATGTGCGTGATCGCATTCCGCAATTATAGAATCTCTATATTGTGGAGTGAGAGCATGTGCAGCCGGCCATCCTGCGATCGCTTACGATATTTTTTGTCGGCGGATGCCAAACTCACACAATTTACTCAAAGCTTTTACCCCGGAAATCAAAGAAGGGAACACCGGCAACTCTTTGCCCATTTCGTCCATGATAACATTTTTATATTTGTTATAGCCTACGATCATGCAGACAACCACCGGCTTGCCAACCTCCTTAACAATCTTCTGAATGATTTTTTTCTGAACAGCTTCTTGGGTATATTCAAAACCTGCAAGAATGATTACCGCAGCGTCTATGTTTGCATCTTTAAACGCATCCGGGAAAGTTGTTTCCAGGGTTTTTGTAAAACCGATTTTAGTTACGCTAAAATACAAGTCGACAGGATTTGATACAGGTGTATCGAACATATCCTTCA
>DEIL01000224.1:0-5979 GCA_002352445.1 Desulfobulbaceae bacterium UBA2775
GTAGTTGAACCCTGCAGCAGCGGGGCATAAACAATGTAGGAATGACCAACAACCCAGCCCACATCTGATGCAGACCACCACACATCACCGGGATTGATGTCGTAGAGATTTTTCATGGTCCAGAGAAGTGCTACAGCATGACCGCCATTATCTCTTAAAACACCTTTGGGCATACCGGTGGTTCCAGAGGTATAAAGAATATAGAGAGGATCGGTAGCATCAACTTCTACGCATCCGGTTGGTTCACTTTTGCTGACCAGTTCATTCCAGTCCAGGTCACGCCCCCCAATCATCTCCGCCTTTACCATATCGCGCTGAAAGAGAATAACAGTATTCACATCATGGGTTGACAGTTCAATGGCCTTATCAACCAGTGGCTTATATGCCAGTGTTTTTACGCCCTCAACGGCACCTGATGCGGTAATGATAAGTTTTGGCTGGGCATGGTCGATTCTGATGGCAAGCTCATGGGGTGCAAAGCCGCCAAAAACAACCGAGTGCACCGCGCCAATCCGGGCACAGGCAAGCATGGCAACAGCAGCCTCAGGGATCATAGGCATATAAAGCACTACAGTATCACCCTTCTCAACGCCCTGACTTTTCAGCGCACCGGCAAAGGTAGAAACCTTATCAAGCAGTTCTTTGTAACTGATTTTGGTGAGGGTATCTGTCACCGGACTGTCATAAATAATTGCAGTCTGATCCGCACGGCCATTTTCAACGTGACGATCAACGGCATTATAACAGGTGTTCATCTTTCCACCGGAAAACCACTTGTAAAACGGGGCGTCAGATGAATCGAGAACTTTGTCACATTCTTTATACCAGGTTATCCCTTTTGCAGCTTCCGCCCAAAATTCCTCTGGATTATTAATACTACTCTGAAACACAGCATCAAAACTAGGCATAATCACTCCTTTCAGGTCTGAATTTAAGTCCACCAATATGTCTCCAATGCTCTCTATAACGCATAGAACAATTTTGTTCAAGAGATTATATTAACATTGTTACTCATAAGGCATATGACGAAAAGGGGATAATATAATTATTTATTGTAATTACAAACTATTATATGTTTTTACTGCTACCAAGAAAACAGGCGTATTTCCCTGTATTCTTCAAGAAAAAAAGCATATATTGTCAGCAATTACCTATATAACATTTTGATTTAACTGTTTTTAAACCATACACATGCCAAACCTCTAGAACTAAAAGAACATTGTTACTCAAAAGAATCCTACTAATTAATTTTATTTCTGATTACGTACGAAACTCAGCTGCATATTTTGTCTTTCCCACCTGCGCGGGCATGACAAACCAGCGGGATTTTATTTCTCCTTTGAATATTTTTTAATGACCATTCTCAGCCTGTCAGGATAAGATGTAATTCCCAACAATCAAACCAGTTCAATCCAAAAAACTGTTCTTGTTAAAGTCAAAGTATTAGAAGGAGCTTGATCATGCCGAACACTCAGTATTGGGCAGACACCTACATAGAAAAAAAAGTGAGTCCCGCCAAAGCCATAGCTTCGATTCGCTCAGGGCAGAGAGTTTTTATCGGCTCAGGCTGTGGTGAACCTCAGATACTCGTCCAGGCCCTGACAGAAAATGCGAACCGATTCAGCGGTCTTGAAATTGTCAGACTACTCGGAAGAGAAACCGCATCCCTCACCGCGATAGCAGACAGAACCAAAGACACAAGCTTGAATATTCGTTCGATCTATCTCGGTTCCACTAAATCAGAATCAATTGCCAGACAGCAGCGATTCATAACCCCGATGAACATGTCTGACGTCCCCTCCCTTTTCACAACCCGTAAGCTTCCTTTAAATGTTGCCTTAGTCCAGGTCTCTCCCGCAGATGACTTTGGTTGGATGAGCCTTGGAATATCAGTTGATGTGACAATGGCTGCAGCCCGGTCGGCAGATTTTGTTATAGCCCAGATAAATCCCCGGATGCCCCGGGTAATGGGCCAGAGTTTTATCCACGTCAATGATGTTGACCTGATTGTTGAATACGAAGAGGAGCTGCTTGCAGTACCGCCGCCGTCCACAAGTCCCTCCACCGCAGCGCGGCATATCGGTCGCCATATTGCCAAATTAATTGAAGATGGTTCTACTCTTCAGATTGGACTCGACGCAACCTCCCAGGCAACCATGCATGGATTGTCGGAAAAAAATGACCTGGGAGTGCACTCACAGTTTCTTACAGATGATATGATGTCTCTTTATGCCAGGGGTAATATCAATAATCATAAGAAGGGGTTCAACGAAGGTAAAATGGTAGCTTCCATGGCTGTCGGCAGCAGAGATCTTTATGAATTTCTCAACGATAACCCGGCAATAGATTTCCATCCATCGGATTATGTCAATGACCCGTTCATTATTGCCCAGCATAATCGTATGGTTTCACTCAATGTTGCAAGAACAATGGATCTTACCGGCCAGGTCTGTGCTGAAGCCTCAGCTGCCACCCGATTTGCCGGAGTCTCCGGAATCCCTGATTTTGTCAGGGGAGCCAGAAGAGCTCCTGCCGGAAAATCTATTCTCGGTTTTTTTTCAACGACTGAAACAGAAAACGGGCTGCAATCGAATATAATACCTCAACTTCTGGACACTGTGGTAGTCGTACCACGGGGCGATATCCACTACGTCGCCACCGAATATGGCGTTGTCAACCTCTTCGGCAAATCCATCCAGGAACGGGTGGTTGCCATGATCACTATAGCACACCCACAATTCAGAGAAGAACTTTTTGAAAGGGCTAAGGAGTTGGGATTTATTGGAGCAGAAAGAAATCTGGGTGAGGCTGCAAAAGCTGTTTATCCCGTCCAGCTCGAGAAAACTATTCTTGTTGACAGTGAGCAGATCACAGTCCGCCCCGCCAAGCCTGTTGATGAACGGCGCATCCAGGAGCACTATTACAGCCTCCCAAAAGAAGATATTCTTACCCGATTTTTCTGCCAGAAAACAATCTTTGGCAGACCGGAAATGGAATCCAGGTCAAACATAGATTATGTGAATGACCTGACCCTGATTGCCGTTGTCGGGGACTTTGGTTTTGGCAAAGTAGTCGGCATTGCCGAATCGTTGAAAATCGAAGATCTGAATATGACAGAGGTTGCATTTTCCATCAGCAAAGAATACCAGGGAAAAAGACTTGGCTCACTTTTCCTCAAGAAAATAGCTGCGGCCACCAGGGCTAATGGCATCTCCGGCCTGATTGCATACACATTTCCAACCAATAAAGCGATGATTTCTCTCTTCAAGACTTTACCTTATAAGGTAAAAACTCAATATGAAGACGGGGATGTTATTCTAAGCTGTAAATTTAATGAAATGGCGTAACAGTGGAAAAAATTTTTTCCCGAATAAGTCATATTTCTTGAAATACCTGGTGAAGATAGCGATGCTGGCAATGACCGCAACCCAAAAACCACATTCTATCACCACAGAGAGCACAGAGGACACAGAGAAAAGAAGTTCTGGACCAAGGCACTAAAGACAAAAAAATAGTGGGGACCCTACAATAGGATCCCCACCAGGAGAGTGGACTTCTAATACATACTTAAGGCCACCTTGCAAAATTGATTTTTCAAGGTACCCCTTAAACTACATCATGCATCTTCAACCATCTTCTGAATTGCTTCAACAATTTCAGGATTTGCCAGAGTCATCACATTACCAACATCACCCTGGTTGGAAATTGCACCCAGAACCCTTCTCATAATCTTTCCTGAACGGGTTTTAGGCATATCAGGCACTATCCAGACATTTTTACACTTGGCAATTTTACCTATCTGGAACGTGATTGCATCTGCAACTTTCTGCTGCATCTCAAGTGATGCTTCAAAACCAGGCTTCAAAGATACATAGAGCTCCGGCTCCTTACCCTTGATTTCATGGTTGACAGGAACAACAGCTGCTTCGGCAACTTCATCCACAGTAAGAGCTGCAGATTCAATTTCCTTGGTACCCAGACGATGGCCTGAAACATTAATTACATCATCAATTCTACCAAGAATACGGAAATATCCATCCGGAGCCTCCACTGCGGCATCACCGGTCAGATATGGCCAATCCCGCCAGTCTTTGGAGTTGGGATCTTTATTGTACATGGCAAAATAGGTATCAACAAATCTTTCCCTGTCACCCCAGATAGTCATAAACATGCCCGGCCATGGGTTCTGAATACAAATATTACCAGCCTTTCCAGAACCACTTGGCAAAACCTCACCGTTTTCATCAAAAATGATCGGATGGATTCCCGGCACACCAGGACCGGCACTTCCAGGCTTCATACCCTGGATTCCGGGAACGGTGCTACAGAGAAAACCACCAGTCTCTGTCTGCCAGTATGTATCTACGATAACAGCCTTTCCTTTACCAACTTCTTTTTCATACCACTTCCATACCGCAGGCTCAATAGGCTCACCAACGGTTGTCATATGCTTGAAGTTATAATCATATTTAGCCGGCTCATCCGGCCCAAGCTTTCTAAGGGCGCGAATCGCAGTAGGAGCCGTATGGAAGATATTTACATCGAGCTCCTGGGCTATTCTCCATGATCTGCCTGCATCCGGATAGGTCGGTACACCTTCAAAAATTACAGAAGAGGCACAGAGAGCAAGAGGACCGTAAACAATAAAGGAGTGTCCGGTAATCCAGCCGATATCAGCCATACACCAGTACACATCCGTTGGATGAATATCCTGGATATATTTTGACATCGCAGTTACATAGGAAAGATAACCGCCTGTGCTATGCTGACAGCCTTTAGGCTTACCAGTAGTACCACTGGTGTACATCAAAAAAAGTGGGTCTTCGGAGAGCATCTGCTCAGGTTCAACCCGAGCGCCATAATATTTCTTCAACTCGTCATTGACGATAACATCCCTGCCTTCAACCAGTGCTGATTCCGTGGACATCTTGCCAGGATAACGCTGCCAGATCAGCAGTTTGTCAACAACCTGACCTTCTGCTGCTGCCAGTTCACAGGCTTCATCATCAACAGTCTTATGGTTAAGCAGTCCACCCGCACGATAGTACGCATCCATGGTGATCAGAACCCTGCTGTTTGAATCAACAACACGGTCGGCACAGGCGCTTGCCGAGAAACCACCGAAAACAACCGAGTGGATTACTCCGATTCTGGCACATGCCAGCATGGTTATCGGCAACTCAGCAGACATGGGCATATGTATGGTTACCCTGTCGCCTCTTTTTAAACCGGCTGTATCTTTTAAGAGTTGTGCAAATTCATTAACCCTTACGTAGAGTTCCTGATAGGTAACATGCTGAACTCTCTCTTCCTCAAGTTCAGGTACGAAATGGATGGCGGTTTTATTTTTATTGTCTTTCAAATGCCTGTCAATACAATTATAGCTGGCATTCAGCTTACCACCCTTAAACCACTTGAAACATGGAGCATCACTCGCATCCAGCACCTCGTCCCAATATTTATACCAGGTGAGAAGCTCGGCAAATTCAGTATAATAGTCAGGGAAATTATCCAGGCTGAATCTTTCAAAGATTGAATCATCAGTAAGATTTGCCTGACCAGTAAATTTTGGAAGTGCTGGATAATACTCTTCTTCTTTCCAGTGTACCGCAATTTCCGCTTCCGAGGTTTCAATTACGTCTTTTTCGCTCATAAATCCATTCCTTTTCCCATGATTTCTAAAAAATTGAGCCCAAGAATCACGACTCAATGCCTAAGAACCCGCAACACATCTCATGATGTACCAGAAGTACTCCAGAGAAATAAAAACCAAAAATTGTTCTAAAGATGAAATAAAGCGGATGACTCAGCCCTACAGAGAAAAAGCAGAAACTCCCCTTGTTGAATAGAATCCGTTCACTACATCTATAGTGGAAACAATCTACCTTTCTGACACCCATTTTAAAATGGAACACCTGAAATCAAGAGCTTGTTATCTTTGATGGCGTCGAAAAAAGTCCGATCTCCTTCGTTGCAGGT
>DEIL01000224.1:6000-18652 GCA_002352445.1 Desulfobulbaceae bacterium UBA2775
TACCATATGTATTGTTGAGGGCCTGAGAAAAACACTACGCCTCGTATATCAAACTTTTTGACTTAGCCATCTGAAAATTCGAATGACCTTTTTACGAGTTCATCATCTTTGAAAGCCGGGTTCAGCACTATGCCTTAGATGTTGAAAATGTTAAGTCAGTGTGCCGATCTAACCACACTGTAAGATAAAAATTGATCATAAGCATCATTTTTTTTTATTGAATCGTATTTTTCTCGCCCCTCTCTATTTAGATGAATCCAGTTTGTCTAAAAATATTTATTAAAACAAATAGTTGGACAGCAAAAATCCGGCAAAAATGGAAAATCAGGTTTCCCTGCAATAAACTGAATTCTGTAAAAACCAAACTGGACACTGCTAATCAATTTTGTTTAAATGAAAAAAGGATGGCATCGGAAAAATTGTCGTCGTTTCTAAGAAGCGGAGCTGTAACAGCTCCCCTGAGGTGAACATGTCAAAAAGAGAACGTGATAAAATTGAGCCGCCGATACTGGCTTTTGACAGCAGCGTTCACGCTGTCGCCCCTAATGTCGCTGTTGAATTCTTTAAAAACACAATGCCGTTTAAAGAATTGACTGACAATATTCTACTCTCCCTTGCCAAACATTGCAGAATTGATTTTTTTCCCAAAGGCACTCGGCTCTTAACCTATAACGAATCTGAGATCACCCATTTATATTTGATCCAGCGGGGGGGAGTCAAAGCATTCATCACCGACGAAGAGGATCGGATCGTACTCAAGGATTATCGTGGTGTTGGGGCTAATATAGGTGCACTTGGCCTCATCAGAGGAACCCGCGCCAACCTTAACATTGAAACAGTTGAAGATACTTTTTGCTTTCTGCTGGATCGGGATATTTTCTTGAAGCTCGTACAGGAAAACTCTGTGGTGGCACACTTTTATCTGAAAAATTTTTCTGACAATGTTGTTGCCACAGCATACAGTGAGCTGCGCCGCAAACGGATGACCCGCCGAACCACTGACGCTTTGTATCTTTTCCGTGTTACTGCCGGGGAATTGACTAAAACCCTTCATTCTATATCAGATACGACATCAATTCAAAAAGCGGCCGCCATCATGTCGAGACACTCTATCGGCTCATTATTGGTCCATGGTGATGAGAAGCCTGACTCAATGGTAGGCATTGTCACCGACACCGATTTTAGAACGAAGGTGATCGCCGCAGGACTTGATTACAAAGAACCTGTGACAACGATAATGAGCAGGCCGCTAGAAACTGTCCAGTCTCAGACGCTATGTTTTGATATATTACTGAAGATGATGTCAACAGGAATCCATCATCTCGGTGTTGAGCAAAAGGGTCGGGTAATCGGTGTTGTCACATCTCACGACGTTATGATTCAGCAGGGCAATTCTCCTTATTACCTCTTCAAAGAAATAGTGGCACAACCTGATTTTCAGGGACTTTATCCCCTTGGCCTTAAAATATCCGACATTATCCGAAATATCATAAACGAAGGTGCCAAAGCCGGCAACATCACCCGCATGATTGCCATTCTCAATGACCAGATAGTTAATCGCATATTAGGACTTCTCCAGGATCAGATGGGTCCTCCCCCGGTGAAATTCTGCTGGCTGCTGATGGGCAGTGAAGGACGAAGGGAACAGACCTTCAAGACCGATCAGGATAACGCTATTATTTATGCTGATCCCGAAAATGACAAACAACGCCGACAGGCTGAAGTCTATTTCGCCACCTTTGCCAAAAAGGCTATCGACCACCTGGTGCAGTGTGGTTATCCACTGTGCAAAGGAGATGTAATGGCGAGAAATCCCAAATGGTGTCAGCCTTTGTCGGTATGGAAATCATACTTTTTACATTGGATCAATGCACCTGATCCCGAAGAGTTACTCAATTCCACTATATTTTTTGATTTTCGCTACGGCTTTGGCACAGAACAACTTGCTGTCGATCTGAAGGAATATTTGCTTGAACAATCAAAGAAAAATGGGCTTTTAACTTTTCATCTGGGCCGACAGTGCATTACCAACAAGGCACCACTGTCATTCTTCAACAATTTTGTTGTTGAAAAAAATGGTGAGCACAGGGATAAATTAGATATTAAAGCCAGAGGGCTCACCCCATTTGTCAATTTTGCCCGCACTCTCGCCTTGAAATATGGCATCAGGGAGACAAACACCCTCACCCGCCTGAAAATTCTGATGACTGAAGAAAAAATTCCACGGGATCTCTATCAGGCAACAGCCGATGCATACGAATTCCAGATGCAGTTGCGCCTGATTCACCAGTTGGCCCAGATAGAAAATGGCGATGTTCCAGACAACTTCATTCACCCGGAACAACTTACTGATATCGAAAAGCGTATGCTCAGGGATGCCTTTACGGTAATCGAGAGGACCCAGAGTTTTCTGGAAAATCTTTTCCCAGCCACTTAACATCCAAGGACTTCGCAATGACCTTCCAGGAGCATACATATGATTGGTCAGTTTTTTAAAAAATCCCGGTTCCGAACCCAGCATGACCTGATTGGTAAACATAGAGAATTTTTTAAAAATTTTGACCAGACCCGGCCGCTGGAGGAATACAATTTTGTTGTATTGGATACAGAACTAACCGGTATGAATCGGAAAAAAGATGAAATTATTTCGATTGGTGCAGTCAAAATCAGAAATCTGCAGATTGATCTTCGGCAGACATTTCACTATTACATACGACCACGAAAACTTGACCATACAGAAGCAACACTGGTACACAGGATCACACCGGATCAACTATGGGAAGCACCACCCCTTTCAGAGGTTATCCCAAAATTTGTCTCTTTTATTGGAATGGATATCCTGGTCGGACATCACATTGAACTGGATATGAGCTTTCTGCATGACGCGACCAGGAAGGTTCTCAACGGCACGCTGGTCAACCCGGGTATCGACACCATGCGAATGGCCAAAGGATATAAACGGGTCATGCTGGGCCATTACCACGACATGGGGGAAATGTCTCCAAGGTATAATCTGAAGGATCTCAGCAGTGAATTCAATCTGCCGGGTTTTGAAGCCCATGACGCTCTTGAAGATGCCCTGCAGGCAGCCTATCTTTTTTTGTTTCTGACCAAAAAATTCAAAGCAGGGGGCTTAGTCTCCCTCCGCGACCTCTACCTTGCCGACCGTTCGGGAGGAATGACGGGCGAATAGTTTTACCTTGTTAAAATTATAGGCCACCTTGCAAAATTGCTTTTTCGCTCAATCTCTTCGTTAGCAAGATTATTCATCTACCCGTTCTGGAGGAAAAAGCCGTGTCAGGAAGGATCGTTTTTGAACCGGTTGATTCAAAAGTATATTAAGGTTATCCTGCGCAGTATAATTTCTATCCCAGAGGGTGATAGCCTTTTCGTAATTGTGCCGGGCCTCTTCCAACTCTCCACGATATCTGTTGATCATTCCCAGGTTGGTCAATGATACAGAGATCCTGCGAGGAGTTTCAACTTGTGCATCCAGTATACTGTTTACCCTTTTTTTAACCACTTTGTGCATATTCATACCGGCAAATGCCGGGTCATCAGGGCTGAAAAACGGTGAGATACGCCTTCTTATCTGCTCTTCTGAAAGATTTCCCATATCTGTGAGCCATTTTTCATAGATATCTATCGACTGCCCGGTGTAATCTGCTGCCGATTGAAGATATTTATTCATGGCTGCCTTGTCGATATCTTTTTCCGTCAGCAGAGCTGTTTCAAGTTCCACAAGGTAGACAGTCGCCTTATTATTAAGAAGTACGCCTATCTCATACGAGGACTCATAGCCGGGGGTGTTGCGATAGATGTCGAGTATACTGTCGAGCATACTCAGAGCCTGGATATATTCATCACTTTCAAGTTCCTTGTCATACTCCAGAAAAAGTGTCTTGGCCGGCATGATGCGAGGATCTTCAGCGCTGTTGATTTCCTCATAATATAAATAAGAACCGATGAAAATAGTGGCTGTGATGGTGAGGGTTACTGCAAGAACTTTCTTGGTGCCTGATTGCATTGAAAACTGTTACCTCAGGTAGTCTGGCTAACCCGAATAAATCGGAATTNNAATGCTTGGATAAGTGCCATGGAAGTATATTCAACCATATAATTTTAACTGACCTTCCTCGATTTCTTGTTTTTTATTACAGAAGTTCTGGGGTAAGGCACTAAAAAAAATCCGGTCTCCCCGCACCAGGCGAAGAGACCGGATAACTATATACTAATTTACTCTACCTCCTAATACCGTGAACTTCTTCTGCCAGATGCTTCCTGATATGCTCAGGAGTTGGTTCCCCCATACCTGAGAAAACAATATTAGCAATAACGGCAAGCGGAGCAGCGATCCAGGCAAAATACCATGGATTCAACCAGTAGCCGACAAAGGCAGCACCGGGAAGAACAACCCCGAATTTACCACAGATAAAGTAAAATATAGAAAATACAGTGAAAAATCCTCCGACTGTCAGGCTGGCAATACCTCCCGACCTGTTAGACCCGCTCCACCAGATTCCAAGCAGGAACAGTGGGAAGATCGTACAGCCGGCAATGGAGAACGCCAGGGCGACAAGCTGAGCCACAAGGGCCAGCTTCAGCAGGGAAACAAGCATAACACCCAACGCCATGACAATGGTGGCTATTTTGGCCATCCTTACCTGCTGATCACCAGTTGCTTCAGGGTTAATGATCTTAAAATAAATATCATTGGAGAAGGCCGAAGAACCTGCCACCAGTAGACCGGAAACAGTAGAAAACGCCGCGGAAACAGCACCTGCAGCAAGGAACCCGACGATTATCGGGTTTACAGAACCAAGTTGCGCGGTATAGACCACGATCGCATCTTTTGACAGCGCGCCCACTTCCGGATTAGAGGACAGAATTTTACCAAATGCGGCGTAAAGCGGAGAAGTCCAGTAAAGCAGACAGATAAAGAAAAGTCCCCAGGTTACAGACCAGCGGGCATCAGCTGGTTTAGGCACAACATAGAACTTCTGGATAACATGGGGTAAGCCGGCAGTACCGATCATAAGTGCGAAACAGGTAGCCATCCACTGGAAAAAGTCCTTGCCTGTGGCAGTATCCCACGGCATGGCAAATTCCGGACTGGGAACCGTCTGCATGGCATGTCCAAACGAATTGACGAACGTGGTCGCATTACCCACCACAATATCCGAGACCACACGGCCGTAGCCGAGTTGGGGAACGAGCCAGAAATATTTGAACTTGAAGGTCAGAATAAAGGCAGGAATCAGAAAGGCAGAAATCAAGATAATATACTGCACGATCTGATTCTTGGTAACACCGAGCATACCGGAGACGAGAGTATAGGCAAGAACAACAGATCCGCCGACAATAACCGATGCGCTATACTGCATGCCGAAAATCCATTTGAACATCA
Organism: Desulfobulbaceae bacterium UBA2775; assembly: GCA_002352445.1. Lineage (GTDB taxonomy): Bacteria > Desulfobacterota > Desulfobulbia > Desulfobulbales > Desulfocapsaceae > Desulfomarina. The sequence continues at coordinate 11,408 of DEIL01000224.1, forward strand.
GGCCGATACCGCCAAACTGGCCGACACTGTAGCAAAAAGATATAAAAATTGCGATAATTGCCGTCCAAAACCGCATCCCGGACGAATAATAACGGTCACCAATAAAATCTGTGGCAGTATATTTTCCAAAGCGCCTGATCTGTGACGCCATAAGCAACAGGAGCAGGCAATAGCCGCCGGTCCAGCCGACCACATAAGACAAGCCATGATAACCACTGCCGTACATGATTGCAGCCATACCGAGAAAGGAGGCGGCGGACATCCAGTTTGAGGCAATAGCCATACCTGAACCAACCCTGGAAATGGAACGTCCAGCAGCGTAATAATCAGACGTACCCTCGGCCTTGTTCATAAACCCGACCCATAGAAAGAGCAGGATGCAGGCAGTAAGGATAATGGCCGGTACTAATTTGAAGCTACCCTCAAGCTTAACTCCTGCAAAAGCAGGAGAAGCAATAAATACCATGGCTGTAAGTAAGAGTAATATAGATAATGCTTTACATTTGATTCTGTTCATTTTCACCCCTCCTATTCGAATGATTTTTCCATTTCATATTTTTTCATCAAACTGTCGATCTTATAGCAGTACACAAGGCAGATAAGCACGAACAATGCCAGCAGAAAAAGTGCCGTATACAGATAATGAAAAGGAAAACCAAAAACGATAGTATCGGTGAGAAATGACTGATTATGGATGAAAAATTTATCCATAACCGGTTCGAGAGCCGCATCGGTCATGGCCAGCTTGTCCGGACTGACTTCGATAAGGGCAAAAGGTACCACAGCCTTCATGGCGGAATTATCGCCAATCCCCAGTGCGGTGTTAATGAACTCCACATCAACCTTACTGTCTGACGCTGCCTTGGTGGCGGCTGCCAGAAGGGCATCTTTCGAATCACCAGGAAGAAGATCGTACACGGTTGAGGTGAAAGCAGTCTTTAAGGTGTCATTTTTCAGCAGAGCACCACTTTTGCCCAAAAGGGCAAGATACGTATTTGCAGCAGCAACCTTTTCCTCATCTGAAGCAGTACCATCAGCAAGTTTTGGAGCAATCTGCTGATAAGCAACATAGGTAGCTTCGGTGGTTGGAGTTTCCATAATTTTCAACAGAATCTGGAATCCATACGTGGCCAACCCCCATATTAACAGTCCAATGGTAATTGCCCTGAGGTTCTCCTTTAAGAATGGTGTTGATGGCTTGAAAAAGTTAACTTCATAACTCAAACTCTCTTCCATTTTACTCCTCCTTTTGATTGACGGCTTTCTGTTCTCGGAACAAACTTAACCTCCTTTTCCAGGAACAGCCAATTCCCCTAGTGATACGGGTATGCTTGACACCGCCCTGCATAGACTATGGCGGGCAACATCCACATATTCCTGCCATATCAAACAATGTCAAGTGGGTACAACATCTAAAGATAGCTCAGATTTTTTTACGTCAATAAATTTCTCATTTCTGCTCATGCTCAACACCAACAACCTATTGCTGACTGCGCAGATTGAATTAGAGACACTCTACTTCGAGCTCAGTTGGTTACTAATCAATTTTATTTATCAAATATTTAAGCAACACTCAAGCAAAAAAATTGCTATGACTCAACATTAAGTCCTTATTTTCTATTAAAGATAACTAATATCATTTCGGCTCCTTACAGATTCACACAGGTATTTAACTTTTAAATGTAATACTGAAACATTTCCGGCCGGATTGAGTCATAATCCCAAGGGATTTCGGCAGGACGATCCATCCCTTTCCCTCCATTATCGTAGATATTATGCCAATCGAGCGCTCAATCTGGATGGAATAAGCACGATATTAACAGCCCTTGAGAATTTTTACATAAATACAGTTCTATTTTTGATTAGCCGATGACTGGAGCCGAAAAAAAGTGGCTGTGCTGCTATATTTGGTTAGAGTAATCTCTGGTTTTTAGAACTCTTTTTTACTGTTACTCGTTCCTGCTTGACATACTCATTAATACGAAGTATTTTTCTTCTCTTTTGAGTTTGGGAATGGTAACAGACTCCGCCCTTCTGTCAATGGTGGTGGAAGTCTGTTTTTAGCATGATGAAATAATCTCACGAAATAAACAGTAAAAAACTGAAACAAACCTTTTTTCGGTTTTTTGCTGGTATTGCTTTGTACTCACTTTATGTTTGAAAATCTGACAGACCGGCTCGAAGGGGTATTTAAAAAACTCCGGGGCCATGGCACACTCACTGAAGATAACATCCGGGAGGCGATGCGTGAGGTGCGCGTAGCCCTGCTTGAAGCAGATGTAAACTTCAAAGTAGCCAAAGATTTTGTTGCACTGGTAACCGAGAAAGCCATAGGACGTGAAGTTTCCAAAAGTCTTTCGCCGGGGCAGCAGATCATCAAGATAGTCCACGAAGAACTGGTAAATCTTCTGGGGACTACTGCAGAGCAGATACAACTAGATGGACGGCAGCCGGTTATTATTATGATGGCCGGTCTCCAGGGATCAGGAAAAACAACGACCGCTGGAAAACTTGCCGCAATGCTCAAAAGCCGGGGAAGAAAACCCTATCTGATCCCCGCTGATATTTACCGTCCTGCTGCCATTGAACAGCTCCAGGTGCTTGGAGGACAGATTGATGTCCCGGTACATCCTTCAACACCTGATATCAAACCTGTAGATCTCTGCAGGCAGGCAGTCAACGAGGCCGCACTCAAAGAATATGACACCCTGATCATTGACACCGCCGGACGCCTTCACGTTGACGAAGAACTGATGGGGGAACTCAAAGATATTCAGTCTGCAATACCGCTTACCGAAATACTCTTTGTTGCCGACGCCATGACCGGCCAGGATGCGGTAACAGTTGCAGATAAGTTTAATCAGGATCTTGAGATTTCTGGAGTTGTCCTGACCAAGATTGAAGGTGACGCCCGGGGCGGTGCTGCCCTTTCCATCAAGCATATCACGGGCAAACCGATTAAATTCGTCGGTATCGGCGAAGGACTCGATGCCCTGGAAGTTTTCCATCCGGATAGAATTGCCTCCCGCATCCTCGGCATGGGTGATATTCTCACCTTAATAGAAAAAGCTGAAGCGGTAGTTGATAAGAAGGAAGCAGATAAGCTAGCCCAAAAATTAAAAAAGAACCTGTTTACTCTTGAAGATTTTCTTGACCAGATACAACAGATCAAGAAGATGGGATCCCTTGAACAGATTCTTGACATGGTTCCCGGTATCAACAAGCTCAAACAGCTTAAAGATGCTCCTAAACCTGACGAGAGAGAACTTGTCAAGACGGAAGCAATTATCCGTTCGATGACGTTTAAGGAGAGAAAAAACCACAAAATCATCAATACCAGCAGACGTAATCGTATCGCCGCAGGATCAGGCACGACCTTGACTGACGTCAACAAAGTGCTCAAGAGTTATACCCAGATGCTGAAAATGATGAAAAAGATCCGTGGTAAACCTGGGGCTATTATGGGCCGCAAACGCAGGAAACTGCCTAAGGGCATGAAGAGAAGATAACTGGCTCTGAGCTATATCAAATCTTAGCTCAGAAAATCATAGGGGAAACCTGTATACATTAACCGGAGGATTAACCGGAATGGCAGTACGTATTCGATTAACTCGATTTGGCAGAAAGAAAAAACCTTTCTATCGTATCATTGTTGCAGACAGTGAAGCAAAACGTGATGGAAAATTCCTTGACATTGTCGGCACCTACGACCCGCTCCAGGATCCGGCTGCAATAAAAATTGACAACCAGAAACTTGAGGTCTGGCTGGGTAAGGGAGCGCTTCCTACCACAACCGTCAAGAGTTTGATTAAAAAAGCCTCAGTTGCAGAGTAGTGCAATGCAAGAACTTATCGTCTGCATTGCAAAATCACTGGTCGATCAACCGGATGAAGTAAATGTTACACTGACGGAAGAAGAAGATACAGTGGCTATTGAACTGAGTGTTGCTCCTGAAGACCTGGGAAAGGTGATAGGCAAGCAGGGCAGAACAGCCCGTGCCATGCGTTCTCTGCTCTCAGCTGCAGCTGCAAAATTTGACAAACGATCCAGGCTTGAGATCTTAGAGTAGCAGTTTGCCGGTTATGGTGCAGGACTATTCTTTCCCCACTGAGGATTTTTTGCTCTTGGGAAAGGTTGCTAAAGCTCATGGCATGCGGGGAGAGGTGAAGATATTTCCTTTCTCCGGACAACCTGAGAATATCAGGATGTACAGAGAACTGGTTCTGGTTGACAGCAGGGGCGACTTATCTCCTCCTTTGGCGATTTTAGGCTGTAGAGTCCAGGGTAAGGTGGCAATTACCAGCCTTGATTCAATCACCTCCCGTGATATGGCGGAGGGTATTGAAGGCATGGGAGTGCTTCTTGCCAAAACAAATCTACCTGAACTTACGGACAATGAGTTTTACTGGCACCAGTATATCGGTAAAACAGTGAAAGATCTGAAAAACCGTCACATAGGGAAAATAGAAGCCATTTTTCCCAGCGGAAGTCAGGATATAATGGTTATCAATTCCGGAACTGAAGAAATACTCGTACCGATTTCGAAAACCATTGTGGTAAGAGAGGGCAGCGAGGAGATAACCATAGACCCTCCTCCAGGGTTGCTGGAACTTTACACCGACTATTGCGGTGGGCGGGACGAGTAAATTCCCGGATGATATTTGACATAGTAACAATTTTTCCTGATCTCCTTGATTCTCCCCTTAGTGAGAGTATCCTCAAGAGAGCCAGGGAAAGGGGCCAGATCGAAGTCAACCTGGTTGACATTCGTAATTTCACGTTTGACCGCCACAACACCACCGATGACCGGCCATACGGCGGTGGTGAAGGTATGGTGATGAAAGCTGAACCCCTTGCTCTTGCTGTCGAGCAGAGGAAAAGCATCAACCCTTCAGGAAAGGTAGTACTGCTCAGTCCCCAGGGAGCCGGATATAATCAAACCGTCGCCCGGAGACTTTCCCGGGAATCCGGCCTTATTCTTGTCTGTGGAAGATATGAGGGCGTAGATGAGCGGTTTCGTGCGGAATATGCCGATGAAGAGATTTCCCTGGGAGATTTTATCCTGACCGGGGGTGAGCTCGCCGCCATGGTGGTCATTGACTCTGTTACACGACTTTTACCCGGTGTTCTCGGATGTGCTGACTCGGCGGATAAAGACACGTTCAGTAGAAACTTGTTGAAACACCCCCAGTATACAAGGCCACGAGTTTTTAATGGATTAGAAGTGCCGGAAGAGCTCCTCTCGGGAGACCACAAGTTGATAGAGAACTACCGCTTTGTCGCTGCGGTCAAAAGAACAGTACAGAGACGTCCGGAGTTAGTGAAAAGAGAGCAGTTCAGCAGGAACGAACTCAAAGTATTACAGCAACATGGCCTCTATGATGAGGTTATACAGATACAAAAAGACAGGAAATAAGATGACGTACCCTGGTGCTAGCAGTTTAAATATAGCCCTTATACATCATCCTGTAGTAAATAAAAGGGCTGAAATAATCGGTTCTGCCGTGACTAATCTTGACCTTCATGATATAGCACGGATGGCACGAACTTTTGGAGTTGCAGAATTTTTTATTACAACTCCCTATAAAGACCAGCAGCATTTGATGGAAGAGTTGCTGGCTCACTGGCGAACCGGTCATGGAGCCACATATAACCCTGCGAGAAAAGAGGCCCTGGGTATAGTCAGCCTGCTCGACTCCATTGACCAGGTTATAGAGCAGCTGACCGGGAAGTATGGGAGAAAACCTCTGGTTATAACCACCAGTGCGGTTAAACAGAGTAATTTGATATCCTATGGTGCATTGCGCAGAAAAATAGATAAAAAAGATCCCGTTATCCTGCTTCTCGGTACGGCCCACGGCCTTGCTCCAGAAGTTATACAGGATGCGGAAGGGACACTGCCTCCAATAGCCGGAGCAGCAGATTACAACCATCTTTCAGTCCGATCAGCCGCATCAATTATTATCGACCGGCTGCTGGGTTCGAAAGAAAAGTAAAAACAATCTACTAACTGGTGTCTTTTCTTATAGATACCAAAACTATAGAAGACAAAGATATTATGAGCACAATAATTGAGAGAATCAATCAGGAACAGATGCGCCAGGATCATCCCGATTTTCGACCGGGTGACACAATTAAGGTGTATATTCGCATCATTGAAGGCAATAAAGAACGTGTCCAGATTTTTCAGGGCGCGGTTATCAAACGAAAACGCGGTACCATGGATGCCTCTTATACCGTACGTAAAATTTCACACGGTGTAGGTGTTGAAAAAACATTCGCCCTGCATAATCCCCGTATTGAGAAAATCGAGGTCGTTTCCCGAGGTCGCGTGCGACGCTCCCGCCTCTATCACCTGCGTCAACTTAAAGGGAAGGCGGCACGTATTCGTGACCGTGGTATAACCCGCTGAAAAAGCACCTTACATCCTCATCTCTGATTTTTTTTAAATTGTCAGAGACGAGGAATTCGTAAAAAAGTCATTCGAAGTTACAGATGGCTAAGTCAAAAAGTCCCACAGAAGTGCCCTCCGGGGGAGAAGATAATTTCCAAATTGAACGTCTTCTCTATGCCCGTGGGTTTCTCAAGATCGCAGGATGTGATGAGGTTGGTCGGGGACCTTTGGCGGGTCCCGTGATTGCTGCATGTGTCATACTTCCCCTGGACTGTGATCACTCGATTTTCCTCGATTCCAAAAAACTCACCCATCCTAAAAGAGTAGCTCTAAACCGCACATTGCAGGAAATTGGTGCTATTATTGGAATCGGTCAGGTCTCAGAGAAGATAATAGACGACATTAATATTCTCCAGGCTTCGTTACTTGCCATGAAACTTGCTGTTGACAGCCTGAGTGCGCGAGGTGATGATCCCGACTATCTCCTTGTTGACGGGAAATTCTCTATTCCCCTGGCCACCCCCCAGGAAACCCTTATAAAAGGTGAGTCCAGAAGTGCATCAGTGGCAGCAGCATCCATAGCCGCAAAAGTTGAAAGAGACCGGCTCATGGTTGAACTCCACAAAAAATACCCTGTTTATAATTTCACCCAAAATAAGGGTTACCCCACCAGAGAACATCGCCATGCTATTCTCATCCATGGTTCGAGCCCCGTCCATCGATTTTCCTTCAAGGGAGTAAAAGAGCATGGTTGACAACCGTCAAAATCTGGGTGAAACCGGGGAAGCAATTGCTTCAGCATTTCTCGAGAAAAATGGTTATACAATCCTTGCACAAAATTATCGCTGCAG
>DEIL01000224.1:18678-18999 GCA_002352445.1 Desulfobulbaceae bacterium UBA2775
CAGAGAAAAATCTCTTTGATACAGCCGCAAGATTTGATGTCGTATCTGTTATCTTATCGAAAAACAGCCCGGTAAATGTAGAGGTGGTAACAAACGCTTTTGATCTCTGCTGAACAGTTTATCCTTTTCCCCGCTATGCTAATTCTTATTTTCACTGTACACTACCTGATATGACTACTATCGGCATAACAATGGGATGCCCGGCTGGTATCGGACCTGAGATCATCCTCCGTTATTTTGAACAACATTCCTGGGATCATCCCTGCAAACCGGTTGTTCTTGGGGATCTGGCCGTACTGGAAAAATGCAGGAGTGAATTGG
>DEIL01000224.1:19039-30326 GCA_002352445.1 Desulfobulbaceae bacterium UBA2775
CCCGTAATTCAGTTGTCCTCGCTCTCTGCTGACAGTGTTCAGTGGGGAAAGCCAACCCGGATCACAGCAGATGCAATGGCAGCCTATATAAAAAAAGGGGTAGAGTATGTACAGCAAGGATGCCTTGACGGGATTACAACCTGCCCCATCTCGAAAGCTGCCCTGAACAGCGCCGGCTATACTTTTCCAGGCCATACAGAAATGCTTGCACACCTCACAGAGACTGAAGATTACGCAATGATGATGGCCGGCAACAAGCTGAGAGTTACTCTGGTAACCATTCACTGCCCCCTCAGTGAAGTTCCGGCAGCGATGTCAACACAGCGTATCCTCCGGCTTATCCGAATGACCCACAGTGCTCTCAAGGTGGATTTTGATATCAAAAACCCAAGAATTGCTGTGGCGGGACTCAACCCCCATGGTGGCGAAAACCAACTGTTCGGCAGTGAAGAGTACCAGGCCATATCACCGGCCGTATCTCTAGGGAGTGATGAAGGAATTGATGTTTCAGGCCCCTATCCTCCCGACACTGTTTTTTTTAAGGCTGCCCGGGGGGACTACGATGCCGTTGTCTGTATGTACCATGATCAGGGCTTGATTCCATTCAAGCTCCTTCATTTTAATGACGGTGTCAATGTAACACTGGGATTGCCGATTGTGCGAACATCCGTCGACCATGGCACTGCATACGATATCGCCGGCAAAGGTCTGGCAAGCCCTGACAGCTTAAGTGAAGCTGTCAAACTTGCCGCTGAAATCAGCCGCAATCGAAAAAAACACTCCGCCCGAAAGGATAAAAGGAATGGGTGACAATGATAAAAAGGGACTCCTTATTGTTTTTGAGGGGACCGATGGCACCGGCAAGTCTACCCAGCTGCAGCTTCTCTATAATATCCTACATGACAAGGGCTATCCTGTTATAGCCACACGGGAGCCAACCGACGGGAAATATGGTCGTAAGATCAGGGAACTTTACATAAACCGTAAAAATTACAGCCATGAAGAAGAGCTTGAACTCTTTCTGGCAGATCGCAGAGAGCATGTAGATAAACTTCTGAACCCGGCCCTGAAGCGTGGAGAAATAATATTATGTGATAGGTATTTTCTTTCAACTGCTGCCTACCAGGGAGCTATTGGTTTTGATCCTGAAACTATCCTGAGCCGCAACAGTTTTGCTCCCGACCCGGATCTCGCACTGCTTTTCCAAACCCCTGTTAACGTTGGTATAACCAGGATTATATCAGATAGAGGAGACACTCTAAACGATTTTGAACAGAATGAGAGCCTGGAAAAAGTGGCAGAGATATTTTCTGGAATTGATCGTCCATACATAAAAACAATTGATGCAACAGGCTCAATTGAATCTGTTCATCAAGCAGTGATGGGGCATATTGCCACCCTCTTTGCCAATTCTTCATTTCTCCCATTGAATTAGAAATGACCCTTCTCCGTCCATGCCTGCTTCTGATTTTCTGCCTGCTCATTGGATCCTGTTCCTTTAACCGGACTGCAACTCTCAAACAGGTTGAAGAGGAGGACAGTGATCTCTCCTGCTCCTATTTTTATTTCCTATGGGGCTCTCACGCAGAGATCAGCGAACGGTATACGGAAGCTTTTGAAGCATATGAAAAAGCACTTATCTGTGATTCAAATGCCGATTATGTTAAACGCAAAATCCCGATACTCCTCCTTAAAATGGGCGAAACGGAAAAAGCAATTGATTGGCTGCGGCAGGCCATAAAAGAACAGCCGGGAACCATCCCTCTATATCTTTTTCTGGCAAACCTGCACATCCAGGAGAATAATGCCGAGGAAGCGATTCTTTTATACGACGAGGTGTTGAAGCTTGAACCCGACAATGAGGATGTTCTGTTGCGCCTGGCTTTCCTCTATACCCGCCAGGAACAATATGCAGTAGCAGAAGATATTTTAAGGAAGCTGAGTAAAAAGAATGCTGAACACTATTTTGCCCATTTTTATCTGGCCAGGCTGCTAAAGAAAACAGACCGTTATGTTGAGGCGGCAGTTGAATATGAAAAGGCACTCTCCCTGAACTGGTCAAAAGAGCTTGCCTACGAAATCGGTCATTTTTACACCACACAGAATCGATACAAAGATGCATTGAGGATATATACGTCCATTAGTGAACATGACCCATATGACGAGCGGGCTATCCTGAGCCGAATCCAGCCACTTCTCGACCTGGAACGTAATGATGAAGCATTAGCAGACCTTGAGCAGATACGCCTTTTCAGCCAGGACAAACCAGCCATCGACCTGATATCAGCAAAAATCCTGTTAAGAAAAAAGGAAGCTGACAAGGCCCGGAAAATTCTCCTCCATCTTACCGAAAATACAGATAATTCCGAACCTCATTACCTGCTTGGGCTACTGTTTTTCCAGGAAGAAAAATATGACTCAGCCCTCCACCATCTTGCGCTGGTGAAACCGGAAAACGAGATCTTTGAAGAATCAACTTACCTGCAGACCCGGATCTTCAGAAAACTGAATCAACCTGAGAAGATGAGAGAATTACTGGAGAAGCATATCTCATACCCGGAAAGCCGCAGCCCACTTTTTTACGCCCTGCTTTCGTCTCTTTACCAGGATCAGGGAAAAAGTCCGGAGGCAATTGCTCTGTTTGAAACTGCAACACAAATCTACAGTAAAAACCCACAACTGTTCTTTGAATATGGCCTGTTACTGGAAAGAAACGGCATGTACCAACAGGCAATCATCAATATGGAAAGAGTACTTGAACTCCAGCCTGACCACGCCGAAGCACTCAACTTCATCGGGTACACCTGGGCCGATAATAATATTAACCTTGAACGTGCACTGGACTATATCACCCGGGCTATGGAACTTAAACCGGATAACGGTTATATAACAGACAGTCTCGGCTGGGTCTATTTTCGACTGGGAGAACTTCAAAAAGCTGCTGCAGCCCTCGAATATGCCTTAGAACTGGAACCGAAAGATCCCCATATATATGATCACCTGGGAGATGTCTACTCTTCCCTTAAAAAAAAGGTGAAAGCACTTCAGACATATAAAAAGGCATATGAATTGTTTGAGGACGAGAAAAAACGTGCAAGCGTCAGAGACAAAATTGATTCACTCAAAAACCTTCTGGAGAAGTAGTCGCAATCTCACATTCTCCTTTTTCCTATTTTGTTCGATAAGTTCCGGTTGTGCCCGGACACCATGGACAGACCCTCTGGATGCAGGACAGGCGGATAGTATCGTCCAGTTCCTGCAATCAGACAATCTCCGGGCAGAATCCTGCCCGGAATCCATTGACGGCGATATCTCTCTTTCCTATCGGAATGTCTTCGATAAGAAAAATATGGCAGGATATTTTCAAATCATCTCCCCATCCTTTATAAAACTCGTTGTATCCAACCCTTTCGGTCAACCGATTCTGATACTGACAAGTGATCAGAAAAGTTTCCAACTCATCAATACTATGAAAAGGATGTACATCGCCGGTAGTCTCTATTCCTATGGATTGCAAAACGATATCCCTCTCACCCTGCTCAAAGGTAACTGGCAGGACTGGATAAGAGGGACAATCAGTGTTAAACCTTCTGCCATCACCAATATCCGCAGGGACGTAGAAAACAGGGGGACCTGGATTACCGCTGCAAGTGAAACAGAGGGCAATTTTCTTAAGACCCACCTCTTAATTGAACCCGATAAGGGTGTTCTCCTGTCACGAATAATTGAGGATGATAAAGGCGATCGCCTTAGTGAGTTTAACTACAATGAGTGGGAATCGGTGGGAGGCTGCAGACAACCTTACTCAATCAGGGTTACCGACCTTCAGTATCATACCGAAATAACGATAAAACTATCTGACGTACTGGCTGCTGAAAAGGTGGCTGAAAATGAATTCCTGCTGACAGCTCCTGCGAACTACCTGCAACAACTTATTCCGTAGTCAAGTCTGAAGTTTTAACCACTTCAGGTTGCAATTCATTTACGATAATAACAAAAAGGTTATCATTTTTAAAAAATACCTGCTGGAGATCATAATCTCTGTCGGCTGAGAGATCCAGAGAAACTCTCACCTTGTCCGGCCCCTTATGTTGAGTGGTGCGGATACGTTCGACAAATTTACCGTTTGCAAATATTTCTTTATTCACATCAGCACCGAGATGCATATCCATAAAATCACAAAGGACACGGGGAGTCTCCTTCTCAAGCGCTGATACTGTAGGAGGGAAAAAATCGTTCAAACGAAATATAACCATCTCACCCTTATTCGATGAATCATCAAAAGTGATCTCAAGCAATTGGGGATCACCCTCCTGCCCAGTCGCCCCGGGTTCTTCCTGCGGAGCTGGGGCCGGTTTCTTCAGCACTGCTGCAGGTGGAACGGCTTTCTCCGCTTCCGGTTCGGCATCGACAACCTTCTTCTCAGTTACAGCTTGAACCTTAACCTCCTCTTGCTCCACCTTTTTAACCTCAGGTGAAGAGAGAATAAGTGTTAACGTATTGGACTGATCAGAAAAACTCTTTTCATACGTACTCTTATGGTCACGGGAGAGATCAATCACAACCCGTGTCTTCAAAGCCGGAGTCTTATGTACTGCTATGCGAATTCCGTTTGCCAGTGTACTTTCCGGCAAAGGCATAACACTTTTCCCTTTATAGAGAGCTTGCGGAAAATCTATAACCAGACGAGGATTGTCTCCCTTTATCCTGAAAATTTTCGGGATTCTGTGACCACTCAGTTTTATTACTACACTTTCTCCTTTGTCTGTCTCCGAATTGTATAAAATTGATTCTATATCAACAACCGCCGGCAACTCAGCACAATTGACCGACAGGGGGAAAAAAACCAGCCCAGCAATGAGGAAGAGATAACAACTAAAACACTTCATAAGGAAAATCCTTTTTTCTGTACTATCGAATGGTTATACTCATACTCCTGCGTAGAGTCTCTGATTACATCATCCTGACTTGAAAAGTCAACCAAATTTCAGTAAATGAAGGAGTTGACAAATAAGAGAAGAATAACTGAGATATAAGTCTTGTCAACGCATATTATCTCATATGATCTGGAATGGATTTAAAAAATGACGGACAGTAAAATACTTCCCTACGTAACAAAGCCCGGCCGATATCTGGGCCGCGAATATAACTCAATTGAAAAACCGTGGGAATCGGTTCAGGTCAGATGTGGCCTCATTTTTCCTGACCTGTATGAAATAGGCATGTCCCACCAGGGACTGCAGATTCTTTACCACATACTCAACAGCAATGAAAAGTTCCTGGCAGAACGATGTTATTGCCCTGATATCGACGTTGAAAATCTGATCAGAGAAAAAAAACAGCCATTAACCACACTCGAGTCAGGCCATCCTCTGACCGATTTCGATCTACTTGGCATTACCCTTCCCTACGAACTTTGCTACAGCAATATACTTACTATTCTTGATCTGGCAGGCCTGCCTTTTTTGGCCTGTGAGAGGAACATTTCCCACCCTCTGGTTATTGGAGGGGGAGCAGGTGCATTAAACCCTGAACCCATCGCAGACTTTTTTGATGCTGTCCTGCTTGGCGATGGTGAAGAAGCGATGGTTGAAATCGCTGAAATTGTCAGGCAGGAAAAAGAAGCAGTGAATAACAGAGCAAGGGTACTCGACAAACTCAGTGAGGTAAAGGGTGTCTATATCCCCTCTCATTTTAGACCACAATACGATGATAATAATCGTATTGCTGAAATAAAACAGCTCGGTGGTTGCAAATCCCGGATAAACCGCAGGATTCTACCTAACCTTGACGCGATTGACCACCTCAAGCATCCGATAGTGCCCAATGCGAGAATAGTCCATGATCGACTGGGTATTGAGATAGCACGTGGATGCACCCGGGGCTGCCGTTTTTGTCAGGCTGGAATAACCTATAGACCTGTCAGGGAGCGAAGCCCCAAACAGATCACAGAACTCGCCATTAAGGGAATTAATGACTCCGGGTTTGAGGAACTTGCCCTCCTGTCGCTCTCCACCGGTGACTACTCCTGTATTGAACAAACCCTGCCGGAACTGATGAACAGATTTGCTGACAGCTTTACCTCTGTCTCCATGCCTTCGATGAGGGTAGGAACCTTAACCTCAACCATCATGGATCAGATCAAACGAGTGCGAAAAACCGGCTTCACTCTTGCCCCCGAAGCGGGCAGTGAAAGGTTGCGGCGGGTCATTAACAAGGGTATTTCCGAGGAAGATCTTATCACTACCTGCAAAGATGCCTTCACCCTTGGCTGGAAGGTTATTAAACTCTACTTTATGATCGGCCTGCCAACTGAAACCGAGGAGGATATAGATGAAATTATCCAGCTCGTCAAAAAGGTGAAGGCAGAACGGGATAAAGGAAGTGCACGAGGTAAAAAGCAGGTTAATGTCAGTGTCGGAACCTTTGTGCCTAAACCTCATACCCCTTTTCAATGGGAAAGACAGCTCACCCTTGAGGATAGTAACAAATATCTGCGAAAACTAAAAGACAAGCTGCCCCGTAAAGGTGTGAATCTGAAATACCACAACCCCAGAACCAGCTATCTTGAAGGGGTATTTTCCCGTGGAGACAGACGCCTCTCTGAACTATTGATAACCGCCTGGCAAGATGGCGCCCGACTTGACGGCTGGACCGAACATTTCAATCTGGATCTCTGGCGGCTGGCAGCAGAGAAGTGCAATATCGACCTGGATGACTATCTGCGGGCACGGAGTACAGATGAAATTCTACCATGGCAGCATCTCCACTCCGGCGTCGACACTCAATTTCTAAAGGAAGAACTTGAAAAGGGCAAAGCAGAAGTTTACACTCCCGATTGCAGATATCATGCATGTCAGGAATGCGGGAGTTGTGATTTTGAAACCATTTTCCCCATTGTCCATAATCGCTCAAGAAAGGTGATGGATACGCCAGCTGTTCCAACCAGGGAACCAGCAGGGAAAGAGAAAAGTGAAAAGCACAACAGGTACATTGTTCACTATTCACGGATAGGTAGTATCTGCTTTCTTGGACATCTGGAAATCCTCCAGGTTGTCTTCAGGGCGTTGCGCCGAGCTGAAATAGTGACTAACTACAGCAAGGGGTTCAACCCGTCACCAAAAATCTCTTTCGGTCCCGCTTTAGCTGTGGGCACCGAAAGTCTGGCAGAGTTTTTTATTATGGATCTGCCGGAACAACTGTCGGATACAGAAAAAGTTGTAAGACGGCTGAACAGGAAATTACCACCTGGTCTCAAAGTATTTGCAGTGAAAAAACATCCAGGTAAAATAACCCAGGAAATCCTTACATCCTACACTCTGACACTGGATCGATCATTGACCGGAGAGGAAGTCGACCTGGTTGATCTATTTACAAAAAGTTCTTCATTTATTATAGAAAGGATCCGTAAAAGTAAAATGAAACCACTTGATATTCGACCTCTTATCAGGAGAATAAGCTGCTCGGATCCCAACACAATTGAGCTTGAAACTATAAATATCACCTCCAGTCCGGGTATAAAACCTATTGAAGCTTTGCTCAATATTATAAAAATAGACAAAGATACAGCCCTGCGGACCTCGATACTCAAAACCGGCTGGCTCCCTCTACAAAGCAGGAAAAAAGATTGAAACTCTCTCTGCTTAATGCCTTTATCCTGTTCCTGGCCCTGGCTCCCTGTTACGCTCAACCAGCAGAAACATTTGACCATCTCATTGATAATGGCGGCTTCATTGTAAAAGACGGGTCCGCTCATCTTCAATACCGCGAAAGAGAGACCTTTATCCCAGCCTCAACTCTCAAGATTGTAACCTGCCTGGCAGCCCTTGAAATTCTGGGAAAAGATTACCGCTTTGAGACTCACTTCTTCCTTGACGACAGGAAGAACCTTTATATAAAAGGGTTTGGAGACCCTTTTCTCACCTCCGAGGCCCTGAGCAACATTGCAGAGAAACTATATAGTCAGGGAATCAGGCAGCTCTCATCCATAATCCTTGATGATACTTCATACGCACTGAACTCTTTGGCCGATGGTGCAGGGCACTCCCCCAATCCCTTCGATGCACCAAACGGTGCACTGGCTGTTAATTTCAACAGTGTACCTGTTTCTGTTGCCCCCGACGGCACCATAACATCGGGCGAACCTCAAACTCCGAACATCCTGCTAATAAATGAAATTGGCAACAATTTGCCCCCCGGGCTTCATCGTATAAATATCAATATCCTGCCGAAAGAAAAATCTCTCACACCTCCTCTTCGTTATGCCGGAGAGCTCATTACAAAACTCTTTCATACGGCAGGTATTGTAATTCATAAGAAGTTCCAGGCAGGCCCCACCCCATCCTCACTCCGCACTGTCTACATCCATAAGTCTGAAAAAAAAGTGCTCGACATGGTAAGAGCCTGCATGAAATATTCCAATAACTATATCGCTAATCAGCTTTTCCTCGCCTGCGGAGCGGTGTCATATGGGTACCCTGCAAGCTGGGACAAGTCACGCCGCCTGTTCAGGAGTTATGCAAAAAAAAACCTGGGCCTTTCTGTGGAGGAATTTCATCTAACGGAGGGATCGGGTCTATCAAGAAAAAACAGGATTTCTCCCGCCGGGCTACTAACAGCTGTCGAACTTTTTCAACCCTATATGCACCTTTTAAATCATAAGGGAGATATTTATCTTAAAAGTGGCTCCCTGAGTAATGTTTACAGCTACGCCGGTTTTTTTGTTCACGGGGATAAATTCCTTCCTTTTGTTATTATGCTCAATCAGAAGGAAAATAACAGGTTCGAGCTTCTGACAGCCCTCCAGCGTGCAATTATATCGGAAGATGGAAATGTTAGGACTTTTTAAGCCTAATCAATTACGGTAATCTCGTAACAAGATCCCTGTTCCGTCATTCTCGCGCAGGCGGGAATGACGGAATGGCGAAATATTTGGGTTTTTACAAGGCCATCACTGATGGCTAAGTCAAAAAGTTTGATATACAAGAAGTAGTTTGCTACAACCCAATGAAACTCACCAGGCATACTTAAAAATCTTCAAAAGGAGAAAAATATGATTGGAAGTCTGTACGAAACACTGGAAAAATTCGGATTCAGTCATCCACTTCATCCGATATTCACCCATCTGCCGATGGGTATGATAATCGGTATGGTTATTTTTTCACTTCTTGGGTTAATCCGGCAGGGAAAACACTTTAATACAACAGCATATTACTGTTCAATACTTGCATTTCTGGGTGTTTTCCCTGTCATTTCTGCGGGAATACTTGACTGGTTGCAACTCATGGAAGGTGAGTGGAATACGTTTATCATTATCAAGATGATACTGGCCACACTCCTCACTATTCTCCTTGCATTTTCAATCAGGGAAAAAAGAAAAGGAAGCACACCAAGAAAAATTCTCCTGCTCTACATACTTTGCCTGGCCTGTGCGGGAGGCCTTGGATATTCAGGCGGAGAGCTTGTTTTCGGCTAACCCTGCCTTTTTTCCATGATTTTTTTTGACCACGCCCAAAAGGGCGTGGTTTTACAACTTGCAGTCAGCTGTCAAGCGCTTTTTTGAGATTCCCATCCAATGCTGCCAGAAATTGTTCCGTTGTCAAATAGTGCTTTTCCGTCATAGATTTTCCATGAATACAAAGAGCGAGATCCTTGGTCATCCTGCCATTCTCTACAGTTTCTATGCACACCTTCTCCAGGGTTTCGCAAAAATCGATTAAATCCTGATTGTGGTCGAGTTTTCCCCGAAAGGCAAGCCCTCTTGTCCAGGCAAAAATAGATGCAATCGGATTCGTTGAGGTAGGGTTACCTTTCTGGTGCTCCCTGTAGTGACGGGTAACGGTACCATGGGCTGCTTCCGCCTCCATGGTCTTACCGTCAGGAGTAACCAGAGTCGAGGTCATCAGGCCCAGTGATCCGAAACCCTGAGCCAGAGTGTCTGACTGTACATCCCCGTCATAATTCTTACAGGCCCAGACAAACCCGCCCTCCCACTTCAGGGCGGCGGCGACCATATCGTCGATAAGTCTGTGCTCGTAAAGAATTCCGAGCTCATCCATTGTGACTTTATAGTTTTGCTGGTACACCTCTTCAAAAATGTCTTTAAACCGGCCATCATATTTTTTCAGGATTGTATTTTTAGTGGACAGATAAAGCGGCCATTTTTTATTAATGGCTTGATTAAAACATGAGTGGGCAAAACCATAGATTGATTCATCTGTGTTATACATGGTCATGGCTACACCATCGCCCTGGAAGTCATACACCTCAAAACTCTTTGGATCACTCCCGTTTTCGGGGGTAAAGGTGACAGTTAACCTTCCTTTTCCCTCCACCACAAAATCGGTGGCCCTGTACTGATCTCCAAAAGCATGCCTGCCTATACAGATTGGTTTTTTCCATGTTGTTACCAGTCGCGGCACGTTTTTTACCATTATAGGTTCCCTGAAAACAGTCCCGCCTAAAATATTACGAATGGTTCCATTAGGGGATCGGTACATCCTTTTCAGGCCAAATTCCTTCACCCGATTCTCATCCGGAGTAATGGTGGCACATTTTATTCCCACTCCTGTTTTCAAAATAGCATCTGCAGCATCAACTGTGATCTGATCGTCAGTTTCATCTCGTTTTGCAATACCCAGATCATAGTACTGAATCTCAAGGTCAAGATATGGAAAAATAAGTTTATCTTTTATAAACTGCCAGATAATGCGAGTCATCTCATCGCCGTCCAATTCCACAACAGGATTTACGATTTTAATTTTTTCCATTTTAATTTCATCTCGTTGAAGGTTTTGTACACAACTTTTTGCTGCACGCAAGTTATAGGTAACATTCCAAACTAACACCCATGAAATGAATTTCACAACGATGACACCGCTTCGCTGTTATGAAAGTAATGTACCCGGGATTCNNGCACATGACTTTCATATAAACTCACTTATGAAAAAACAATGCATTGAGCGTGAGAACATTAACTACAAATCTATAAAGATGCCACTCATCAAACCGCATTTATCAGATAAATTCCAAATTTTCCCAACAACTCAATATTTTAAAATATATTTTATTTCANNATAGTTACGCTATCATTAGGTATAATTACCTAGTGTAAAATAGGTGATTCCCCTATTGTTGACCTTTACACTTTATGATAAGAATAACCATGTTTTTTGAAACATTAATCCCTCACGTCCTGATAGATAAGCAACAATAATCGTAAATTCTGTCAGCCAACCATACTATGATGAAATTAGAGACAGAAGAACAGATCGCGTCTTTCACTGTG
>DEIL01000224.1:30339-30555 GCA_002352445.1 Desulfobulbaceae bacterium UBA2775
AGCTAAAACAAGTTGTTATCATCCAGGACATCCATCCCCATTACGACGGGGACAAAAACTACCCTAAACGTTATCACCTGGATTCACTTTATGGAGAAGCAGTATACCGAACGGAGGATCCTGATATTCTCAAACTCTCCGATGGCTCACTACTTAAAAGAAAAAGGCAATAAATCGACGTCCTCCTCCACGTCTCTCCGTTTATCAAGACTTGAT
>DEIL01000224.1:30592-32386 GCA_002352445.1 Desulfobulbaceae bacterium UBA2775
CCGCAGTTTCCTGTGTGACAAACTATTTCCATCTCAATTTCAAAGTGTTATGTTGTTATTATGGAAAACATCTCCTGGAGGGAGAAATAACCGACATTACACATCACAGGACACTATTATGAAACAGTTCGTGCTCTTTATAACTCTGCTGCTTTTCGTCGCAGCTTGCGTCAAATCGGATTCACAAAACAGTTTAAAGCAGGATCAATCGACAAAACTTCTCAGGGTCGGTATATCAACAAATTCTCCACCGATTGCGTATAAACAACAGAACAAAATTATTGGCCTGGAGGCAGATTTCGCCAGGGGACTGGCAGAATTCACAGGGCGGCAACTCAAACTGGTTCAACTTAAATGGAAAGATCAGATTCCCTCACTTCTCAGTGGCAAAACAGATATAATCATGTCGGGAATGTCAATAACCGACTCCCGCAAATATCGTATCACCTTTGCTGCCCCCTATATGGTTTCCGGTCAGGTATCTCTTATAAGGCGTGTTGAAAGAAGTAAATTTGTCTCAGGGGTGACTGACCTTTTAAGTCCGGCTATCAGGGTAGGCACTATAACGGGAACCACAGGTGATTTTTTTATCCAGGACATAAAAGCGAGGGGCGCAAGGACACAATTTTCAAAATCAGCAGAGGCTGTCAAAGCTCTTTTGACTGACAAAATTGATGCATTTGTTTATGATCTGCCGGGCAATTTATATCTCGCCTCCATACATACTGACGAGGGACTCATCCCGGTTACCATTCCATTAACCAGAGAATACCTCGCCTGGGGGATTCGCCCCGATGACCAGGAACTGCTTGATGCTGCCAACAGCTATCTCAGAACCCTGTCAAATGAAGATATGCTTACAAAAACGATCCAGCGCTGGATCCCTTACTATAAGCCTTGATCCCTGAATTCTTTTCAATCCCCCCCGGTTTCAGAACAGCTCAATGTGATGCAGGAATGGGGGGAAAGCAGTCAGATCTCAGCGCTCCCCCCAGATAACATACCCTTTAGCCTGGTACTCCTCCACACACTGTTCATTAGCTTTATAAGAGTCTTTCATGCCCCGCCAATCTACTTCACAATTGACAAATTCCATCGTTGCGGGGTTCTGCAGGATTACATTTTTAGGCTTGTCGCTAAATGATGCACACCCCCCAATCAACAGAACAAAACAAAAGCCACACATTACAACAGTATGTTTCTTCAACAGCTTTAGATTCATTCATAAACCTCGCCATCTTTCAATAAAAGCCCTTTGACATCTTTTTCCGAAAGTCTCGGGGCAAAATCTATCGGCCAGTTAATATTTAATTCCGGATCATTCCAGATAATACACCGCTCATGTTCAGGGGCCCAGTAATCAGTCGTCCTGTAAAGAAATTCAGCACTCTCTGAAAGGACGACAAAAGCATGCCCAAATCCCTCAGGAATCCAAAACTGTTTAAAGTTTTCGGCGCTCAAATACTCACCGACCCACCTGCCGAATGTAGGGGATTTTCTACGTAAATCGACGGCCACATCGAAGACTTCACCGGCCACAACCCTTACCAGCTTTCCCTGAACCTGTTGTATCTGGTAGTGGATGCCACGCAACACCCCTTTAGCAGAGCGGGAATGGTTATCCTGAACAAATGCTTGCTCCAGACCGGTATTACGCTGCCAGCTTTTCTGATTAAAGCTTTCGAAAAAAAATCCTCTATCATCACCGAATACTTCAGGTTCTATGACGAGAACGTCCGGGATTGTTGTTTGGGTAACTTTCATTTTCTGATGGCGTTGTAAAAACTCTTCATC
>DEIL01000224.1:32416-40977 GCA_002352445.1 Desulfobulbaceae bacterium UBA2775
AACATATGAAGTTTTTTACCTAGCCATCTACCATTTAGAATTTTTACGAGATTGTCATTTACTAGCACAATTCCAATTTTAGCAACAATTCACTCACTTTTTGCAGAGATATATCCATTACTTTGAATACATTTCCTCATAATATTGCTCATAAGAACCATCAACAATCTCCGCAACCCACTTCTGATTAGCCAGATACCAGTCCACTGTTTTCTCAATACCCTGTTCAAAACTGACCTGAGGTTCCCAACCGAGATGCTCTTTAATCTTTGCAGCATCAATAGCATATCTTCGATCATGTCCAAGCCTGTCCTTTACGAAGGTAATCTGAGACCTGCGTGGCTCTCCACTTTCCGGCACCCCAAGTTTTTTATCGAGAGTATCACAGATAAGAGTCACCACCTCGATATTCTGTTTTTCATTATTACCACCGATATTATAACAGTGTCCGGATCTCCCCTTGTTCACTACCTCTACAATTGCCTGGCAATGATCTTTCACATACAGCCAGTCGCGAACATTTTTACCGTCACCGTATACAGGGAGCGATTTTCCTTTCATACTGTTATTAAACACCAGAGGAATAAGTTTTTCCGGAAATTGATATGGCCCGTAATTATTTGAGCAATTGGTTATCCGTACCGGCAGGCCATAGGTATGAAAATATGCATTCACCAGGTGATCCGAAGAGGCCTTTGAGGCAGAATATGGCGAACGGGGATCAAAAGGTGTCGTTTCAGTAAAGTATCCAGTCTCCCCGAGAGACCCGTACACCTCATCCGTACTCACATGCAGAAAACATGGCTCCTCAACCTGTGAACTGCCCTCAAGCCAAAATTTTCTAGCCGCCTCGAGAAGAGTAAAGGTGCCTACAATATTTGTCTGAACGAAATCTGCCGGACCGGTGATCGATCTGTCAACATGGGACTCAGCTGCAAAGTGGATAACGGTGTCTATCTTTTCAGCGGAGAAAATCCCATTTACTTTGACAGCATCACAGATATCACCCCTGATAAAGGAATAATTTTCGTCCTCGGAGATGCTCTGCAGGTTCTTTAAATTACCGGCATATGTCAATTTATCGAGGTTGATCACCCGCCAGGCAGGATATTTATTGCGCAGCAGGTGAATGAAGTTTGCGCCGATAAAACCACACCCACCGGTTACAAGGATCGTTCGTCTATTTTTCATCTCTTTTGTTTTCTGTTTGCTTTATAGTGAAAAGAGCCTATCTTATTTTGGTTTTCCTGTCTGTTCTTATAATAAGTTCAACGCATAAATCAAAGCCAAATTTAAACCAACCATGAGCAAACAACTCAACAGAGAAATAGCCAGACGGCGAACCTTCGGTATTATCAGTCACCCCGACGCCGGCAAAACAACACTTACTGAGAAACTGCTCCTTTTTGGTGGTGCCATCAATATGGCAGGTGCAGTCAAATCGAGAAAGGTGGCAAGACACGCGACAAGTGACTGGATGGCCGTTGAGCAGGAACGTGGAATTTCCGTTACCACCTCCGTAATGAAATTTACCTATAGAGATTTCGAAGTAAACCTGCTCGATACTCCCGGTCACCAGGACTTTTCAGAAGACACTTACAGAGTACTTACTGCCGTCGACTCTGCCATTATGGTAATCGACAGTGCAAAAGGTGTCGAAAAACAGACTGAGAAACTGATGGAAGTATGCCGAATGCGGAATACTCCGATCATCACTTTTATCAACAAACTTGACCGGGAGGGTTTATCTCCCTTAGATCTTATGGGGGAAATTGAGGAAAAACTGCAAATTGAATGCACCCCTCTCTCCTGGCCCATAGGCATGGGCAAAACATTTAAAGGGGTTTACAACCTCTACCACAAAAGTCTGCATCTCTTCACGCCGGGTCAGGCAACACTGAACCAGAGAGGTGTCGTGATCGATGACCTCGATGACCCGAAGGTTGACGAATTACTGGGTTCCCAGGCGACAGAGTTGCGGGAGGATATCGAATTACTTGAAGGGGCTGCAAATCCCTTTGAATATGACCACTATCTGGGTGCAAGCCAGACACCGGTATTTTTTGGCAGCGCAATTAACAATTTCGGAGTTCAGGAGATGCTCAACTGTTTTATAGAAATGGCTCCTCCTCCAGGTGTGCGGCAGACTACCAGCAGGGAAATTAACCCTGAAGAGGAATCTTTCTCAGGTTTCGTTTTTAAAATCCAGGCAAACATGAACCCTGCCCACCGCGATCGAATTGCTTTTTTTCGTATATGTTCCGGCAAATTCACTCGAGGAATGAAGGTTAAGCACCATCGCCTCGACAAAGACATTGCTCTTTCAAATGCCACAATATTCATGGCCCAGGAGAGGGAAAACGTCGAAGAAGCATGGCCGGGTGACATCATAGGATTGCACAATCACGGCACCATCAAAATAGGTGACACATTCACTCCAAAAGAAGAGCTGAAATTCACGGGCATTCCCAATTTTGCCCCCGAACATTTCCGCAGGGTCCTGCTAAAAAACCCCCTGAAAATGAAACAGCTGCAGAAGGGATTGACCCAACTGGCAGAAGAAGGTGCAATCCAGGTCTTCCGCCCGCTTATCGGCTCAGATTACATTATGGGTGCTGTGGGAGTATTGCAGTTTGAGGTGACAATGGCCCGCCTGAAAAATGAGTATGGTGTCGATGCCATTTACGAAGGGGTAGACTACCAGGCAGCCCGCTGGGTGCACTGTGATGACAGGAAAGCCATGGCGGAATTTGAACGGAAGAATCAGATCGCCCTTGCCAGGGACTCGGAAGGTTTTTTAACCTACCTGGCACAAAGCGAATGGATGCTCAACTATTTCATGGAGAAGTGGCCGGCCATTATCTTTGACAAAACGCGGGAAAATATATGAAGGACCACAGCCGCTCAGACTTTTTCATCTTCATCAACAAACACCAGTGCATGTCCTTCGGTTAAGGCCTGGGCGGTCTTGCGTCTGGCAACAGTAATTATACGCTGAATCGTCCCCCTGGAAACCCCCATGCTCCGGCCGGCCTCTTCCTGGGTCATTGCTTCGCTGTCACATAGCCGCAAAGCTTCCAGTTCATCCCTATGCAGGTTGATCTGCTTGAGTTCGGATAACGGCGTGCCCGTGGGCTTAAAGGCACGTCCACAGAACTCCCCCTGACACCTTCTAATTTTCTTTGGTCTTGGTGACATGATCTCCAGCTGTAAAAAAGAACATTGAGTGCATATGCTCAATAATCTAAATTACAGCCATTGTCAAGTACACGGCAGTCTTTTAGTGCCTTACTCCATAAAAGCTGCAATAAAAAACAAGTAAGAACAAGAAATAGACAACTCCTATTATATCAGGTAAATTGTGCTGACCCTGGGAGACTGTCCGAAAACAGTCATTTTTCCCAAATCGAGGTTTTTCAAAAAAATAAGCACAGCCATATAACGGATATCGGAGTCTACGCTTACCTGCGAGCATTATTTTTATGAAAATTACGAAGGGTTGGGTGGAAATGCGTTCTCGGACAGTCTCCTGATAAACGGGGCCCGATTCAATACCCTTCCAACCGGCACTGCCATTGAATTACTATAACTGACTATGCATTCCAGATTTTTAACACTGGCATATATTATTTCTGTTCTTCTGACTACCACCCTTTCCGGTTTTGCATCCGAACAAAAAGGAGGGGTCACGATTGGTGAGTTGACAGCTACAACATCCGAAAAAAACCTCATTCTTTTTTGTACTCTGAAAAACAGCTTTACTGAGGAGATGATTGAAATACTCCACAGTGGCATTCCGTTGCATTTTACCTTCTCCATTGAACTGCACAAAACTGCAGAGAACTGGCCTGCTGAATTGATGACTGCTCTCACATTTCAGCACACCATGGTATTCGATACCCTCAAAGCGAGCTACAAGGTTACAGTGGAAGAAGAAAAGAATAAAACCTATTCCTTTCATTCCCTGCCTGAAGCTCAAAATGCAATAAATGAGATCAATGGTGCAAAGATAGTAGAACTTTCACAACTCATTCCGGACAAACTATATAAACTTATGGTCAGAGCTGAACTCTATAAGAAGACCCTGCCCATGGGACTGCGCGATGTATTCCCCTTTTTTTCCTGGGGCGATGTGGAAACTGATTGGCATAGTATCGAATTCAAGTATTAGACTAGAATAACTGACATGGAACAGTCTCTGCCTGTGGAGAGCACCTCCGATAAAAAGCGATACAGCGC
The DNA here is from genome assembly GCA_002352445.1 of Desulfobulbaceae bacterium UBA2775. Lineage (GTDB taxonomy): Bacteria > Desulfobacterota > Desulfobulbia > Desulfobulbales > Desulfocapsaceae > Desulfomarina. Next base: position 36,656 of record DEIL01000224.1, read on the forward strand.
CAAGCAACAGCGCCAGAAACGCAAATTGATCAGGTGGACAATTCTCTTTTGTATTCTTCTGATTCCCATTTTTATCTGGATTCAGAAATTATTGCTCAAAGAAGAACTTGCCTTACCCTTCGACAATAATATTCTCATCTTTGCCCTGATCAATATTAATGTTCTCCTTGCCCTGTTCGTTCTCTTTCTCGTCCTGAGATATCTAGCTGAACTTCTTTTTGAAAGAAAAGTAAACAGACCGGGCAGTAAACTCAAAACCAAACTTATTGCCTCCTTTCTCTCACTGACCCTGGTCCCCACTATTCTTCTGTTTTTTGTTTCCCTGCAATTTGTTTCCACCAGTATGGATTACTGGTTTAACGCCAGCATCGAGGATTCCCTGACGGAATCACTCAAACTGGCTCAATCCCTTCTGAAAGAGAAAGAAGAGCAGGTAACTCAGATGAGTAAAGGTATTGCAGAACGCCTCAAACATCTGGATATATCTTCCTATACATCCGAGACCATCAGCCAGACTCTTGAAAACATTCTCAGCTTCAATACTATAAACGGCCCTGACAGTATCACTCTTATCACTAATGATAAAAATCTGGAGATAACCGTCCTCGGACCGGGTCTTCGCAGCATGGTCCTGCCGAAGATTCCATTAAACCTGATACAGCGTGTAAGGGAACAACAGATCAGAGAGACAGTCATCCAGGAGATCAATAAAGGTGATCTGGTCCGTTGCATAGCAGAGATCCAAATCGGCAACAAACAACTCGGTGGAGCCATCCTTAGTACTTCCCTGCTTGTAAAAAAAGATCAACTTGTCAGGATGAGAACAATTTCACAGGGGATTGAAGGGTACAGGCAACTCAAACATTTCAAAGAACCGTTTAAATTCTGGCTGCTGATCATTCTTCTCATCGTCACCCTCCTGGTCGTTTTCGCAGCTATATGGTTTGGTCTCTACATCTCTCGCGGTATAACCAATCCCCTGGAAAAACTCGTACTGGCGACACAGCGGGTTGCAGAAGGTGATCTGGAATTTGAAATGGAGAGAGATTCGAATGATGAAATGGGGTTGCTGGTGGACTCCTTTAACAAGATGACAATCAACTTGAACTCAAGCAATAAAAGCCTCGGTGAAGCTCATACAGCCCTTCAATTGAGCTCGCAGGAAAGTGAGCAGCGACAAAGATATACAGAGATCATATTGCAAAATGTGTCAGCCGGGGTTATCTCAATGGACGAAACCGGGCAGATTACTACCATTAACCGGTTTGCTGAGACACTCCTCAATATTGACAAAACCCTTTTTATCGGTCTTAATTTCAACGATGTTCTCCCGCCTTACCAGGCTGCCATTGTCCAGAATTTTATTGACGAATTACTTGACACGGGAAAAATTACAATCGAACAGCATATCAAGCTCAATGTACTGGGAAAAAGCTACTCCCTGCTGATCAACTTCACCAGGCTCGAGGATGAACGGGAGAATCCTCTGGGCTTTGTACTGGTATTCGATAACCTGACAAAACTCGAAAAAATGCAGCGTATGGCGGCCTGGCGTGAAGTTGCAAGACGTATTGCCCATGAGATTAAAAACCCTCTCACCCCTATTCAGCTCTCAGCCCAGCGACTTCGTCGACGATATCCAGACATCCTGACTGAAAAAAATAGCGTGTTTGACCAGTGTACAAGCACAATTATTACCCAGGTTGATGAACTTAAACGGCTGGTCAGCGAGTTTTCTCAATTTGCACGTATGCCCAAGGTGCAAAAATCTCAGAATAACCTGACACAACTTGCGGAAAACACCCTCATTCTCTACAGAGAGGCGCATAAGCATATTAATTTCCGCTGCACTGAAACCGAACCAATTCCAGTCTTCAGTTTTGACAGGGAACAGATCAAACGATGCCTGATTAATCTCATTGACAATGGAGTTGCAGTTTTACCTGATGGCGGTACTATACACATCGAACTTTCTCCGGATGGGGAGATGGAAAATGTATTTATCAGGGTATACGACGACGGCCCGGGAATATCGAAAGAGAACAAGTTGAAACTTTTTGAACCCTATTTTTCCACAAAAAAGACAGGTACGGGTCTTGGCCTGGCAATTATTTCCACAATTATCTCAGACCACAACGGTTATATTCGAGTTCAGGATAATGAACCAAAAGGTTCTATCTTCATTATTGAACTCCCGCTCCTTAACAAGGAAGAATAGCAGGTAGCCTAAGATGAGCAAGCGCATATTAATAATAGATGATGAGATAAGCATCCTGACATCACTCTCCGGCATCCTGGACGACGAAGGCTTTTCCTCCATCTGTACATCATCTGCAGAGAAAGGGCTTGAAGTGCTGGAGACACGGAATATCGACCTGGTACTCCTTGACATCTGGCTTGGAGATAATATGGATGGCATGACTGCTCTGGAAATAATTAAAGAGAAGTTTGACATACCGGTCATTATGATCTCCGGCCACGGTACAATCGAAACAGCTGTGCAGGCCACCCGCAAAGGTGCCTTTGACTTTATAGAGAAACCTCTTTCCTACGATAAGATTATTCTGGCAATAACCAACGGATTACGCTTCTCCCAACTGGAGCAGGAGAACATCCTGCTCAAACAGGGTACTGCTCAACAACCAGTTTTAACAGGTGATTCCGAGGTGATAACAGCACTTAAAAAACAGATAGAGATGGTTGCACCAACGGATGCCTGGGTATTAATCCAGGGTGACCATGGGACAGGCAAAGAACTTGTTGCCCAGTCCATTCACAGGAAATCGCTGTCAAGTGCTCAACCCATGATCGAGGTCAACTGCGCCGCCATACCTGAGGAGCTCATAGAATCAGAACTCTTTGGCCATGAAAAAGGATCCTTCACCGGAGCACATACCAGCAAAAGAGGAAAATTTGATCAGGCTGACGGCGGTATTCTCTTTCTGGACGAGATAGGTGATATGAGTCTCAAGACCCAGGCAAAAATACTCCGCATATTGCAGGAACAGAAATTTGAAAGAGTTGGCGGCAACAAAACAATAAAAGTCAATGTCCGGGTATTGACAGCCACCAACAAAAACCTTGAGGAAGAGATTGAAACAGGAAATTTCAGAGCGGATCTCTTCTGGCGTCTTAATGTTGTGCCAATCCAGGTTCCCTACTTAAAGGATCGTCTGGAAGATATCCCCCTGCTGGTCGACTCCCTCATGCAGAATCTCGTTGAAAAAGGTTTAAAACGTAAAGAGTTTACAGAGGATGCCATACAGGAACTTATAGAACATACATGGCCGGGAAATGTAAGAGAGCTGAGGAACTTCATCGAAAGGCTGGCTATCATGTGCACAGAACCCAAAATCACCAGCACCCAGGTGAGGATGTTTCTCAGCCAGGGACATACCGGCACAATCGCTGAAAACGGCTCCTCATTTAACCACCTTTTAACTGGTGATTTTAAAACTGCCAGGAAAAACTTTGAAAAAGAATATCTTCGACAAAAACTCGATCTAAACAATAACAATATCTCTAAGACAGCAGAGCAGGTGGGATTGGAACGAAGCCATCTGCATAAGAAGCTTAAAGCTTATGAAATAATAAATTAATGATGACGTCGTAAAAAGCCCGATCCGGAGTCTCGCAGGCTCGCTTACCTGTATATCGAACTTTTNNTTTTTAACTTAGCCATCTGAAATTCAGAGTTTTCATAAGATTGTCAACCAAATAAAAAGGAATATCTTGCCATGCTATTTCCAGATTATAGACCCAGACGTCTCCGTAAAAATGAAGCCTTTCGTGCCCTCATCCGGGAAACTCATCTCTCCCCTTCTCAACTCATTTATCCTCTTTTCATCATGCCCGGGAAAAATAAAAGGGAAGAGATATCTTCCATGCCGGGTGTTTTTCGGGTTACCGTAGATCAGCTTGGAAAAGAAGCGAAAGAATGCCTGGAACTAGGCATAAATGGCGTTATTCTCTTTGGTTTACCGGATAAAAAAGACGCTATGGGTTCAGGAGCCCATAAAAAGGATGGTATCATCCAGACTGCTATTAAAGAATTGAAAAAATGTGGCCCGGAACTCCTGGTAATTACTGACGTCTGCCTCTGCGAATATACGGATCATGGCCATTGCGGCTGCCTTATAAACAAAGAAGTGGACAACGATGCCACTCTCGAGATTCTTGCCAAAACTGCCCTTTCCCATGCACAGGCCGGCGCCGACATGGTTGCCCCATCCGATATGATGGATGGCAGGGTGGCTGAAATCAGAGCCACGTTAGATGAAAATAATTTTGAGTCCATCCCAATCATGTCCTATTCTGTCAAA
>DEIL01000255.1 GCA_002352445.1 Desulfobulbaceae bacterium UBA2775
ACTTATCCAAGCATTCTAAAATTCCCATTTATTCGGGTTATTATTCTCGATTATGCACATATGTAAACTCACTTTATAACCTGATAGAAACAAACGGTCAAGAATAATAACCATTAGCATAAAATTATTGACAAAAACAACTGTCACGTTTATCGGGGGAAAGAAAAGCATCGAGTCGAGATGTGTATGGTTCAGACTGGAAAACTGAAACTATTTCCCGATGCTATCTGGGAAGAACTACCGTGACGACCTCACCGCCATATTCATGTACTGAATCATGGGCGCGAACTGTTACTTTATCGATACCTTTACCTATTGTTACTCCTGGTAAACTGCGGGTAAACGGCTGCTCATCAACATGGGGATGATAAAGAGTTCGTGTACCTATAACAGTGCCTTCCGGGCCGACGATATCCCATTTATCAACATAGTGCTTCCAGCCCTCGTCGCCATGGGACACAGTGACATCAAATTGAAAGGTATTATCCCCCAGTACCACAGCCTTAACCTGGATAACGTCGGCTTCACCAGCCAGTACCACCATTGGTAGAAACAACACAAGAAAAAAAAATGTATATATTCTCACCTATTCCCTCCTGGAGCTAACCCGCATTTCTCATGAACATTTTGTTCAATTGCATGGAGTGTCGTGTCAACCATGTTATTTTTTACAGCCCCTAAGCAAGACCGGATAATCTGCTGATCGTTGATTCATCCTGCAACATGGCACGAAATTCTTCCGCAGCAACCGGGGGGCTGAAAAAGTAGCCCTGAATCATATTAATATTACGGTTGCGTAGAAAATTGAGTTGTTCCTCAGTTTCAACACCTTCGGCAACTATTTCCAGCTTCAGGCTGTGGCCCATGGCAATGATAGCCTCAACCAGGGCCCTGCTGTTCCGGTTCTCTTCAAGGTCATGAATGAAGCTGCGGTCAATCTTCAATACCTGCAGAGGGAAACGTTTAAGGTAGCTGAGAGATGAATAACCTGTGCCGAAATCATCCAGGGCCAGGTTTATACCTTGCTCATCCAGCGTTTTCATGACGGCAAGGGGTTGATCCGAATCCTGCAACAGCAGGCTTTCTGTAATCTCCAGTTCCAGCTGACTATTAGATATACCACTTGTTTTCAGTGCATTTGCCACAGCCTCAAGCAAAGTGCCGGAACGAAACTGCTGGGGCGATACATTGACCGAAACCGGAAGTTTTTCACCGGCAAGACTCTCCCAGTGCTTCGCCTCCCGGCAGGCACCATCAAGAACCCAGGTCCCAAGTTGATTGATTAACCCGAGATTTTCCGCCAGGGGAATAAAAACATCCGGCGATACATTGCCGAGTTCCGGGTTATGCCAGCGCAGCAGCACCTCAGCCCCGGCTATCCGACCTCTGCTTATATCAATCTTCGGTTGATAATGAAGAGAGAGCTCATCTTTGTCAAGGGCATAGCGCAAATGGTTGGCAACAAGCATCAGCTCTTCTGAAGTACGGCGCATCTCGAGCGAAAAGAAACGGAAGTTATTCCGACCATCCTCTTTAGCCTGATACATGGCCATATCAGCATACTGCATAAGCTGGTCAAGGGAATGACCATCATCAGGATAGATACTGATACCAATACTGACGGTAGTGTAAACTTCCCGATCTTTGACCATAAATGGTTCATTAAAAATATTATTGAGTTTACGGGCCACTATCTCGGCATGAACGTTCTTTTCCAGATTTTCGAGCAAAATTGTAAACTCGTCCCCCCCGGTTCGGGCAGGAGTATCACTCTCTCGCAACAGTTCACGAATACGGACCGAGGTCTGTTTCAGTACTTCATCTCCAATATCATGGCCTAGGGTATCGTTAATAGTTTTGAAATTATCGAGATCCAAAAAGAGCAGGGCCACTTTTTTATTGTATCGCCGGGCCCTGGTAAATGCCGACTGCATATAGGACTGCATATAATGGCGATTGAGAAGTCCTGTCAACTGATCAAAATTGGCCTGGTAGACCAGTTTTTCCTCCCATTCAGTACGTTCGGTAATATCCTGCACAGTCGCTACAACAATGGGCGGTTCATCCAGAGTGGATAACTGTATCCTGGCTTCAACAGGGTAGGTGGTGCCATCCTTGCGCCGGTTAGTACCCTTATGTACAATAGCCTCCCAGCGACCGTTATAGAGAGGGGCAATAAGCTCCTTAAATGAATCTTGATCCTGATCTGTCAAAATATGAAGCAGGTTAAGATTATCAAACTCGTCCTTAGAGTAACCAAGATTCTCAATCGCTCCTTTATTGACTTGTAAGCAGTTGAGAGAATCAGCATCAGCAATAAAAATCTCGATCGACCCATCATTTAGAACAGACCCCAGTCGATTGTTGAGCTTATTTTTTTCTTGTTCAAGATCTTCTAACAAATTTTTGTTTTCATGTCGTAACCGCGTTGTAAAAACATAATTGTCGCAATAATCTCTACTAAACTTTATGAAAAAGAGCATCAGAACAATAACGAGGGCTCCAGTACCGGAATATGAACCATCACGAACAAGAACAGTTTCATAAACGATTGGTAGCATCAAAGTGGTCACGTAAAGAATAGAAGAATAAAAATCTACTGTTACTATTACTGCCCCCACAGTGAGACCAATTGGAAGAATAATTGCTAACAGCAGATACGCCAGAGAATTATCTGGGAAAAAAAAGATATTAAGACTGCCCAAGGTCAAACCAACAGCTAAGATACCAACACGATACATAATCAGCCAGAAAGGCAGCGATAAGGCTCTGTTATGATCCTCAGTATAAAATCGAAGCAGTAAGCAACGTCCTAAAAGAATAGTAGTCAGAATGAGTAACCAGACTAGGAGAGGTTGCCAGGCAAATTTCTGAGAAAGTAGCAGTATGTATACAAAACCGGTGATAAAGATAGATATAGAGGCAGTTTTTGACCTTTTATACATTTCATCAATGCGGTCTCTCTCTATCTTCTCTTCTATACTGATTTGTTGATTAGTCATAAGTTTGAAGGTTGCTTATCAGTGAACTCCATGCTTAATGGAATAGACGTCGATCTGCTTTTTTTCGCCGATCAATCCTGATTGTCTCACCTGACCAATCCGTCAACGGGAAGGTGACTTCCCCAACAGCAAAACGGCGATCCTGCTTTGTCCTCAATAGAGGCCCTTTTTTCTGTCTGTCCATCGTTACCAATTGAGCCTTGGCCATTCGATCTATCAGTCGTAAATTCTTGTCTTTTAAGCGCAAGGCTGTATCGACCCAGATTTCAATTACATCCAAAAGATCCCGGTATTCGATCGAATGATAACTTTGCCTTACCTGTTGCATAGCTCGACGCCCATTGCCTGAACGTTGGTGCTGCCGAATATATTTCTCAACACCATCAAGACTGTTATCGGTGTCAACCAAATGGTTTACAATTCCCATCTCATACAATTCTCTACCATTATAAATTTTACCCTCAACTATCATTTTTTCTGCGGTTGTCGCGCCACAAATCCGGGCCAAAAAACTAAAAGCTCCCATGCCCGGAAAGAGGTTAAAACGTATTTCCGGAAAACCCATCTCAGCATTTTCAGTGGCAATCAGAATATTACTCGACAAAGCTGATTCAAATCCGCCCCCCAGGGCCAATCCTTCAACTAGAGAAATGGTGGTAAGGGGCAGAGTCAAACTAACGTAATTCAGATAAGTTAAATCTATACATAGTTTTGCATAATCAAAAAGCTGCTGACGCTTTCTCTCTTTAATTAACTTACTAAATAATGCTAAATCTCCACCAAGGTTATAAACTCCTGGAACCTTGGAGTGAATTACCAAGTAGCGGACGGGAAGTTGTGATTCCGTTTCTCTGGTTTTAAAATATTTGATAATATTTTTCTGCAACTGCCTCATTTCATTAAGCATTGACAATGTAAAACAGGGGCGAGGTGTCGGATTATAATAGCACCAGATAGCCCGGTGCTGAACATCATATCTAAGGGTAATTTCTTTATAATCACCAAAAATATTAAAAAAATCTTGATTCACTACAATACTCCAAAGTCGGCAACTTTATGAAACAAATAAAAATGGTACCAATTCACACAACTTCAAGCCGGAGGCCCTGAAGATACGCAACAACTATTACAAAACAGCAAGTTGGAAGTCAATTGCTTTTCGTCATAGCGGTATGAAAATCACACATTAAAGAGCAACAGGGGGGATAAAATGACTTACCCTCATTACATCTTCAACATCCAGAGGATTCCGGATTGAAAGGATTTTTTAACACCCTGGGGGAGTAGAAGTCTCTGGCTCAGCTCTTTTCTTTAAGCAACCTGTCCAGTATCATTGCAACCTCAATTGCCCCATTAAGATTAACGGCAACAGGTAACTTTTTATTTTTCGAAAGATTCTCAAGAAGAAACGAGGTAATCTGTTCTCCGGTAATGTCAGCTTCAGAAACTGTATTAATCCGATTTCCTACCCTGGCCAGCAATCGCTGAAGATGGATCTGCTGCTCATTGTCCTGCATCGCCCGCTCTACAACAAGAGCCGGAAGGCCGACATACAGCACATCCATCAGGGAGTTATAGCCTCCATAAATCACAGCTGTCTTTGAACAGAGAAGGGAGTCAACATACCTCACTCCAGGTCGCTCCAAACGACAATGAGTGAGTCCGGCAAACATTTTCCATACCTTCTTTTTGACCTCTGGGGAATCCCCTGTGTCGACAAAAAGATGCCACTTACCAAAATCCCGGGGAATATTGGCCAGGCCGCGGGCAAGCTGCTCAAGAAAATGCAGCGACTTCTCGCCCAACCAGGGCACGGAAACAGTCCCCGCCGGCATCTCATTTTGTGCAGGCCCATCAACCCGAAGAAAATCCAGCTCGGCAAGCCTTGAAACATAACCACATTCCAGAGCTTCTACCCCGTACTGCTGCCTGAGTCCCTCAAGATGTGACTCCCCGAGCACCCGTCTGTCCCCATACCAGAGCAACCCTTGGTAATATTGCCGAAACAGATTACCAGCCAGATCTGATCCGGCCTGGGACACTGCTCCCATAACACCCCGCACGCCAAGAATCCAGCGGGTACCGATATCCCGACTGATCGACAGTGCTTTCAAAAGTTCTTTATGTTTTCCCTGGGGAGTATGATCCACCAGAACCAGCCGTGGTCGGTATAAGGATACCAGATATTCCAACTCCTCTGTTCTGAAAATTCCCAGCTCCTTATCCTCAAACATGGACCTGCCGGTGATCCCCCTTGATTTTCCATCCTCCACTTTTGTTTCGTATGCCGGAAGTTTTAACCAGTCAAGCGGTGCCGGGCCGATCAGTTGCTGAGACTGCCTGCAACCTGAAACAAAAAGAACTTTCAGATATGGACAGAGTCGACGAAGTGCCATCCCGATACCAATACTACGACCGGCATGCCCAAGTCCGCGCCCGTCATGGGCATAGATGAGGATATCTAATCTGGGAGTTATCACAACACCACCCTGCTATTGAAGGATCTTGTCTAAGGAAGAAATCTTTTCAGAAACAAAATGCATGAAAAAAAAAAGAATATTTGGTTTCCTGTCACAATGCAATAAGTTCTTAAGTTCAGCTCAAAGCACATACCAGATAGACCATGGACATTGCCTACTACATGCCTTTCAAACCTTTTGGCCACAAAAACCCATCCGGAGACCTGGTGACGGGAACAGAGCTGTTTAATTACCTGGAGGGAAAAGAGTATGATATCGAACTGGTAAGCAAGCTGCGTTGCCGCTGGATCTATTACCAGCCGCAGGTCTGGCGCCGATACTTTGCTGAGAAGAGAAGGATTCTTAAAAAATACCAGTACAAAAAACCGGATATATGGCTGAGTTATCATTCCTATTACAAAGCCCCTGACCTGCTCGGTTCCTCCTGCAGCAAAGCCCTCGATGTTCCCTATGTCATCTTCCAGGGCATCTATTCAACCAAACGACGAAAAAAGTTCAAAACTCTGCCGGGCTTTCTTCTCAACAGGAAGGTGCTGTTATCTGCCGACCAGGTCTTCACCAACAAAAGAAGAGACTTCAAAAACCTTAAAAGATTGATCTCTACAGATCGTTTAACCTATATCGCACCGGGCATTAACCCGGACAGCTTTGTCTTTTCCACTGAAGCCAGAAACACCTTACGAAGAAAGTGGAACCCGGAAGGCAAACCAATCATCATGACCGCCGCCATGTTCCGGCCGGGAGTCAAAACTGAGGGGCTGATGCAGGTGATTAAGTCCTGTGCTCAACTCGCCGGCAAGAAAAGACAGTTCAGTCTCTGGATTGGAGGTGACGGTACATGCCGGAATGAACTCAAAAAGTGTGCTGATGAGCTTCTCCCCGGAAAGGTCAGATTTTTAGGGAAAATTCCCAGACATGAAATGTACCGTTACTACAGCGCGGCCGATATCTTTGCCTTTCCCGGAATTGAAGAATCTCTCGGCATGGTCTACCTGGAGGCCCAGTCCTGTAATCTTCCTGTGGTAGCCTATGGTGATTGGGGAGGGGGTGAAGCGATCATCCACAACCGGACTGGTCTTCTTTCACCAGCTGATGATCAATCCGGTTTTACCGAAAACATTGATCGCCTTCTCAAGGATAACAAACTGAGAGGCAAATTTGGACAAAACGGAAGCAGCCATATCCGTTCACATCATGATCTGCAACAGAACTATACCCTTTTAGAGGAAAAACTGCTGACACTTGCGGCAGACCGCCAGGAGGCCGTCCGAGAATAAGTATTTTTTCTCAAATCGAGGTTTTACAAAAAAATAAGCACAGCCATATAAGTGATATCGGAGTCTACGCTTACCTGCGAACATTATTTTTTAAAAAATAACGAAGGGTTGGGGGAAAATGCATTCTCGGACAGTCTCCTGGGAAATCAAACGCCGTCATCAATAACCTCAATTTCGACGCGACGATTTTTCAGCCTTCCGGCCCTGGTGTTATTTGAAGCGATCGGATCCTGAATACCCATTCCTTTAACTTCGATCTGCATCGCAGCCACACCGCGTTTTATCAGCAATTGCTGGACACTTTCAGCGCGTTCCTCTGACAATTTCATATTCTCAAGGGTGTCATTGTCTGAAGAGACATAGCCTTTTACCAGCACCTTTGCATCAGGATACTGCAACAGAGTTTCAACAAAGCTTGCAAAAATTACTTTTGCCTTCCGGGTTAACTTCAGTGTATTGGGCTGTAATCCGAGAAAGACTTTTTCCGGCTCCATGGGAGGCAGGGGAGGAGGTTTATAGATCCCAGGCTGCTCGACAGCCTGGTCGAGCTCCTTTTTCTCTTCCTCTACAACAGCCGTTTTTTCTGACGTTTTAACAACCTCCCCCAGAATTACCGGGGCAACATCCTCAATCTTTTCTGCCTCCGCAATCACCTGAACCACTTGAGGATCAATCATTTCCGTCTTCTCAATCACCTGAACCACTGGGGTCTCAACCGTTTCTGTCTTCTCAAATCCCTGAACCGCCGGAGTCTCTATCGTTTCTGTCTTCTCTACCACCTGAACTGCTGGGGTCTCAACCGTTTCTGTCTCCTCAACTACCTGAACCACCGGAGGATCAATCTGTTCTTTACTCAATGGCTCATTTAAAGATTCAGGCTCGGCGACGGAAACAATCTTTTTAACATCGGGTTCCTGTGGCTCCATCATTTCCGGCACTGCAGCAACAACATTCTCCTGCCCGATGCCACCAATATCAGTTTCAGCAATGACAGGAATCTCTTTTTTTACCGAAAAGAAATAGAAACCAAAACCAATACAGGCCAAAAAAGCTAATGTATAGGGTATCCAACTCCGTGATTTTGCATTCAGGACACCGGCAGAGACAGATTGATCATCATCCTCCCCGGAAAGCTCATCCTGGTTTTCCTCTACTAAAGGTGATTCAGCATCCTGCTGATCAGGTTTTACCGGATTGAGCAACTCCTGAACACATTCATCTATCAGTTTATCATCTATATTTTTTTTCCCTTGAGCAGAGCCCGCCAGAAGAGCACGCTCACAGATGACATTTATCTCAAGTGCCACACCCCGGGAATAATCGTGAATCAACTGGACTGCCCGAGGGGTAAAAATCTCCTCCACAGCCCCGGAGACTTTCAGCCTGTGCCGAATATAATGCCCGGTCTCTTTTGCGCCAAAGGGGACAAGCTTTGCCTTAAGTGCCAGTTGCTGCCGGATAGAGTGGTTGTACGGCACGGCCAACATCTCAGTAAACTCCGGTTGGCCGACAAAGAATATATCTATAAGTTTTGCATCCCCCTTCTCAATATTCGAAAGCAGACGCAACTCATCCAGTATCTCCTGACTCAGCAGGTGACAATCATCAACGAACAACACCACTTTTTTATTTTCGCCATGGGCCTTGTGCAGAAAATGACTGAACTGAATAAAAAACTCTACCTTGGAGGTAAACTGTGTGTCTATTCCAAATCCTGTTACGATTTCATTGTAAAAATCGAGTTGTTCATGACTGGAACCGGAAATTATAGCCCATTCCACATCACTTTTGAGCCCCCTGGCCAACCCATTGATAAGGGTAGTTTTCCCCGTTCCTTTATCACCTTCCAGAAGAAGAAACCCCATATTGTCAAGTATGCCGTAACGCAGGAAGAAAAGGGTTTCTTTGTGTCGTTCACCCAGCCAGAGAAAAGAAGGATCCGGCTCAAGTTCAAATGGTTTGCTCTTTAAATTATACAATGACCTATACATATTTGATAATCTCGTAAAAAGTCAGTTCGAGTAGTTCTCATAAGTTTTGTCTATCTTGCCATTTCTGGTGATAGGTGAAGCAGCAATTCTATTTACATATGATGGAGTTGAAAAACTCTCCATTTACCAGATTGCTGGACTTTTGAAAGCCAGTCATATGGCAATAATACTCTATATTACAATGAAAAGAAAAGAGGAGGGAGGAAAAAATATCGAACAGACGATAATACTCTCTTGATATGCTGCGAAGAATTGGTTAGCAAGTCACAATTGATGGCGTCGTAAAAAACCTAAATGTTAGATGGTTAAGTAAAAACCTTCATATGCGAGGCGCGCAAATATTCTATCATTTCAGCGTACTAAGGTACGTTGTAATGATAGAATATTTGCAGCAACGAAGTAGGTAAGCGAGCCTGTGAGACTCCGGATGAAGAGTTTTTACGACACCATCACAATTTCACATGCCAGGGTTCATACCGCACCCCAAGCATGTTGTCACGCTTATAGCGATATTCTACAAATCCCTCGCTGGCAAGCATCCTGAAAACGGGTGTAGTGGTAAATTTTTCAGAAAAATTACCTCCACCAAAACCCTTCTGTCCAACGTCAAAATCCCCCGTCGCATGATATGAATAGCCCGGCGGCGCCAGGGAGCGGGAAGCCAGGGACAGGTTGCCGCCATGTCGGTATGCCTTGTGTAAAAAAAGATAAAACTGTTTGGGTATTCCCCTTATTCCCGAGGTCAGGACAAGGTCTGCTCCCAGGTTCTTTTTGACTCTTTTATATTTCTCCAGAGACTCCCCCCTGAAGAGATAATTGCCACTATAAGGAACTTTAAAGAGATCCTTCCTGTTGATAGTCTGATTCAATGTAACGAGCTGTTTTTCCCCTTTAAAACCATAATCAAGTGCATCCTGGTGATAGATGATTTCCAGAAAATCCAGTTCCTGCGGTGTGAAGCTTCCAATCTCCGGATGGTACTCGCCGAGAAGAAGTGCATCCTCAAACCCGAGAACACAAAAATTGCCATGCCCGGCATGGGTCTGAATCTTATCAAATCTCTCCACCACCGACCTCAGCAACTGAAACTGATCCGGCTCTAATATGATATCATCTTTATGAGGAGTATTAGGGTGACGGACTTTGGTCAGATAATCCTTGACATGTGCATCTCTCGTAACAGGGGGAGACATAGCTGGTAGTTCAAGAGGATGAACTTTCAACTGACGGAGCTGCGTTTTCCCTTTTCCAATATGATTACCTGAAGCAGCGGCTAGAATTTCAATCGGGTTCAAGACAGCAGCAAGAGCTGCAAATTTCAGGAAAGTTCTTCTCTTCAAACCATTGGTTCCTTATTATATTAAACCACTATCCGGGTCACTATCCATGATAGAGATAAACTGCTATAGCCTCCTGACAATAAAAGAAATTACCTGCATGCTGGTAACTTGTCAATCGATTAATCCAGTGCACCGGCAGTCAAAAATTGATCAGCCAGGAATATCCCCATTCAAACAAACAGTTTCACGGCCGGTTATGTGACCCAGGCCGAGGACAAAATCACTTGAGTTTGCCTCTGTTCTCTGTTAACGATATGGGGTTGGAAGTTTATACAAATTTATCAATTGCGATGGCGTCGTAAAAAGTCCGATCTCCTGCGTTGTAGTGCTTTTAACTTAGCCATCTGTAACTTCGAATGACCTTTTTGCGAGATTGTCAATTGCAAATTAGAGATAAATCAGCATCCCATGGACAATGAGCTAACTATCATAGTACCTGTATTTAACGAAGAGGAGAGCCTGCCCGCTTTTTTTGCAGAGATGGACAGGTTTATCAGTGCTGCTCCCGTTACCAGCAGGGTTCTCTTTATCAACGATGGCTCAACCGACCAGAGTGCAGCAATTCTCAGGGAGAAATGTGCCAATTCGGCTCAATACAACTATCTGACACTTGATACCAACTACGGCTTAAGCACAGCCATAAAAGCCGGCATTGATGCCTGTGATACCAGTCTTATCGGCTACATCGATGCAGATCTGCAGACAAAACCAGAAGATTTTTTACTTTATTTCGAATATTTCCCCAAGTATGACATGGTCAACGGCATCAGGCAGAAGCGAAAAGACTCACTGGTTAAAAGATTTTCTTCAAAATTTGCCAATGCATACAGACGACTTATGATTAACGACGGGATCCAGGACAGTTGCTGCCCCCTGAAAATTTTAAAAACATCCTATGCAAAAAAGATGGATCTTTTCACTGGAATGCACCGCTTTATGCCTGCCCTGATCAAATTGCAGAACGGTACAGTAAAGCAGATCCCCGTTTCACACTACCCCCGTTATGCAGGAACCGCAAAATATCATCTCTGGAACCGTCTTATCGGCCCTTTCTTTGATACATTCGCCTTTCGCTGGATGCGAAGCAGGTATATCAGCTACAAGATAGCTGACGAGAAGAGATGAACCAGTATGTGATTTTCAGTATAGGTTTTCTCTCCCAGATCCTTTTTTCAGCAAGATTACTTGTTCAATGGATAAGTTCGGAAAAAGCCGGCCGTATTCTCTCCCCTCTGCTCTTCTGGCAGCTCAGTATTTTTGCTTCATTTCTGATGATGGTATACGGAATTCTGCGTAACGATCTGGCTATAATTTTCGGTCAGTCCATAACCTACTGTGTCTATATACGCAATCTCCACTTCCAGGGATTCTGGCACAAAATTCCGAAACTTATTCGGCTCGCAGCCATTCTTTTCCCGCTACTGGCAATCATCTGGCTGATCAGGGGTGACAGCTATAATTTCCGTACAATCATAACCAATGAGGATATTTCACCCCTTCTCATGGTCTGGGGTCTGGCAAGTCAGTTCGTTTTTACCTTCCGATTTATTTTCCAATGGATATATACTGAAAAGAGAAAAGAATCTCTTTTACCCATAGGGTTCTGGCTGATCAGTTTTACAGGCTCCATGATGGTTCTCTCCTACGCCATTATAAGAAAGGATCCTGTGCTCTTCGTTGGTCAGATCTTCGGATTTGTCGTATATACAAGAAATATCCTGCTCTGGGTGAGACACAAAAACAGCAGTGATCAGGCGGATGGTGCCATGTAATGACAAATCCAGAGACCGACCACGAAGGTCACAGTCTGAAATTCCTGTTTCTCCTGTTCTGTTATTTTTCCCTCCATATACTGCTGCGGGTATTGATATCGGACTCACTTGATTATGACGAGGCTGAACAGGCACTTCTCGGCCAATGGCTGCTGCCGGGATACACAGAGCAACCACCGCTCTATACCTGGATACAATATTTTCTTTTTAAAGTTCTTGGTAAAAATGTCTTCGCGATCAGCCTGCTGAAAAATGCACTGCTTTTTCTTACCTACCTCTTTGTCTACCTCAGCGCTGCCAGGCTGTTGAAAAATACCAGGGCAGCCATTCTAACGGCATCTTCCCTGCTTCTGATTCCTCAGATTGCATGGGAATCCCAGCGTGATATGACTCATACCACCCTGGTTGTCTTCGCCGCGGCATCGGTTTTATGGCTGACCCTGAGACTGGTTGAGGACAGGAGTTTCTTGAATTACGCTCTTCTGGGCATATTTTGTGGTATTGGTTTCCTGGCAAAGGCCAACTTTATCCTCTTTCTTACCATCCTCTCTTTAACTCTGCTCACCTTCCCCGAAGGCAGGAAACTGCTCTTTTCCAGGATGATATTTATAAGTCTTCTGATCACCGTTGCCATGAATGCATACTATGTTACCTGGATGTTCAATAATCAGGATATTGTTTTCTCAGCAACGCACAAGTTCAAACAAGCGATTGTGACACCCCAGGAGAAAGGGGTTAAAAGTTTTTTCACCAACACATTCCTGTTTGTGGCCCCACTCTGTTTTTTCTATCTCCTTATTTTCCCGGGAGGACTGGGGAAAAACAGAAACCACCGAACAGATTTTTCGTCCCGGTTCATGTTTCGATATGGACTCATCTTCATTCTCATTCTCCTCGTTGTTGTAATTTCATTTAAGATCACCTACGTCAAGGACAGGTGGCTGCAGCCACTGCTTTTTGCAGCTCCTCTGATATTCTTTTCCGGACTTGATGTAAAAACCATATCTGAAAAACAGTTTAAGCGATTCCTCCTGGTAGCCTTTTTTGCAGCCATGAGTGTCTACATCGCCTTTACCCTCCGGGTAATGATCGCTCCTATCACCCATAACTACACCAGATTGAGTTATCCCTTTACAGCCCTGGCCAAAGAGATACGTAAGTCCGGGTTTACAGGCGGTCTGATAATAAGCAACAAACGATTTCTTGCTGGAAATATGGTCTTCCAGTTCCCGGGTAGTAACGCGTTGATCCCGGATTACAATTTTGAACAGCTGCCATATTCACCAGATCATACCATGGCTGCTGTGATCTGGAAGGCGGATTTTTTCCCCCGCCTCCCACCTCAGCTCGCAACCTTTCTTAAAAACAATTATAATATTGATCCGGCAGACTATTCGATCAACTACTACGAACAGCCCTATAAATACAGTGA
>DEIL01000295.1:0-12265 GCA_002352445.1 Desulfobulbaceae bacterium UBA2775
ATGCTCCCTGGTCTGGGGCATGGCACCGTCTGTTGCGGCAACGACCAGAATGGCACCGTCCATCTGTGCCGCACCGGTAATCATATTTTTAATGTAATCAGCATGGCCGGGGCAGTCTACGTGCGCATAATGGCGATTAGCGGTTTCATACTCAACATGCGCAGTGGCAATTGTAATACCACGTTCTTTCTCTTCAGGGGCTTTGTCGATCTCACTGAAATCAGTAAATGAAGCCATTCCCTTAATCGACAGAACACGAGTTATCGCAGCAGTCAATGTTGTTTTACCGTGATCAATGTGACCAATAGTTCCCACATTTACATGTGGTTTAGTCCTTTCAAATTTTTCCTTTGACATGATTGTTCCTCAATATGTTTGGACTTAAATCCCTCTGATTTTTTTTATAATATTATCTGCTTTTGAAGCAGGTACCACATCATACTCAAAAAATTGCATTGTAAAAGTTGCCCGCCCCTGAGTCGAAGAACGCAGGGATGTGGAATATCCGAACATTTCTGCGAGAGGAACCCGGGCCTTCAAAACCTGAAGATCTCCTTCTGCTTCAACACCAATGATCTTCCCTCTCTTGGAGTTGAGATCGGAAATCACATCCCCGACATATGCTTCAGGCGTCACAACTTCAAGGCTCATAACAGGTTCCAGCAGTTTCGGTTCCGCCGCAGCGGAAACCCTCCTGATAGCCATCGCAGCAGAGATTCCAAAAGCCATGTCAGTCGAATCCTCTTCGTGATATGAACCACCCACCAGGCTTACCACTAAATCGGTAAGCGGATAGCCAATCAGAGGTCCTGAATCGAGAGAATCTGCAATACCTTTTTCTATAGAGGCCAGGAACTCACCGGGAACCTGTTTCTCATCAACACAATTTCTAAACTCGAAGCCATTTCCCCTTTCGGCCGGTTCAACCTCGATCACTACATGACCATACTGGCCCTTTGCTCCGGTCAACTGGTCAAACTTGCCTTCACCCTGGTGCAACCGGCTGATTGTCTCTTTATATGCAACCTGCGGTGTACCAACCTTTGCCGAAACTTTAAATTCGTTCAGCAGCCGATCAACAATTACCTCCAGGTGAAGCTCCCCCATCCCTGAGATAATAGTCTGACCGGTATCAGCGTTCGTCGTAATAGTGAACGAAGGATCTTCAAGAGCAATCTTGTCAAGGGTTTCAGTCAGTTTTTTCTCTTCTGCCTTGCTCTTTGGCTCTATCGCTACACCAATTACCGGGTCAGGGAACTCCATACTCTCGAGGACTATGTGATCACCCTTTGCACAAAGCGTATCCCCGGTTGTAGTAAACTTAAGCCCGACAATTGCGCCAATATCACCTGCTAAAATGTCATCAACTTCTTCACGCTTATTTGCATGGAGTTTCAGCAGTTTAACTATTTTTTCCTGTTTTTTCTTCCCAGGGTTAAAAACTTTGTCACCGACTGCAATCCTGCCGGAGTATATTCTCACAAAGGCAAGATTTTCCACAAAAGTATCAGACATCAACTTAAACACTAAACCGGAGAATTTCTCCTTAGGATCGGCTTTCCTGCTAGTGCTCTCACCATCTTTTCCTTCCCCTTCAATGCTTTTAACATCTAAAGGTGAAGGCAGATAGTGAACAACAGCATCAAGTAAAGGCTGAATACCTTTGTTTTTAAATGCGCTTCCACACATGACAGGCACTATATCAAGTGCAATTGTCATCTTTCTGAGAGCACTGTAAATCTCAGACGCAGATACTTCGGTATCTTCTAAGTATTTTTCCATGATATCCTCATCGAAGTCGGCCAACTTCTCGAGGAGTATCATCCGTGCGGCCGTGAATATTTCTCTGTATTCGGTAGGAATTTCCAGTTCTTCAATTTCCTGGCCAAAAGACTGTTCACTAAAGAGGAGCATTTTACCTTCAATGAGGTCAATTACTCCAGTGAATTCTGCCTCTTTACCCACGGGAATCTGTATAGGAACAGGATTCGCCCTAAGCCTTTCGGCAATCATGTTCACGCATCTGCTGAAGTCAGCACCAACGCGATCCATCTTATTAACAAAAGCAATCCGTGGAATGGCATATTTATCTGCCTGCCGCCATACCGTTTCTGACTGCGGTTCCACACCGCCTACAGCACAAAAGACTGCTATTGCCCCATCAAGCACCCGGAGGGATCGTTCAACTTCAACGGTAAAATCAACATGACCGGGTGTATCTATGATGTTAATCTTTTTTTCTTTCCAGTAACAGGTAGTAGCTGCCGAGGTAATGGTGATTCCCCGTTCCTGCTCCTGTTCCATCCAATCCATGACAGCAGTACCATCATGAACTTCGCCTATCTTGTAAGATCGGCCTGTATAATAAAGAATTCTCTCAGTAGTGGTTGTTTTTCCCGCGTCAATATGGGCCATAATGCCAATATTACGCACATCCGATAAATCACTCGGGGCTGCCATGGCTACCTCACTCTCGGAGCAAACTTAATACACCAGCTCTTCTTCAGGCAAGCAACCCGACAACAAGAACCTACTACCAGCGATAGTGTGCAAAGGCCTTATTTGCCTCAGCCATTCGGTGAGTATCATCTTTTTTCTTCACCGCGGCACCACGCTTATTGTATGCATCAACCAGCTCAGCTGCAAGTTTTTCCGACATTGATTTTCCCGACTTTGACCTGGAAAAATCAATAATCCATCGAATCGCCAGGGCATTCCTCCTGGTCTGTCGAACCTCCATCGGCACCTGATATGTGGCACCACCGACGCGACGGGACTTTACCTCAACCCGGGGTCTCACATTACCCATTGCCTCTTCGAAGACAGTCAGGGGATCCTCGTCTTTTACACGCTCTGCGACAAGGTCCATTGCATTATAAAATATTCTCTGGGCAACTGTTTTTTTTCCTCGCTCCATCAGCCCGTTGGTAAACTTAGTCACCAGCATGCTGTTATAGCGGGGATCTGGATCTATAGGTCGTTTTTCAGCACTTCTTCTTCGCGACATTACTTAAAACCTCTCCCAATTAGACTCATCCTCTAGGATGGTCGCTTGGCTCCATATTTTGAACGACCTTGACGTCTATCGGAAACACCCAACGTGTCAAGCGTACCTCGAATCACGTGATAACGTACACCGGGCAAATCTTTAACCCTGCCACCACGGATCATAATCACAGAGTGCTCCTGGAGATTATGACCAATACCAGGAATATAGGAGGTAACTTCAATTCCGTTTGTCAACCGGACTCTTGCGACCTTTCGCAGAGCTGAGTTTGGTTTCTTCGGCGTCGTAGTGTACACCCTTACACATACACCCCGTTTCTGAGGAGATCCTTTCAAGGCGGGAGTATTTGACTTCTTTACAGATTTTTTCCTCCCAAACCTTACGAGTTGGTTAATTGTCGGCATTACGTTAACTGCTCCTGTTTTACACAACCTAGCCCCAATAGTCGGAACTTTTTAAAATGCTTGTATAAGTACCTTCACGAAATTGATTTCTAAGGTACTTGGAATAAATTACTAACAGCTCTGTTGCGGATCGGGCAAACTTTCGCAAACACGAAAACGATCATTTTTAACCCAATGGCTCCCTGGTGTCAAGGAAAAAGTCTGATAACATATCAATTATTTCTGACCCAAATATAGTCCCAAAGAACTCTGAACAGGGATCGATTATCTATCCGCAATTCCGGTTCCAGCAGAAATAAGTCTCCCCATGATCACATTCTCCTTCAGTCCTGCAAGTTCATCTACCTTTCCGGCCATTGCAGCATTGGTTAACACTTTTGTAGTTTCCTGAAAGGACGCTGCAGAGATAAAACTTTCTGTTGAGAGCGAGGCCTTTGTCACACCTAATAACAGCGGCTCCGCGGCCCCGGGTTGTTTTCCCTCGGCAATAAGACGATCACGTTCTTCCTCAAACTTCCACCATTCAACCTGCTGGCCGATCATGAACTTGGAGTCACCGACAGCTGTAATCATAACACGTTTAAGCATCTGACGAACGATAACTTCAATATGCTTATCGTTGATTTTAACACCCTGGAGTCGATATACCTCCTGGATCTCATTCACCAGGAACTTGGCAAGCTCTTTCACTCCAAGAACAGAGAGAATATCATTGGGAACAACAGTCCCCTCCATCAGAGGCTCACCTGCCTGAACGTAATCTCCCTCATGAACAATGGTATGCTTGGCTTTTGGAACAAGATATTCCTGTGGTTTACCATATTCAGGAGTGACGACCACTCTTCTTTTCCCCTTAAGCTCTTTGCCAAAATTCACCCTGCCGTCAATCTTGGAGATAATTGCCGGATCTTTCGGTTTTCGTACTTCAAAAAGCTCGGCTACCCGCGGCAAACCGCCTGTGATATCCTTGGTTTTTGTTGTCTCTCTAGGGATTTTACCAACGATAGTCCCTGACTGGATGGTATCACCCTCAAACACGCTAATAATCGATCCCACAGGTAAGCTGTACCTGGCAAATGCCTCAGAATCAGGGATTTTAATTGTCTTGCCACGCTCATTTTTCACAGTGACACGTGGGTTGAGCTGCGTTGATCCTGTAGAGTGAATTATCGCCATCGAAGATCTGCCTGTGACCGGGTCGACCTTTTCCTGCATAGTCACACCCTCAATCACGTCACCAAATTTTATGGTGCCGCCAACCTCTGCAACGATGGGGATTGTATACGCATCCCAGTCAGCAAGAATCGTATCCCTGTCAACCGTCTCACCTTCTTTCACCAGAAGCTGGGCACCATAATTGACTTTAAACCGCTCTCTTTCCCTTCCCAGATCATCCTTGATAATGATCTCAGCATTTCTGTTCATTACAATCCTGGTACCTTCGGAATTCTCCACTGAATGAAGATTGGAGAAAAAAACATCACCGCCTATTCGGGTCTGCAGTTCCGCCTGTTCAACGGATCTGCTAGCAGTTCCACCCACATGGAAGGTACGCATGGTAAGCTGAGTTCCAGGCTCACCAATAGATTGAGCGGCAATTACACCTACAGCCTCGCCGATATTAACCATGTGACCACGGCCGAGGTCACGACCATAGCATGCCGCACATACTCCACGTTTAGCCCGGCAGCTGAGCACGGATCGGATTGCTACTTTATCAATACCCGTCTCCATTATCAGCTTGACCTTCTCCTCGGTAATCTCTTCTCCAGTCTCAACGATAACAGTGTCATCAAAAGGATCTACAACATCGTCAAGGGTAACCCTTCCTAAAATCCTGTCACTTAAGGGAACAATAATCTCACCACCATCCATCAACGGTTCTGCGATCATGCCGTCAATGGTTTTGCAGTCCTTTTCAACGATCGTCGACTCCTGGGCTACATCTACCAGCCTTCTCGTCAGATAACCCGAATTTGCAGTCTTCAACGCTGTATCTGCAAGACCTTTGCGCGCCCCGTGGGTGGAAATAAAATATTCAAGAACACCCAGTCCTTCTCTAAAATTAGCCTTGATCGGAGTTTCAATAATCGCCCCTGACGGCTTGGCCATAAGGCCACGCATACCGGCGAGCTGGCGAATCTGATCTCTGGAGCCTCGAGCCCCGGAATCCGCCATTATAAAAATTGAATTAAAACTTGGAGCCTCAACAACCTTGCCCTCTTTATCATGGAAGTAATCAACCTTGATTTCCTCCATCATGGCAGTAGCAACATCCTCTGTAACCTTGGACCAGATGTCAACAACCTTATTATACTTCTCACCTGAAGTTATGAGACCATCTGTATACTGCTGCTCCACATCTAAAACATCCTCTTCAGCCTTTTCTACAAATTCTTCCTTGCCAAGAGGAATCTTCATATCATTTATACAGATGGAGATTCCTGCCCTGGTGGCATATTCATAACCGATATCCTTCAGTCTATCTGCGAGGATAACAGTCTCTTTAGTTCCAGCATTTCGATATGTATGGTCAATGAGCTCAGCAAGTGCCTTTTTGGTCATGACCTGATTTACTTTGTCGAATTTCACAGCATCCGGCAGAAGTTGGCCGAGAAGCACTCTTCCCACAGTTGTTTCAGACAGTTCACCATTTTTCCTTACCTTAATCTTGGCCTGGAGATGGACTACGCCGTAATCATAGGCAATAATAGCCTCTTCATCGTTACTGAAAACCTTCCCTTCACCGGCAACGTTGATTCGGTCACGGGTCATATAGTAGAGACCGAGCACAATATCCTGGGATGGAATAATCACCGGTTCTCCATTGGCCGGCGAAAGTATATTGTTGGTCGACATCATCAGAACTCTGGCTTCAACCTGAGCTTCAACCGACAAAGGCACATGGACGGCCATCTGATCACCATCAAAGTCGGCGTTAAACGCCATACAGACCAGCGGATGAAGCTGGATGGCCTTGCCTTCTATGAGCACTGCTTCAAAAGCCTGCATTCCCAGTCTGTGCAAAGTGGGAGCACGATTTAAAATGACAGGATATTCGGTGACGACCTCATCAAGGACATCCCATACCTCTTTGACCCCTTTCTCCACCATTTTACGGCCACTTTTTATGGTCGTAACATAGCCTTTCCGCTCAAGTTTATTATAAATAAACGGTTTGAAGAGTTCGAGGGCCATTTTTTTAGGAATACCGCACTGATGAAGGCGAAGATGGGGGCCGACAACAATAACAGAACGGCCTGAATAATCGACACGCTTGCCAAGCAGATTCTGCCTGAAACGCCCCTGTTTGCCTTTGAGCATATCAGACAAGGACTTGAGAGGCCGCTTATTTCCACCGGTAATAACCCTGCCGCGCCTGCCATTGTCGAACAGGACATCAACAGCCTCCTGCAACATCCTCTTCTCATTACGAATAATAATATCGGGTGCGTCGAGTTCCAGTAAACGTTTGAGTCTGTTATTACGATTAATAACCCGCCTGTAGAGGTCATTGAGATCGGAGGTTGCAAAACGGCCGCCTTCAAGTGGAACAAGCGGACGAAGATCAGGGGGAAGAACAGGTATAACTTGAAGGATCATCCATTCAGGCTGATTGCCCGAATCCCTGAATGCCTCAATAACAAAGAGCCGCTTACCAAGTTTTTGCCTTTTGGTCTTCGAATTGGTGTTGGCCATCTCATCGCGCAACCGCTGTGAAAGTTCGATGAGCTTTTTAGAAGCGAGCAGTGTCCTGATCGCCTCAGCACCAATACCAACTTCAAACTGCCCGGGGTACTCTTCCCGAGCCTCCCTGTATTTTTCCTCTGTCAGCAAAGTCCCGGGCTTTAAAGTATCCACCTCAGATTCAACAACTGCATATTGTTCAAAGTAGAGAATTTTTTCGAGCTGTTTCAGGGTCATATCCAGAACAGCTCCAATTTTACTCGGGAGACTTTTCAAGAACCAGATATGAGCTACAGGTGCAGCAAGCTTAATATGGCCCAACCGTTCCCGGCGGACCTTTGACTGAATGACTTCTACACCACATTTTTCGCAGACAACTCCCCGATGCTTCATGCGCTTATACTTGCCGCAATTACACTCAAAGTCTTTGACCGGGCCAAAAATTTTGGCACAGAACAGACCATCCCTTTCAGGTTTGAAGGTTCTGTAGTTGATAGTCTCAGGTTTCTTCACCTCACCATGGGTCCATTCCATGATTTTCTCGGGGGAAGCAAGAGATATCTTTACATTTTTAAATTCTACTGGGGCTTTCGGCTTTTGAAAAAAATTAAATAACTCTTCCACGAAATCACCTCTCCCTTACGTTATAAGACTGCTCCAGCACTCGGCATCGTTTCAGCCACTGAAGAGTTCTTGCCAAACTCCAGGATAATAGATAATAGAACCCAAAAACATCACAGGATTCTATCTCTTATTCTTGATGGCGCGGCAAAATACCTTCACCCGGCCATCTAACATTTAGAGTTTTTACGAATTTATCATTCTTGATGGGTTCGTAAAAACTTATTTTGCAGGATGGATTCGTAAAAAACTTCATATCCGAGGCACATAAATTTTCTATCATTTCGGCGTACTAAAGTACGTCGTGATAATAGAAAATTTATAGCAACGAAGTAGATGAAGAGTTTTTACGACACCATCATTCTTCAATAAGTTCCATATTCAAACAAAGGGCCTGGAGTTCTTTCACAAGAACATTGAATGATTCAGGCAGACCGGTTGTCAGAAAATTATTACCTTTAACAATGCGTTCATACATGGTTGTACGACCCTCAACGTCATCCGACTTTGCAGTCAGAAACTCTTTAAGGGTATATGCTGCACCGTACGCCTCCATGGCCCAAACCTCCATCTCTCCTAGTCGCTGCCCGCCAAACTGAGCCTTACCGCCCAGGGGCTGCTGGGTGACGAGAGAATATGGTCCTGTGGATCTGGCATGAATCTTGTTGTCAACAAGGTGATGCAATTTCAGCATATACATCACACCAACTGTGACCTTGTTGGTAAATGGTTCTCCGGTCAAGCCGTCGTACAACTGACTCTGCCCGACCTCATCAACACCTGCTTCAACAAGAAGCTGACGAATAGCTGCCTCAGGTGCACTGTTAAAAACCGGGGTTGCCATATGTAATCCAGCCTGATGTCTTCTGGCCCAACCGATAAGTTCTTCATCATCTTTACCGTCAATAATCGCCTCATACTCCTCACTGGAATAGACGGTCTGCAGTTTTTTCTTGATCTCATCAACTGCATGGGCGTTGACAAAAACCTCCAGTTGTTCACCAAGTTTTTTTGCTGCAAATCCCAGATGAACTTCAAGTACCTGTCCAACATTCATTCGCGAAGGTACACCCAGGGGGTTAAGAACAATATCAACAGTAGTGCCATCTTGAAAAAACGGCATGTCCTCCTCAGGTAACAACCTGGAGACAACACCTTTGTTTCCATGCCGGCCGGCCATTTTATCACCCACAGAAAGTTTCCTCTTGGTGGCCACGTAAACCTTAACCATCTTTATTACGCCCGGTGGCAGATCATCTCCCCTGGTCATCCTCTCAATGATCCCGTCGTAACGCTCGCGGATAAGGCCGGCCTGCCTGTCATATCGCACATAAACTGTTTCTATCAACTCCTCATATTTTGCCTTCTCAGAGAAGTCAATAGTGCGAAGTTTATCAAAGCCTATCAGCAAGGCATGTTCCTGGCTGATTTTTTTGCCAAGTTTGACAATGAGCTTTTCTTTACTATCCAGGATGTCAATCTTTGCCGTCCGGCCATCTACAATATCTCCAATCTCACGGCATACGCCATTTTTCAGACTGCGCAGTTCATCGAGTTTATCCTGGTTAAGCCTTTCGATCTCAAGGTCCTCTATCATTAGAGAACGTTCATCTTTGTCCACCCCTTTTCGTGAAAATACCTTCGCGTCGATTACTACGCCACTCACGCCGGGTGGTACGCGCAGTGAGGAGTCTTTTACATCCTGTGCCTTTTCACCGAAAATCGCCCGGAGCAGTTTCTCTTCCGGCGAAAGCACAGTCTCCCCTTTCGGGGTAACCTTGCCGACAAGAGTGTCACCCGGTTTCAGTTCGGCACCAATTCGGATAATACCGGATTCATCGAGATTCCTTAGAGAATCCTCACTGACGTTGGGGATATCCCTGGTGATCTCCTCTTTGCCAAGCTTGGTATCTCTTGCCATTGTCTCAAAGACTTCTATGTGGACAGAGGTGTAGGTATCCTCCTTGAGCAATCTTTCATTTATAAGAATAGAATCCTCGAAGTTGAATCCTCGCCATGGCATAAAGGCAATAATCACATTTTTGCCGATAGCAATTTCTCCTTCTTCACAGGAAGGTCCATCGGCAAGCACTGTCCCCTTCTTGACTTTGGTTCCAGGAACAACCAACGGGATCTGGTTAAAGCAGGTATTCTGGTTTGATTTTTTATACTTCTCCAATCTGTAGACAGCAACCCCGGTATCATATCCATCAGTACCGGGTTCTTCATAGCGAACAACTATCCGACTAGAGTCAGACTCTTCGACCACTCCTGCACCGGCACTCATGAGACATACACCAGAATCCCGGGCAACATAACGTTCCATTCCCGTTCCAACCAGCGGTGCAGAGGTTTTCAGAAGAGGCACAGCCTGGCGCTGCATGTTCGATCCCATAAGAGCCCGGTTTGCATCATCGTTTTCAAGAAAAGGGACAAGGGACGCAGCGACGCTGATCATCTGATTGGGAGCAATATCCATATAAGTGACACTGTCTGATGCCTGAGTGAGAACTTCTCCTTCCTCCCGGGTAATCAGTTTTTCAGCAATAATCCTCTTGTTCTCATCAACATCCGTCAAAGCCGGAGCAATTACCTGGTTCTGCTCCTGTAATGCACTGAGATACTTAACATTATCTGTAACTATGCGATCGTTAACCTGCCTGTAGGGAGACTCGATAAAACCATATGGATTCACCCTTGCATAAGTGGCCAAAGATACAATAAGTCCAATATTAGGTCCCTCTGGAGTTTCAACAGGGCAGATACGACCATAGTGAGTCGGATGAACATCACGGACCTCAAAACCGGCCCTTTCCCTAGATAATCCACCAGGTCCAAGCGCACTCAACCTGCGTTTATGGGTCACCTCTGATAATGGATTGGTCTGATCCATAAACTGAGACAACTGACTGGTGCCAAAGAACTCCTTGATAGCTGCTGAAATTGGTTTCTGATTAATAAGATCATGGGGCATTAATGTCTCCACGTCCTGGAGAGTCATTCTCTCCTTGATAGCCCTCTCCATACGAACCAGACCCATGCGGTACTGATTTTCAACCAGTTCTCCAACTGTTCTCACCCGCCTGTTGCCCAGATGATCAATATCGTCAATCCCCCCCTGTGAATCTTTAAGTCGCACAAGGTGTCGCACAGCGTGGATAACATCATCCCGGGTTAACGCACGGTTATTTATGTCAACATCAAGCCCTAATTTTGCATTAATTTTATATCTTCCAACCTCTGAAAGATCGTAGAGATCCTGATTGAAAAAGAGATTTTCAAAAAAAGTCTCGGCAATTTCAAGGGTTGGAGGACTTGAGGGCCTCAGACGACGATAAATTTCAAGTAGTGCCTCCTCATGATTTTTTGCCTTATCGAGGGAAAGCGTCTTGCTGAAGGAATCTGAATATTTGACACCATCAATATGAAGGATTTTAAACTCTGTAATGCCTGTGTTTTCCAGTGACTCAAGGGAAGCTTCTGTGATCTCACTATTACAAAGGGCAAAGGGCTCGCCTGTCTCTTTATCAATAAGAGTATTAGCAAGGGTTGCCCCGATCAGACTTTCTACAGAGACCGGGAGAAATTCTATTCCGGCGGCATCAATTTTTTTGCATAGAACCTTGGAAATTTTCTTGCCTTTTTTGCCGATTATTTCTCCGTCGGTAGGATCAATAAGATCAAACTCAAGCCTTTTACCTTTAAAAAGCTCTGCATCAAAGCTCTTCATATAACCATCAGCAATTTTTTTAATAACACTTGATGGATAAAATTCAGCGAGAAGCTCTTCATCTGTGTATCCGATGGCTTTCAGCAGGGTAGTGACGGGAAATTTTCTCCGCCTGTCAATCCGTACATGGAGTACATCTTTTATATCGAACTCGAGATCAATCCATGACCCTCGAACAGGGATTATTCTGGCTGAATAGAGGAGTTTTCCGCTTGAATGGCTTTTACCGTTATCATGGGTATAAAAGAGACCCGGAGAACGCTGCAGCTGGGATACAATTACCCGCTCAGTGCCATTGATCACAAAAACACCATCCCCTCTCATCAGGGGAAGTGATCCTAGAAACACCTCCTGCTCTTTAATGTCACGGATGGATTGTACGCCGGTCTCCGCATCTACATCAAAAGTAATCAACCTGACAACAATTTTAAGGGGAATATCGAAAGTCATCCCCCTCTGCTGACATTCCTGAACCGTGTACTTCGGCTCACCGAATTTATACCTTACAAATTCCAGGGAGCAGACCCCGTTAAAGTCGTTAATCGGAAACACATTTTTCAAGATCGCCTGCAGTCCAAAATCTTCCCTTTCATCAGGGTCACTATCCATTTGCAAGAACTTCTCGTAAGAAAGACGTTGCATAGATATGAGATGCGGGGGCTCTAAAACGGTTTCAGCAGTGGCAAAGTTCTTCCTAATTCTTTCCATATTTGTCCTCGAAATTGCCTTATATTCGTACGAAAAAGTCGGAATTCAACAGCCTGGACTCAGTATTTAGTGGTTTTCAATTTTTCCTTTTCTTTAACAGGAAAAAAA
>DEIL01000295.1:12423-16162 GCA_002352445.1 Desulfobulbaceae bacterium UBA2775
ATAAGAGCAAGCCAAACCATAAGCATTGTTTTCAGGCATATTAAGATTCTTTTCGATCTATTCAAGAACCACTTGATATCAGGACTTTTTTTTAAGAATAAATTTAATTGCCATAAAACACAACACGCTACGCGGCTGTGCCCGTAGCGTGTTGTGTTCAAACTGAAGTTGCTACCAGTCGGAGCAACAGGGTATGGAGACGTTTACTTTATCTCTACAGTAGCACCGACGGCTTCAATCTTTGTTTTTATTTCTTCAGCTTCTTCTTTAGTAATTGCTTCTTTCAAAGGAGCAGGAGCAGACTCAACAAGAACTTTAGCTTCCTTCAGACCGAGCCCGGTAAGAGCACGAACTTCTTTAATAACCTTGATCTTCTGATCTCCAAAACCGGAGAGAATAACATCAAACTCAGTTTGCTCTTCAGTTGGTGCAGCCTCCCCACCACCTGCAGCAGCAACTGCCACCGGTGCGGCGGCAGAGACACCAAACTTATCTTCAAACTCCTTAATCAACTCTGAAAGCTCGAGAACGGTCATATTTGAAATGAACTCGATTACGTCTTCTTTTGTAACAGCCATGATAAATTACCTCTTTTGATTTGGAATTTCTATTCAGAATAATTTCAGCTTACCCGAATAGATCATTTTTTTGAATCCTTGGATAAGTACCTTCACAACAATAACGCCCAGGGTACTAATTTTCGGCTTCTTCCATTTTTTCTTTGAGAGCCTGCAATCCATATACGAAAGTACGCGGCACACCGGTGAGAACCTGTACAAGTCCTGTAGGCACATTGTTCCAGGTAGACAACAGTTGTCCAAGCAACACTTCCTTGGTAGGCAGTTTTGAAAGAGCAACTAGCTCTTCCACACTGATTTTTTCTCCTTCAAGCACGGCGGAACGAATTTCGAATTTCTCAAAATCATCTGCAAATTTAGCTATTGCCTTTGCAGGTGCCACCGGGTCAGCGTAAGACATAACAACAGCAGTTGTACCGACAAAATCGTCGTTTAACACGACATTATCAGTGTCTTTGGCTGCCCGCCTTAGGAGAGTATTTTTGGCTATTCTTATTTCTGAATCACAGCTTCTCAGTTCAACACGAATCTGCTGTATTTCAGAGACATTCAAACCACAATAGTCAGCGACAATTGTAAAGTTGGCCCGGCTGAACGAATCATTCAATTCCGAGACAAGGGTCACTTTTTCATCACGATTCAAAGCACTCCTCCTGGGTTAAATTAAAATGAAAGGATTCGAAACAGCAGTTACATGGAATTAAGGCTGAAATAAAACCAGGCTCTCAAAAAATTCAGAATAGAAAGCAAATCAACCATTACACGTCTCGGCAGGTTGTGATAATCTCACAATTAAACAAGATGTACCCGCTGTCTTCGACTAAACTTATCGACAGTAGTCGTCGCTGCCGATAAGGAACACTATTTATTTAATTATCGTTCTAACCACTAAAGGATCTAGTTTTACGCCAGGCCCCATCGTGGAAGAAATAGTTACACTCTTTAAGTAGATACCTTTACTTGCAGATGGTTTAAGTTGAACTATACGGGTGACAAACGCCAGCAGATTTTCAACCAGCTTTTCCTGGCCGAATGAAACCTTGCCTATCCCGGCATGAACTATACCGGCCTTGTCCACTCTAAAGTCAACTTTTCCACCTTTGATTTCTTTTACAACCTCTGCAATATCAAAAGTTACTGTACCAAGTTTAGCATTTGGCATCAAATTCCTCGGGCCCAGAATTCGACCAATCTTACCCACAGTTCCCATCATATCAGGAGTGGCAACAGTCTTATCAAACTCCAGCCAACCATTTTTTATTTTTTCAACAAGATCATCGCCACCAACAAAATCGGCCCCGGCTTCTTGTGCTTCAGCTTCTTTATCTCCCTTTGCAAAGACAAGAACACGTGAAACTTTTCCAGTGCCGTGGGGCAGCGAAACTGACGACCGAATCATCTGATCAGCATGCCTTGGATCCACTCCAAGTTTCATCGCTATATCAAAAGTTTCATCAAACTTTACATATGAAGAATCAATAACTTTCTTGACACCGTCCTCTGCATTGTAGAGTACTGTACGATCAATTCCTTCAGCTTTGTTTCTAAAATTTTTCCCATGTTTCGGCATATCAGCCTCCTACTCATACAGGAATAACATCCTGGCGGCAGTAATGAATTATGATGGCGTCTAAAAAACTTTACCTGACCATCCTGAGAATTCTGGTTTATTCGTGGTCAGTCAACAACAGTGATGCCTGCACTTCGAGCCGTTCCCTCAATAATTCGCATAGCACCCTCGACATCATATGCGTTAAGGTCAGCCATTTTGAGCTCAGCGATTTCCCGAATTTTGTCGCGTCCAATCTCAGCAACACGTTCAGTCTTGGGATTTCCTGATCCCTTCTGCAACCCGGCGGCCTTTAACAGTAGAAACGATGCCGGAGGAGTTTTGGTAATATAGGAAAAGGAACGATCCTGGTATACCGTTATAACAACGGGTACAATAGTATCGCCCATGGACTGTGTCTTAGCATTGAAATTCTTACAGAACTCCATGATGTTAACGCCATGCTGTCCAAGAGCAGGACCGACAGGTGGGGAGGGATTGGCTTTACCAGCTGGTATCTGCAGCTTGATAAATGCCATTTCTTTTTTGGCCATTATATTACTCCAACTAACTATCTTTAATTTAATCGCAAATTTCTAATTTCAACAGGAAAGCAGGAGTAGTTTTTTCCATAAACTTTCCATCTGTTTAATTTACGTATTCGAAACCTGAACAAATTCCAACTCAACAGGAGTTTCCCTTCCAAAAATAGATACCATTACACGTACGCGACCTTTTTCTGGAAAAACTTCATCAACCACCCCTTGAAAATTGGCAAATGGTCCGTCTGTAACTCTGACAACTTCACCAATACTGAATATAACCTTTGGTCTTGGTCTCTCGGAACCGTCCTGGATTCTACCAATAATCTTCGCAGCATCTTCATCGGAGAGAGGTGTAGGGTCACGATCATCACCTACAAACCCAACCACACGAGGCATATCCTGGTGGATCGTATGCCAGGTTTCATCATTCAGATCCATACTGACAAGCATATAACCGGGGAAAAATCTTCTACTGGAAGTCTTTCTGGCTCCTTTGATCATTTCCACAACCTGCTCTGCAGGCACAAGAATCTCACCGAAGCTTTCTTCTAACCCCTCTTTTTTAATACGCTCCTCAAGAGTAGCCTTCACCTTCTCCTCAAAACCCGAGTGGACTTGAAGTATGTACCATTGTCTTGCCATGAGATCAGTATATAAAAATATTTTGAGAAATCAACTACCTGAAAGATCACTAAGAATCATCATCCGGTTTATTTACCGTAATATTGAAGCGACAACCTTGCCCAACAGGAGATCAACCGTTCCAAGATATATAGAGATCACCACGGTTAAAGCAACAACAACCCCGGTTAACCCTAAAGTCATTTTTTTATCAGGCCAGACAATCTTTAAAAATTCTACCTTAACTTCTTCAATAAATTTCTTTATCTGGGCAGGTGAGTATGGTGATGGCTCAGGCTCTTTTACAACCTGGCTCTTTTTCGATTTTGATTTTGGTTTTGTTTTTGCTGCCATAACATTTCCCTGAAATAAAATCCGCCATACCCGAGATTAAGGAGAAAAATACCCACTCTACAAACAGTTATGGCAGGCCAGGAGGGACTCGA
>DEIL01000295.1:16203-24597 GCA_002352445.1 Desulfobulbaceae bacterium UBA2775
CCAATTAGAGCTACTGGCCTGCAGAGATTACTATTTAGTCTCTTTATGAGGAGTATGAATCCTGCAAAACGGGCAGTATTTATTAAATTCCAACTTACTAGGCGTGTTTCTTTTATTCTTCGTTGTCGTATAGTTACGACGCTTACAAGTCCCACATGCCAGAGTCACGATATCTCTCATCACTTTATCCTATACAAAAAATTGTCCTGTGATGCTCTACATTCACAGGACAATATTAATTATCGTGCAATAATCAGGCAACAATGTCACTGATAACGCCGGCGCCAACAGTACGCCCACCTTCACGAATAGCAAAACGCAAACCGACATCCATGGCAATCGGAGTAATCAGCTCAACATCAGCAGCAATATTATCACCCGGCATTACCATCTCAACGCCTTCGGCTAAAGTCACCACACCAGTAACATCAGTGGTTCTAAAGTAGAACTGCGGCCGATATCCATTAAAGAACGGAGTATGGCGACCACCCTCATCTTTCCCTAAAATATAGCATTCCGCCTTAAATTTAGTGTGAGGCATAATGGATTTAGGAGCAGCGAGAACCTGGCCGCGTTCAATCTCTTCACGTTTTATGCCACGAAGCAGTGCGCCTATATTATCACCAGCCTGCCCTTCATCAAGAAGCTTACGAAACATCTCAACACCGGTACATGTGGTCTTCTGGGTTTCTTTAATACCAACGATCTCAATCTCGTCACCAACATGGACAACACCGCGCTCCACTCGACCGGTTGCAACTGTACCGCGTCCTGAGATGGAGAAGACATCCTCTACCGGCATAAGGAATGGCTGATCGATATCACGTTCTGGCTCAGGAATATAAGAATCAATGGCATCCATCAGCTCCCAGATACATTTCGCTGCGGCCTCATCTTCTGGATTCTCAAGTGCCAGCAGTGCTGAACCTTGAACAAACGGGATATCATCCCCTGGAAACTCATATTTGTCAAGCAGCTCACGCAACTCCATATCCACCAGCTCAATGAGTTCCTCGTCATCCACCATATCGCATTTATTCAGGAACACAACCATGGCAGGAACACCGACCTGGCGTGCAAGCAGGATATGTTCTCTTGTCTGCGGCATAGCTCCATCAGTTGCAGCTACAACGAGGATAGCACCATCCATCTGAGCAGCACCGGTAATCATATTCTTAATATAATCGGCATGGCCAGGACAGTCCACATGGGCATAATGACGCTTTTCCGTCTCATACTCAACATGCGCAGTGGCTATAGTAATCCCCCGTTCTTTTTCTTCAGGTGCCTTATCAATTTCGCTGAAGTCAGTAAATTCAGCCTGACCTTTAATAGCTAAGACACGAGTAATCGCAGCGGTCAAGGTTGTCTTGCCATGATCGATATGACCAATGGTCCCAACGTTGACATGCGGCTTAGTCCTTTCAAATTTTTCCTTTGACATCTTCTTGTCTCCTCAGGCCGTTAAAAAATATTCTTTGCTGATAGCAGTTCATACCGGATTGGAGCCCACGACCGGATTTGAACCGGTGACCTCATCCTTACCAAGGATGCGCTCTACCGACTGAGCTACGTGGGCAACTCTATCCCTGTATAAGAAATAACCCCGATAAACGGGATAAGTACCTTGACAAAATTCTTTCTAAAAATCACGAGATAAGCCGAAACTTCAAAAAAATTGCTGAGATACTGAAAAAATGGAGCGGGAAACGAGACTCGAACTCGCAACCCTCAGCTTGGAAGGCTGATGCTCTACCAATTGAGCTATTCCCGCCCTGGATATTTCTCACCATATAAAGAGTAAAGGGAAATGGTGGAGGGGGAAGGATTTGAACCTTCGAAGGCTTGGCCGACAGATTTACAGTCTGTTCCCTTTGACCACTCGGGAACCCCTCCATGAGAAGTGCCTGGAATATGCCAGACACAAAGATACCCTTTCTAAAACTTTATAATGTGATGTAAAATCTGGAGCTGGCGATAGGACTTGAACCCACAACAACCTCATTACAAGTGAGGAGCTCTACCAATTGAGCTACGCCAGCATACAAGGCAACAGAATATACTCACTTCAAACTCTAAATTCAATATTTATTTTCATCAAAAATCATTTTTTCTTACCTGATATACAAACCGATTTTTTGACTGGAGGGATGCGCCTGCTTGCCATGTAAAACATGGGATCAGAACCATTCACAAAAAAAGGGCCGGATCGTTTTACGATCCGGCCCTTTCCTCAACAATAATGTCTGAGAAAATTACTTTTTAGCAAATGCACTCTCGCGATATTTCTCAAAAGAGTATGCAGTTGTCCTATAGATAAGATGTGCAAGTTTCGTATAGGGCAGGTAGAGAAAAAGCATCATGATGGATACCAGATGAAAAAAGTATACAATGTATCCAAGAGTTGGTGCTCCAGCCCACCTGAGCAATTCTGCGCCCAGACCGGTAACACCCACTGCTGTAATTTCCCAGATAAGGAACCAATCATAAAAAGTTGCTTTGGTACCCTGTTCCTGCTCGGCCTTCTTTCTGTTACTCCAGAGCACAGCAATACCAAAAAGTAACGCAACTGCAGAGACATTCGCCAAAATTTTGAATGGATCCAAAAGCAGCATCGGACCATGCCAGGATGGCAGGATCAAACCAATCACATCATTTTTTAACAAGGACCAGCAAGTAACGATGAACAGACCTATAAATGCAAGCATCAGAGGCTGATGGCCTCTTACCCTGTCATTATTTTCTGTACATTCCTTAAAACGATCATGGTTTACTATTTCGATAAGCGAAGGCCAGAGAAATTCTTTGACAAATTGAACTGCCGACGGCCGATAATCAGGGTTAACACCTTCATTTACTGCCATCGTTTTCCACATCTTGGTAATTCCCTTATAGGCAGAAAACAGACCAAGGCCCAAGGAGGGAACCATGATCAAGACAATAAAAAATATGTTTTTGGCGTACCATTTAAAACCCCAGTGACCAAAAAACTGCTGGTACCCATGATCTGCAAATTGTTCCGAAGTTGGAATATGCATGGCACCGGAGATCATCCACATAATGAAAATGACAACCACAGGAATGCCGATAAGCATCGGTAACCCTTTGGCACTTGAAGCCAATTTCGCCAGAGGCGCCGGCCAACCATAAAAAGTATATGCATAGGCACGAATAGCTCCAAGAACATCCCCGGGTTTTGCGCCTCTCGGGCAATTTGTAGTGCAGTCGCCGCACTGGTGACAGAGAAAAACATCCGGATCCGCCAGAAGCTTCTCTTTCAATCCCCACTGGGACCAGATCATCTCCTTACGGGGAAACGGTGAACCATCTTTTGAAAGGGGACATGTTACTGAACATGTTGCGCATTGATAACACTTTTTAAGTGTGTCACCTCCAGCCTCTTTCAAAGATCTAATAAATTCTAAATCCGGTTGAACATTCATAATCTTCCTCCTGCTATATTATCAATATTAGAATAATCTCAATTTTTGCCTCTGATCGGCATATGAGACGCTGCTGTAATAAGAGACAGCAGCGTCATGATAAAAAACAGATTAGAAGCCTTTGAATGGATTTGGTCCCATCTCAACAATTTCATCAACAAAATCATTGAGTATCTGTGGTATCTTGTCATAATCTGTGATGGCAACCTGCTCAGTGGCACATCGCTCAGACTCAAGGCCGAGGGTAGACAGAGTATCACCTATATTTTCCATCCTCTTATCTGCAATCTCAGATCCTTTGACGAAATGGCACTGGTAATCATCACCATATTTACAGCCCAGCAGCATTGCCCCGTCCATTCCGGCGGAAAGCGCATCACGAATCCATGCCATATTGACAGAACCAAGGCATCGTACGGGTATAAAACGGATCATATGATTGATACCGTTTCGCCTCATACCTGCCATATCCAGAGCTGGATATGCATCGTTCTCACATACAAACACGAGAATACGCAAACGATCATCGTCATCTTCGGGAACTTCAACAGATTTGATCATTGAACCGATAAGATCAATGTTATAATCCTTGAAGCCTATGATTCTTTCAGGACATGCTCCCATACAGGTTCCACAACGACGGCACCTTGTTGGATTGGGAAGAGGTGTACCCTTCTCATCATCATCAAGAGCACCAAAAGGACACTCCTCNNGTACAACGTTTACACTGAGTACATCTCTGCATAAAAAAATCAGGATAAGTCGCATCACCTGACCGAGGATGAACAGAAACCCCGCGGTCAACTGATTCAATACACTGGATAGCTTTGAGTGCAGCACCAGTGGCATCATCCACAGCCTCATCCATGGTTTCCGCCTTTCTTACACCACCACAGGCATACACACCTGTGCGCCTGGTTTCATAGGGAAAGCAGATGAAGTGAGAATCGGCATATCCGTCGAAAAGCTCCAGGTCGGAAAATTCCGGGCCCTGACGATAAGCAAGATTAATAGAATATTCATTGAGAGTCGTTGGCTCCATACCCGCAGCCAGAACGACCATATCAACGTCCAGAGTAATATCTTCACCAAGCAGAGTATCTTCAGCAGCAACACTGAGTTGGTCTCCATTCTCTGCCACCTGCACAACAGAAGCTTTGGTCATGAAAATGCCATCATTAAGCTGAGCATTTTTATAGAACAGCTCCATATGACCGGGTGTTCTCATATGTTGATAGAGAATATAAGCCTTGCCATCCTCATTATCTTCGGTGACATACTGAGCCTGTTTCAATGCCACCATTGAAGTAACAGAATTGCAGTATGGAAAATCATTGTCATTATCCTTGCCTCCAGGGCTCTGGATAAAGGCAACATTCGCAGGAACCTTACCTTCTTTGGCAAGCTTCTCAAATTCTGCGTTTGTTACAACATTTTTAAGAGTTCCATGTCCAAGATGCTCATATTCTGATACATCCGCAGGGGTCCAGCCGGTTGCCAGAACAACTGAACCGACTTTTACAGCATCCGGATCAATCTCAACATATGGCTGCAACCCGACATTTGGATCTTCCAGCTCACCTTTTGCTATTAAGTCTGCTTCTTCGGTAGTCACTTTGGCAGGAGCATCCCATTCGGTAGCAGCACCGGTTGTCTTAAAGCTGACTCCAAAATCTCCAGGGGAACCAGCTATACGGGCGACCTCATTCCCGGTTTTAATCGTGATCTTATCATTTCCTGAAACCTCAGCGATCAGAGCATCAATGGGATTTTCTTCCAGGTCGGTCCATGGGGCTCTGGTCGGGAAGGATTTGCGCCAGCCATTTGCCTTACCGCCAAGCGCCCCCTCTTTTTCGACAATTATTACATCATAGCCAGCGGCTGCAGCCTCTTTTGCTGAAGTAAGGCCGGCTAAACCGCCACCCATGACCATAATAGTCTTGTTAATAACCTCGAGTTGGTAGGGTTCCGGCAGTTCAGTTTTCTGGGCACGGGTACATGCCATCCTCATATAATCAGAGGCAGCCTCCTGCAAATATTCAGCAGCCTCTTCATGCGGCTCTTCACCCTCAGCAGGCTTGATTTCCGACCAGACCACCTGTTCCCTCAAGTTGGCGCGAACAGTTATCTTATCATCACCAAAATCAAATTCGCTCCCCATAACCCTGGGAGAACATGCTCCTATGACTACGGTATTGATACCATCTGCGATATCTTTTTCTATGAGGGCACGGCCCTCAGCTCCACAGAGGCATGCATGACTTTTGCACTCCATGGACATTTCATCGGTTACAACTTCGGCCAGAGCTTCTATATCGAGCGCGTCCCCGATGCCACAACCAGAACATATATACGAGCAATATGTCTTATCCATTAATAATTACCTCCTGGAAACCTGAATTGCCTTAAGGGCAGCTGCAGTTGATGATTGAGTGGTAGTAACAACATCCGCAGGTTTCTTTGCACACCCTGCTGCTATCATTGCTTTTTCAACATTTGAGATAACAAAACCGTTGTCATCCATATCAAGTGATACAGGGGCACCCTGTAAATCCAGAGATGGCTGCATACCGGTTGCCAGAACGGCCATGTCAACTTTTTGTGAAATTTTTTCAGCCGTTAATGCATTTTCAGCAATAACAGTTACACCACCATCGGCTTCAGGTACGATATCTGCAACCTTTCCTTTAATAAATACAGCATTCTCATCAGCCATCCGAACTTCCCTGAATTTCTCATACTTCCCGGGAGTTCTGAGGTCAATATAGAATACATAGATCTGTGCATCAGGATACTGGTTGCGCACATAAGTCATCTGTTTGAAAGTGGCCATGCAGCAGATATGTGAACAATATTCAAGATGATTCTCATCCCTTGATCCCGCACACTGAACAAAGGCGATGGATTCAATCTCTTTATCATCCCCGGGCCGTACAATAGATCCACCAGTCGGTCCGCCTGGTGCCGCCATACGTTCCATCATCATATTTGTAATAATGCTGTCCGACTCAGCGTACTTGAGATTCTCCATTTTAGTGGGTTCATATGGAGTCCACCCAGTTGCCCAGACAATTGAAGCAACACTGACAGTTACCGTTTCAACCTGCATTTCCAGATCGACAGCATTGTATTTACAGGCAGCCTCGACAGCCTCAGCGCCAGCCTGACTTAGAGCATCTTTTTTAATAACGTAACGCCGGGGAAATGCCATCTCATGGGGCAGGTATGCGGCTTTACATTTATCCATTCCAAAATTGAATTCATTATCAATCTCGTCAGGACAGGCATCACTGCAGTCGCCACAGGCAGTGCAGTTACTGTTCACATAGCGTGGAGCTTTTTCAAGCGTTACTTCATAATTGCCAGGGCCACCGGAAACAGACTTAACTGTTGTCATAGTGTATGTCCTGATCCTGCGATTCTCTTTTACACGACGGAAATTAATTTCAAGCCCGCAGCTAGGGGGACAAAGTTTGGGAAAATATTCATTTAACTGTGCTACCCGCCCACCAAAATATGTACCTTTTTCGACAAGAAATACATCATTTCCGACTTCAGCGGCTTCTAAAGCAGCAGTCAAACCACTGATGCCTCCGCCTACGACCAATACTGCACCGGAAGTGCCATGCTCGTCAGTCATACCTTACCTCCATGATTGCTCTTAATATATTGTACTATCGACAAATTAAACTCTACAGTACAGATTGCTTCTGAACCAGGTGAAAACTATTTTAGCTTAGGTTGACCAAGGCGCATTTACCCTCTAACCAACATAAGCTAAAATCACCTTCCACATACTAAAAAATCTCCAGGAGTCTATACGACCCCTGGAGATTAACCTTACATCATGTCAACAGTATTCCCTGTCAATTACAGCCAAGGCTCTGTCTCGACGATGTTAATACATTCAACCTTCTCACACTTCCATTCCTGATTTTCAGGATCAAAGGTGGAGTTAACAAAACACTTCCAGTTCTCGTCATCAACATTTGGAAAATCCGATCTATAGTAGAATCCCGGGTAACGAGATTCTTCACGGAACTCGATGTGGCGGATATGAGTCTCAACACACCAGATACGGTGATAGTTCTCCCAGCAGCGGAGAAGCTCATGAAGATCGCCGGCAGCCATCTTGGCAGCATCTTCACGGAGGAGTTGGAGAAGATCGAGACACATATTCAGAAGCTTACCTGAGGTCATATAGTAGGTAGCAACACCACCACCATATTCATCGGTAGCTT
The DNA here is from genome assembly GCA_002352445.1 of Desulfobulbaceae bacterium UBA2775. GTDB lineage: Bacteria > Desulfobacterota > Desulfobulbia > Desulfobulbales > Desulfocapsaceae > Desulfomarina. Next base: position 23,888 of record DEIL01000295.1, read on the forward strand.
TCATCAGACGCATCATCAAACCTGCAGGCTTGCAGTAGTTCGGATTCACATCTGCAGCGGTTGATTGATCAACGAACTCATTATAGAGTTTTACAGGAGCGTAGATCTCATCTGCAATCTCCTGAGCAGTCTGCTTAAGCTCTGGTGTAAAGTCAGCGTTATCACGGCAAAATTTAACCATCTGCTTGGCACAGATACGACCTTCAGCATGGGATCCGGAAGAGAACTTGTGACCGGATGCACCAACACCATCACCAGCGGTGAAGAGACCGTCAACAGTGGTCATACGGTTGTATCCCCACTTGTACTTATGGGCACGGGAGTCATTCTGAACATCGGGTACCCAGTCTTCTTCAGGACCCGAACACCAGATTCCACAACAACCGGAGTGAGAACCGAGCATATACGGTTCAGTCGGCATAATCTCAGAACCTACTTTCTCTGGCTCAGTGTTAGTACCAGCCCAAAGACCAGCCTGACCAACTGACATATCGAGGAAATCTTCCCAGGCTTCAGACTCAAGATGCTTCCAGAACTTCTTCAGTTTCTTTTCGTCCATGCCAGCTTCACGACGTTCGTCAAGGAATGCATTGAGGGCAACATCAGTAGCCATATAGATAGGACCACGGCCTTCTTTCAGTTCGTTGATCATCAGGTGGTTACGCAGACAGGTCGGAGTAACTGCAGATCCGCCGTAAGGCATGAATTTT
>DEIL01000240.1:0-25087 GCA_002352445.1 Desulfobulbaceae bacterium UBA2775
GAAGGCCTTTTCAATCAAGCAATTCTTTTCGTAATACCCCAACCATCGACTTTCGTTTGAAATGGAACCTTCATTTTCTTCGTCTCCATATTCATGTTTCCTTCCTGGCGATAGGATTTGTGGCCATCGCTATTCCGATATAGATAAAATATCTGTATGAGTTATCTGCCCCCCCTGCCCTGCGGAGAGTAGAACCAAACGTAGAGCACCCCACCATTCCCACAGAAAACAATAAATTATTTTCATCCGAATATTTATAACTTATACAAACAGCACGTTACAATTGAATGTTGCATGAATTATAAATTATATTTGTTGCACACAAATCCAAAAAGTGCTTATATTCTTTTTAGGAGGTCAAAAAATGAACACACTTAAAGAAGTCAAAAAACATTTGCGTCCAGGCCAAATTTATAGACGCGCAGATTTAACCAAATGGTCTCGAAGTGTTGATCGTCACCTGTCGCAACTGATCACAGACGATACCCTTGTGAAACTCCGGCAAGGAGTGTATCTGTGCCCAAAACAAAGCCGTTTCGGGAAAGTACCTGCCAATCCGGAAAAGTTGGTTCGTGTTTTTTTGAAAGACGATGATTTTCTGCTAACCTCACCAAATGATTATAACGCTCTGGGGGTTGGGACCACTCAGTTATACAACTTACAAGTTGTTTACAACCACAAACGTCATGGGAAATTTGAACTTGGCGGGCAAACTTTTGATTTCCGTATAAAACCTCGATATCCGAAAAAAGTAACCCCCGAGTTTTTACTGGTTGATATACTCAACAACCTTGAGAACTTGGCTGAAGACCGCCATGAGGTTATAGAGCGTGTGAAAATGAAATTGCCGGAGATGGATTCCAAACGTTTGCGGTCAGCAGTCAAACGTTTTGCAAAGTTGTCAGCAAAGAAATATCTGGAGAATCTACCCCATGGGATCTGATCATTTCCTCCACGAATTAAAAGATTTCGACGACCTCATTCAGGTTGTGTCAGGTGAGCACGGGATCGTTCCACAGCTTATAGAGAAAGATTACTGGATCATGCACTGCCTTTTTGGCCTTACATCCCAGGGATTCAGCTTTCAGCTTAAAGGTGGAACTTCCCTGTCAAAGGGCTACGGCATTATAGACCGTTTTTCAGAGGATATTGACATTCAGATCGATCCACCTGCTGGAATGGATGTCAAGTATGGAAAAAATCATACAAAAAAATCCCATATTGAATCCAGACGGAAGTATTTTGAGTGGTTGGCTCGGGAGATCAAAATATCAGGTATTGATACTGTTGAAATTGACCCTGCTTACGATGATCCATCGGGAAAATGTCGTAATGTTGGTATACAATTGAAATACCCCAACATGCTTGATCCATTGAAGGGGGTAAAGGATGGAGTATTGCTGGAAGTAGGTTTTGATGACATAGAACCCAACGATCCAGTAGATATCTCTTCTTGGGCTTATAGTAAGGTCGCTAGTCAAAAAGGGCTTCTGTTTGCCGATAACCTTGCGTATGGCATTAAATGTTACCGGCCAGGGTACACCTTTGTTGAAAAACTCCAAACAATCTCTACCAAATTTCGATCGCAACAGGAGGCTGGTGAATTTCAGAACAATTTCCTACGACATTACTATGACATATATTGTTTATTGAGAAATCCTGCTGTTCAGAATTTTATAGGAACAGCTGCTTATGTCGCACACAAGAAGAAAAGATTTCGGAAGAGTGACGAGCCTGAGATCAAAAAGAATGAAGCCTTTCTATTGAGTGACCCAAAAGTACGTGCACAGTATAAAGTTGAATATGAGAAGACCGCAGATTTATACTATAAAGGTATAATTCCATTTGAATCGATTCTGGAACGAATACAACAGAACATCGGAAATCTGTAATTTAATTTGTAGTTGTTCATACTCTATCTGACAATTTAAGTGATTGAGCGTGATCACACCTGACACTCATAGGAGACATATCATCTTTTTAGGGGGAGGTAGAATCATAACAGATTTGACTTGAAAACATGTTGACCTTTGGAAAAAAGCTGTAGCATAAATTTAATTGAAAATGTGCATAACAAGCCAGATTTTTGGAGAAATTGAGTCATGCCTCAAAAGGTTCAAATCCATAGAAAATGTAGTTCGCCTGTCCTGTAATGATAACAGTTGAGCTTTTGACAGAGCAACTTGAAAAATCTCAAACTGAATGTAGCCGTCTGCGAAAAGAAAATGAACTATTGAAACAGGCATTGGCTGCCTTGGATGAGAAGCAAACAATTCGTCGAACAGCAGAAAAAAGCGTAAAACCAGATCAGCACCATTCCACCTCAATTTCCATTCATTCTCCTGTAGAAAACAAAATAGAACTTTTCCGAAATCTTTTTCGTGGAAGAGAAGATGTTTACCCCGTTCTTTGGCAGGCCAGGGACGGACGTAAAGGCTATTCCCCTGCCTGTAAAAATGAATGGAACAAAGCTTACTGCAACAAGAAAAAAGTCAAATGTGGCCAGTGCAAAAATCGAAGTCTTATCCCAGTATCAGACCAAACCATTTTTAATCATTTAGCAGGCAAGCATACTATTGGTGTTTACCCTTTACTTGAGGATGAAACATGCTGGTTCCTGGCAGTTGATTTCGATAAAAAAGAATGGCAATCCGATATAGCCGCTTTTCATGAGACATGTAAAGCCTACAGCATCCCAGCAGTTATTGAACGTTCCAGGTCAGGAAATGGCGGGCACGTCTGGATCTTCTTTAAAGATACCGTTCCAGCGACTCTTGCCCGAAAACTTGGCTTTGCTCTTCTGACATTAACAATGGATAAAAGATACCAGATTGGACTCAAATCCTATGATCGTTTCTTTCCTAATCAGGATACTATGCCGAAAGGCGGGTTCGGTAACCTGATTGCACTTCCGCTTCAAAAATTCCCACGAGAACAAGGGAACAGTGTTTTTCTTGATGACAACTTACATCCACACGAAGACCAATGGTCATATCTTGCAAGCATTGAAAAAACAACTCCAGATGAGTTGGCAATAAAGGTTAAAGAGACCACTCAGGCTAGCCAAACAATACAAGTCGAGGATAAACACTCTGATAAAAAAACAGATGATACTCCCTGGACTCTCCCTCCATCAGGAGCCACCAAAGAAAATTCTATTACAGGCCCCCCTCCCCGAGACTATAAATATAGTTCAGGCCAATATGTTGTATATCCCCAAAAAGGGTTTGCCTCCTGCCTTGCACAATCGACTGTTTCGTATTGCAGCCTTTCCCAACCCCGAGTTCTATAAAGCCCAGGCTATGCACCTTTCAACATATGGAAAACCACCAATCATTAGCTGCGCAGATGAACATCCTCAGCATATTGCTCTTCCCCGGGGGTGTCTTGATGATGTCCGGCAATTATTGGGCGAATTGGATGTGTCACTGAAAATCGAGGACAAACGATCCCGCGGAAAACCCATCAAAGCATCGTTCACTGGTAAATTACGTAAAACACAACACGCAGCGGTAAAAAATATCCGTGCACACGACATCGGAATCCTCAGTGCTGCTACCGCTTTTGGAAAAACCGTTGTTGCAGCAAAACTCATTGCAGTTCGTAAACGAAATACTCTCGTTCTGGTACACAGACGTCAATTGCTTGATCAATGGCATGAAAAACTCGCAATGTTTTTATCTATCCCACAAGACCAAATAGGAATAATTGGTGGAGGAAAAAGAAAGCCGACGAACATTGTCGATATCGGTATAATGCAAAGCTTGCATCGAAATAAGGTCGTCGATGATATTGTGGCAGAGTATGGACACATCATAATAGATGAATGCCATCATCTGGCTCCATTCTCTTTCGAACAAATCATGAAGAAAATACAGGCCCGCTATGTTCTTGGCCTGACAGCAACTCTCACTCGTAAAGATGGACATCATCCCATAGTTATGATGCAAACCGGTCCCGTTTTATTCCAGGTGGATGCAGACGAAGCTGCTTTTGCCAGATCTTTTGATCATTTTGTATATCCACAGCCAACAAGTACAGCGGCTCCTGAAGATATTGAAACGCCAAGTATCCAAGAAATTTACAAACTATTAGTAGAAGATGATAAGCGGAACACACAGATTGCCAATGATGTGATTCAAGCTGTTCGTGATGGAAGATCCCCGTTACTCCTTACCGAACGGAAAGCACATCTTCAACAGATGTTCAATTTACTGGAAAAACGGATAAAAAACATTGTCATCTTGAAAGGTGGTATGGGACAAAAACAGCGTAAAGAAACCATGGCACAACTTGAAGCAATTCCCCCGGATGAAGAACGAGTAATCATAGCCACTGGTCGATATATCGGTGAAGGCTTTGATGACTCACGGCTTGATACACTTTTTTTGACAATGCCAATTTCCTGGAAAGGAACTTTACAGCAATATGCTGGCCGACTGCACAGAGACTATGATTCCAAAAAGGAGGTGCTCATTTATGACTATGTTGATGATAATATCCCAATGCTTCAGCGTATGTACAAGAAAAGGTTAACAGGGTATAAAGCTATCGGGTATGAAGTAATAGAGAAATAATAGTCAAAGATAAATGGTACCACCTTGGCTTGGAAAAGCTCACAGATAATTGATGATTTTTCTATGGACAAACAAGGACGCTATTCTACTTCCGGCATGATTGAAGGCCAGTATATGGCTGGATCGGATGGAAAGGTACTGAAGAATCTGTTGAATGTCACCACTAATCGAGAAATCGACAGAGTGGAAACAGAGTTCCTTTTTGTACTGACAGATCAAGTTTCATATCACTGCCCTTTCTGGGAATTTTCGAAACTCGTAGTTTCCTGCGACCTGGAATTGGTAGGATATGAACTGTCTGTTTGTTCTGCTTCCATCTGCTGACGATCAGTAGAATACGTTTCTTCATCTCCCCTCTCGGCCTCTGTGGAATGCGTTTCCGTTTGATCTGTTTTATTTCCACTGTCTCCATTAATCATTTTGTTAACTTCAGAATTTTTATAAAGATGATACCGAAAGGCATTTCCGGCTAATAGCTCATTACAGCTTACTGATGCTAACAACCATGCTAAGAAAATAATCCTGTACGAATGTTTCATTGGTTTCTCCTTTTATGGAATTATATTTTGTATCACTGACTGAAAAATAGAAAAAGGCAGTGCTCGTTGGGGACAATCAACCTGCCAATGCAGTATAAAGGGTTTGCCGACTAATACCGTACTCTTTAGCCAGAACGGATTTAGCCTCTCCCCCACCGACACGAGTTTTTATCTCTGCCACCTGATCATCATTCAACGCACGTTTTCTGCCGATTTGCTTACCCATCTGTTTTGCTTTTGCGATGCCTTCTCGTTGACGTTCCCGAATTAAAGCACGTTCAAATTCAGCGAAAGCACCCATCATCTGAAGCATTAATTTATTCATAGGATTGTCATTGCTCCCCGAAAAGGTCAAGTTCTCCTTGTGGAATATAATGGAAACATCATTCTCATTGAGTGACTGAACAATTTTTTGCAAATCCATCAGATTACGGGCAAGACGATCTATAGAATGCACATGTAAACAATCATCAGCACGAAGATAATCAAGACAATCCTGAAGGACAGGGCGTTTAGCATCTTTAGCACTGGCCTTCTCTTCAAAGGTTTTATCAAGTTCAATACCATCCAACTGCCGATCTGTATTCTGAGAAAAGGATGATACCCTGATATACCCAACATCGTGTCCACCAGCAGGAGTCATAAATTAACCTCATAATGAAATTTTGATAGTGATGCCAGAAAACGTCATAGACTTAACTGGACAATATTTATGGGATGAAGCACTGACATTGAAAGGTAGCGGAACGACTGTTTCTCCGATTGTCACATTGGCGGCCAGAGACTAAATAAAGTTGGGGTAGCCGGACGCCTCTAAAAGTTCCGGCATTTGTTTATAGTTTTCATTTTGGGTGCTAGTGGTGCGCATCCTGCCTTTACGGGTCAACAGAGAAGCCGTATTCGATTAATGTAAATATGGCAACCATAGTGAAAAAGATCTCAGGGAATCGAAGCCCTGGGATCTTTTTTTATCTGCATCCTACCCGGCCAGGTGTATATCTGGATCGGTTTTTTTCCTTCCCACGCACCATACCAGCAGAATCTTACAAAATATGACAATCTGAAAAAACAAGACAGAAAAATTATTCTCGGTTACATTGCGAGTCAAGAGAAACTTCAATTCATAGACAGGGTTGTAGAGGGTGGGTATTTAGTGAGATAGCATTTTACCCAAAAAGACTATACAAAGAGGGGGTACAAAAACAATGAAACCTATCTTTAGCATCGTTGCTCTGTTCGCTTTGAGCATTACCTTGTATGGTTGCAGCTCTCAGACATACAAAAGACTAGAATTAGACGACGTAGGATCAATAGTCAGTGACACTTTTTCCGAGATGACAAACTGTTTGGAAAATAGCGACGCAAAATCTTGTACCAAGGCAACAGCACTCCTTGAAGAACATCCATGGCAAATTACCGGCAACTTTGAAGGTTTCTGGATTGAAAACTCGAGTGGTCTAGAACAAGACGAGTGGGATGCTGAAGTCATGACAGTCCAATCAAACCTTAGAAAAATAAGAACGATGCACTCACGGTTTGTTTTCGAAGCACCTTTCTACATTAACCAGTAAAATAAACCTCGTTTTTTACTACATCTAAAACTTTTGTTACGGGGGCAACATGGAAAAGAAAGACGAGAAAACATTTTTAAGCAAAAATAGAAATATTGTTTTTGCTATGATCATGGTGGGGGTGCTTGCAGCCTCTGCCTCTCTTTGCCTGCTCCTTCGATTCTGATACCTCAAAATCTGAGTGTAAAATTAAACCATACGAGCACAGTCTTACTTTTTTCTAACAACAAAATAAAACCCGATTCAGGTTTATATCTGGATCGGTTTTTTTTTGCCTCCGCATGATACCGGCATGATACCAAACAAAAGGCAACAAAAAAGCCCTTACAGTTTTTATACCGTAAGGGCTTGATTTTTAAGCCATAAACTGGTGCCGGGACCAGGAATCGAACCAGGGACACACGGATTTTCAGTCCGTTGCTCTACCGACTGAGCTATCCCGGCACCGCTCATGAAGACGTTTTTTTACCCGACTTCATAAAGAGTGTCAATAGCTTTTCTCTTTGCAGGAAACCTTTTTCAATATTTACAAATTTTCATCATGGATAGAGAGTCCACCCAGATCAAGATCAAAATTAAGGTCTTCATCCATATCCATCGGTCCTGCTTTTTTTCCGCTTTTCTTTTTTTGCTCACCTATGGTATCTGAGAAATCGATATCATCCAGAGACAGCACTGTCTCTCCTCCGCCTGCAATATCTTTAGACTCTTTACCGTCTGGAGTACCAGATTCCAACTCAAAGTCAAAGCTATCCAAATTGATATCTAGAGAATCCGGATCCTCCGGAGAGTCAGCGGTGGAAGGGTCACTGTCTTCAGAGGAAACTGGAGGGGCCAGATCAGACATATCGATAAGTTCCTCCGGCATCTCTATTTCGAATTCAACATCTCTCTTCTCTGTCTCACTATCGGGCTCACTATCAAAAACATGTTCTTCGATCTCAACATCATTATCAAATCCATCCAGATCTACAGCGATTTCATCTTCATCCTGTCCCTGGTCAATCGCAATTTCCTCATCTGCACTCAATTCAAGCGCCATCTCATCCTCATCCCCATCATCCATGGAAATCTCAAGATCGGCGAAATCGTCTCTTCCCGCCTCAAGGCTCAGCCCCTCAACTTCACCTTCCACGGCCTCATCCTCAAACAATACATCGAGATCAGGGTCCACATACTCCTCAACTACTTCCCCGTCATCGACAACGAGTTCACCCTCATCCAGCTGACTTTCTTCTGATTCCGGGTGCAGATTTAAAAAGGTGGGGGAGGCAACATGCAACACTCCTCCCTGCAAGGCTTCTGAGGCTGCCTTTATATTCTTTTTACATTTCAGACAAACTTCCACATGATCAAATGAAATAAATCCACATTTTGGGCAGCGCATTAATTGATACCTCATTCAAATTACAGCTAATATCGGTTGCTGTCTTTAAGGAGAAGACAACATAAGATTGTCAGACACCTGCCATTATCGCACACTCTTCCTTGTAAAATCAAGAAGTTTTCGATTCATACCTTCTTTAACCTGTTGTATCAATGGAACTTTCTAATACCGACAACCGAAACGTAGTGCGGTACCCATTTTGAGGGCCATAAGGCACTACTGAGACCAATCCATACCGATATCACAGGAAGGTGCTGAATGGGTTAATGCTCCAATAGAGATAATATCAACACCACTCCCGGCAATAGCCTCTACAGAGTCAAGATTTACACCGCCGGAGGCCTCAACCAGAGCTCGACCATTGATCAACTGTACTGCCATAGTCATGGTTTCAGGAGTCATATTATCGAGCATTATGATATCAACCCCGCACTCAAGACATTCTTTAACCTGTTCCAGGGTATCAGTTTCCACCTCTATTCGTATTGTATGCGGAATATTCTCTTTCACCCTGAGCACGGCTTCTTTAATGGATCCACAGGCGGCTATATGATTATCTTTTATCAATACGCCGTCGGTGAGATTGAAACGATGATTAGTGCCGCCACCGGCCTGCACCGCATATTTTTCCAGAACTCTCAACCCCGGAGTCGTTTTACGGGTATCGGTGATCCGTACCGGATACGCTTTGACCTTATCAACAAACCTGGCGGTCAGTGTTGCGATGCCGGACAACCGCTGAAGCAGATTCAGGGCTACCCGTTCAGCTTTCAGCAGATCAATAACAGGGCCGCTGACCGTGAGAAGAACTGTCCCGGCGGACACCTCTGTTCCATCCGCAACCGGATCTACAGCCATAACTGCCGGGTTCTGTACTTTAAAAACCTCAGCTGCAATAGTTTTCACACCCGCCGCTACAAAGTATTCTCTTGCCACCAGTTCGGCACTCCCCGTATCATTATCAGCAAAAATCGACTCGCTGGTGAGATCGCCCCGTCCAACATCTTCCTCAAGAAAAGAACGAATCATTTTATGCAGGAGATTCTTATCCATAAATATGTCTTTAGACCATGCCCTTAAGCCGTTCTTCAGCCTCGGTTATTTTTTCAATTTTAGCATCAAGTGCAACCTTCTTCGCCTGCTCTTTTGCAACCACCTGCGCCGGAGCATTGGCCAGGAACTTCTTATTTCCCAGTTTACCATTTACCTGTTTGAGCTTTACTTCGATCTTCTTACGTTCCCGCCCAAATTTTTCAAGTTCACTGTCTATATCGACAAGACCTTTGAGCGGTACATAAATTTCAATATCATTATAGATATAAGTGGCCGCATCTGCCGGTTTGTCAGCTTTCTCAAGTAGTTTTAATCCACTCAACCTTGTCATGTCGGAAATAGCGACCTCATAGGAGGAAATGAGATTTACTTTTTCCTTATCCTGACAGATAATAACGGCTTCAATTTTACTGGATGGGTGCACTTCCGCCTCAGAACGGATATTTCTAATCCCGCTAATCACACCCATCAATAATTCCATCTGTTCAACTGCCCGATCATTTTTCCATTCCTCACGCTGTCCAGGGAAAGGGCTAGTGGCAAGAGAGGATCTTTTCCCCGGCAGAACAGACCATATTTCCTCTGTAACAAATGGAGTTATCGGATGAATGAGCCCCAGAAATGTCTCGAGAACTACCAGAAGCACACCACGTGCCTGCTCTTTTGCAGTTTCATCACTGCCAAACAGGTCAGCTTTAATCCATTCAAGGTACCAGTCACAGAACTCATGCCAGATAAACTGATAGTTAGCCGAAGCCACATCGTTAAATCTGTACTCATCGAGTCCCTGCCGTACCTCGTCAATTGTGGCGGCAGTTCTACTCAGTATCCACTGGTGAACCAGGGGAAGACTTTGGGGCTGTTCAACAACTTTTCTCACAAATTGGTCACAACCGCTGACATGCATCAAAGCAAAACGGGCCGCATTCCATATTTTATTAATAAAGTAGCGATATCCTTCAATGCGGTCCTCATCCAGCTTAATTTCACGCCCCTGGGCGGCAAATGCAGTTAGAGTAAAACGCATTGCATCCGTGCCATATTTTGCCATTACCTCAAGTGGATCAATCACATTACCGGTGGACTTGGACATCTTCTTGCCATGTTTATCTCTTACCAGAGCATGGAGATAGACATCTTTGAACGGAACCTCATCCATAAAATGAAGTCCCATCATCATCATTCTGGCTACCCAGAAGAAGAGGATATCGAAGCTGGTAATAAGGACGGAAGTCGGGTAAAAGGTCTCCAGTTCTTTTGTTTTTTCAGGCCATCCCATAGTTGAAAACGGCCAGAGTGCAGAAGAGAACCAGGTATCAAGAACATCCGTTTCCCTGATAAGTTTCGTGGAAGAGCAGTTGGGACAGGAAGTGGGGTTCTCCGACTCGACAATAAGCTCGTTACACTCCTCACATGTCCAGGCCGGAATCCGGTGTCCCCACCAGATCTGCCTGGAGATACACCAGTCCCGAATATTATCCATCCAACTATAGAAAGTTTTGTCCCAGGTTCTGGGGTATATGGTTATATGCCCATTTTGAACTGCCTTAACGGCTTTATCAGCCAGTGGTTTGACTGAAACAAACCATTGCAGGGAGGTGGTCGGTTCAATCACTGTTTTACAACGGTAACAATGTCCGACGGCATGATCATAATCCTCAATTTCCTCCATAAATCCGAGTTCCTCAAGATCTGCAACTATTTTTTCCCGACACTCAAACCGATCCAGACCCTGGTAGTTCCCGGCCGCTTCGTTCATCACACCTTTATCATCCATAACCTTCAACTGCTCAAGGGAATGGCGCAAACCAATTTCATAGTCGTCACGATCATGGGATGGAGTAACCTTCAAAGCCCCGGTGCCAAACTCTTTTTGTACATGATGATCAAAAACTACAGGAATCGTTCTGTCTGTCAGCGGAAGCTTAATCCCGACATCACCGAGATGACTGTAACGCTCATCATCAGGATGGACAGCAACTCCGGTATCCCCAAGCATGGTCTCAGGCCTGGTGGTGGCGACAACAACGTGGCCTGACCCGTCAGCAAAAGGATAGCGGATATGATAGAGCTTGCCCCTGGTATCTTCATGATCAACCTCATCATCCGCCAGTGCGGTATGACAACGGGGACACCAGTTAACGATATAATCGCCCTTATAGATCAACCCCTCCTTATACAACCGGACAAAGACCTCACGAACCGCCTTTGACAACCCTTCATCCATGGTAAAGCGCTCGCGCTGCCAATCACAGGATGAGCCCAGCTTCTGCAGCTGGTTGATAATAGCGCCACCTTTTTCCCGGCGCCATTCCCATACTTTTTCAATAAACTGATCACGGCCAAGATCATGCCGGCTCTTTCCCTCTGTTGCCAGTTGACGTTCAACTACATTCTGGGTCGCAATTCCTGCATGATCAGTCCCCGGTATCCAGACAGTATTATCACCACACATACGATGGTAACGGGTCAGAATATCCTGCAGGGTACTGTTCAGAGCATGGCCGACATGGAGAACTCCGGTAACATTCGGCGGAGGGATAACTATGGAAAAAGAAGGCTTGCCCTCTTCCATTACAGCTGAAAAACAGCTCTCACTCTGCCAGTGATGAAGCCACTTTTCCTCTACCTCTTTAAATTCATATCCCTTACTCAATAAATTGTCGTCTTGATTAGCCATATATTTGTTTCTTCTTAAATTAGAATTTTTTTGAAATTATCTTTGGCTTATATGAAAAGAGTATGCTCCACGAAAGCCGGGCGTATCGGTCCAAAATTAACTACGACATAGCTTTAATTCAACAGTTTTCCACACATTCCTCTGAAAAAACAGGTTGAGTGGTTCAGGGACAGACCGGACTCTCCATAGAATACCCTCTATCAATCTTTGAAACTCCAGGGCTCCGGCAGAAAAATCCGTTTATAAATCGACAGGGCATATCGATCCGTCATGCCGGCTATATAGTCACACACCCTGCGGTGGGCGACCGTCTCATCTGTCCATTCCTCTTCCATATTCCTCTTCTCCAGCTTTTCACCTCTCAGTCGAACCAGTCCGTTCTGCATAAAATAGCTATAGAGATCCCGGATTATCCGCTCTGCTTTTTCAAACTCGGCATGGACCTTATGGTAAGTATAGACATTATCATAGAGAAATTTGCGAAGGTTGGTAATTGCCTCAAGCATACCTTCACTGATATGCAGTTCGCCATCATCCGCTGTCAGCGTCTCTACTATTAAGTCACGAACCATTGCTTCGATTCTCTTGGAATGACGCTCACCCACAACTTTTTCTATCTTCCAGGGAAGATCCCCTTCCTGTAAGATACCTGCCCGCAGGGCATCATCCTGATCGTGATTTACATAGGCTATAATATCTGCCAGACGAACGATCTGACCCTCCAGGGTTACTGCAAGCTCAGATTTATTTTTCGGCAAAATATCACCCTGTCCCTTCGAGTGCCTGACAATACCGTTTCGTACCTCAAAGGTAAGGTTCAATCCCTTACCGTTGTTTTCCAGAAAATCTACGACTCGAAGGCTGTGCACATAATGACGAAATCCTCCAGGATGCAACTCGTTCAGCGTTGCTTCACCCGCATGACCGAAAGGGGTGTGCCCGAGATCGTGCCCCAGAGCCACAGCCTCGGTAAGGGGCTCATTGAGGCAAAGAGCTGCAGCAATGGTCCGGGCTATCTGAGATACCTCCAGAACATGTGTCAACCGTGTCCGATAATGATCCCCTGTGGGAGCAAGAAAAACCTGGGTTTTATGTTTGAGTCGCCTGAAAGTCTTAGAGTGCGTTATACGATCCCTGTCTCTCTGAAAGGGCAGCCTCATATCACACATATCCTCTTCTTCAACAATCTGACGGCCGGAAGAATTCTTATTGAGCGCTGCAAATGGCGAGAGAATGACCTCTTCCCGCTCTTCCAGCTGTTTCTTTATCGATTTTCCTATTACCGGTATAAAAGACATAGATTCACTCGTACCAGAATTGAGTATAATTGATGGCGTCGTAATTAGTTTCCCGCGATTCCCATGGACACAGCCGCAATAGTCAGGATGGATTACTTAATAAAACCATGTTCAGCCTATGATTTCAATAATTTGAACTGAAACTGTCATTATGCTCCCGTATTGATATATTGAGAAACAGACAAGGAGAGAATTGCGATATAATTTCTTTACACTGATATCATACATATCTATACTGATGACGTCGTTGATAACACAGCCTTCCGATAAGTGTAGACTTCCGATAAGCGTAGACTTAGAGTACTCTTCTCTCGCCGTGAGCCCTATGAAGATCACCAAAAAAACAATCTTTTTTTTCCTGCTTCTGCTGCTGCTTATTCTTGGGAAATTCTTCTACCAGGAAAAAAACAGCTATCTACCTGATTTTCCCTCACAACAAATTATCCAGGCGTATGCCGACAGAAAAAGCAATGTTCAGGTTGAGAGCAGCGGGATTGTAGTCAAACTGCTCCCTGATGACCTTAAAGGTGCAAAGCACCAGAAATTTCTAGTCAAAATTACTACTGATTTGACAATCCTCATTGCCCATAACATAGACCTTGCCCCACGAATCAATTCCCTGAAAGAGGGCGAAAGAATTTCCTTTTTCGGCGAATATGAGTGGACCTCGAAAGGAGGTACTGTTCACTGGACCCATCACGATCCGGGGAAACGCCACCCGGACGGTTGGATAAAATACAGAAACAGAGTATATCAGTAATCTCTCCTGTGGACGACACCTCAAGTAAAGTAACCTCTTTTGTAACCGGAGACCTCTTACCATGAAACAGTATTGCTACTGCCATACCCCCATAGGAAGACTGCTTTTAGTTGGGGAAAATGGCTTGCTTGAAAAGCTTCATTTCCCGAAATCTGCTGAGTATACAGTAATTGAAGAAGACTGGAACCTGGACGAAGAATGTTTTGCAGATGTTCTGCATCAGCTTAAAGAATATTTTGCCGGTCGTCTGCAGGACTTTAAGGTAAAGATGCATCTTGCAGGAACTGACTTCCAAGTCAGGGTCTGGCAGGAACTGCTGAATATCCCTTACGGCAAAACTGCAAGTTATGGAGAAATCGCAAAACAGATCGGCAACCCCAAAGCATGCAGAGCCGTTGGGGGAGCTAACAATAAGAACCCGATCCCGATTATTATTCCCTGCCACCGCATAATTGGCAATGATGGTTCTTTAACCGGTTTTGGCGGGGGTCTCGATGTGAAAAAAAACCTTCTCCGACTGGAAAAGGTTCCAGGTCACTTTTGAATAAAGTGAAAGCTATTTTTTAACCAAGAGATCTGACTACCCGGCCAAAACCTCCGGGAATAGTGCCTGACGACCAAAAAGCCCTGCCCTGTTTATAATCGACAAACCAGTATCCCCCGGGTTTGCGCTTAGCTGCCACAAAAATGAACGGCTGCTCTTTTGAGAAGGCAGGGTGTAAATAAACATCTTTTTGATTTTTTTCCTGCTCCATAAGTGACATGGCTTCCTCCATGGTAGGCAGGCGCCAATCTCTGAAGCCGGCAAAACCCTGCTTGTTCAACTCGCCTATCTCCCGCTGCATTGTCCGATTGGAGGCAATATCAAGCCCACCCCGCTGCCACATAAGTGCTGTTTTCTGATCAATGAGAGTTAAGGGGTCCCCGCCACCAACAAATTCATTTTCAAACCGCCCATCCGGATTGACTTCAGCATCAAAGAAATCCCATTTTTTGAGGATTCCTGCGATTTCATCATCATTAATGATTCCAGACTCCGCCGGCAAATGAATAATTTCATCTGAATATGGACCTTTACCTGCTAAGGGAAGATCCCGCCCCATATCTTCTTCGTATTCCAGATCAACCCGAGGAACAACGAGGCTGGAGTCACCATTGTCAAGCACGTTTTCAATCAACCACTCCTTCAACTGGTCATTAATAGCGTAGCTCTTCTCAAAAATAGCTGAATGCCCCCGTTCTTCGACACATTTTTTTATAATTTCCTGGGGTGCTGTGATTTCAGCCATAATTTTCGCATGCTTTACTCCCCGCTCCATAAGGCAGAGCTTCGGCTCCTCACCCCAGTTATCAACAAAAAAGTAATACACACGTTCATCATTATCTCTTACCCTCTCCCTGCCGCCCCACGACTCAAAAGTACCAAAGGTTAAATCGGGGCTCATCTCCCAGTCTATGGGACTAATCTCTTTTTCTCCTACCTTTACCTTATGGAATATCCCCATTTTTATCTCCTTTTGAAGCTACCTTGGGAAGGTGCCTCATTGCAAATAGTTCACCAGCCAAATAATTATTCCCTTATCTTCATCACTGGAGTAAAATTTATTTTTCTTCAGATCCGGGATTGAGGTTCCTTCAGCCTTAATTGTAATAATCATTATTATTTTGTCGAGTATAAAGGATCAGCGGATATAAAAAGAGTCTATCCACTTCCTGCAAAGGCTGCCCTGGGAATTAATCTCATTGCGAAAGGAACAGCCCTGATAATCTCAGAATATGTTGAACATTCTTATAGTTGCAGATACAGTCATCGATGAATTACTGGAACCTGTAAGAGGAGGTCCTTTTCTTCAGAATATCGACCTCATCTTATCCTGCGGGGACCTCCCTCCCGAATATCTCAGTAATTTAACATTCAGATACGATGTGCCGCTGATGTTTATACTTGGCAACCATGATCTACGCTACAAAACCTCCCCTCCTGCCGGGTGCCGTAATATTGACCGGCAGCTTGTAACTTTTACTGGGCGGAAGATTGTCGGATTTTCAGGCAGCAGATGGTATAATGGCGGGATAAATCAATATACTGAAAAGCAGATGAAGCGTTTCATTGGCGGGATGCGCTTTTCCCTGTGGCGAAGCGGAACACCTGATCTGGTCATAACCCATGCACCACCTCGTCATATCAATGACGCAGAAGACCCATGTCATAAAGGGTTCAAGGGGTTCAAAAGATTCATCGATAAATATAATCCACCCTATTTCCTCCATGGCCACATCCACGCATCATTTAACAATGACTCTGAACGAATTTCAACTGTCAATACTACTCTGGTAATTAACTGTTATGGCTTCTATGTTCTCGAAATTTAACCCATTACAGGCAGTTAAAAATGTATTGCACAATGGTAAAGAACAAAATGAAGAGGCTAATCTCCACAGCTTCAACGTCCGCCGTGAGAAAGAGGAGGCATATGAATCTATAAAGCGGGGAACCTCCATGGTTCCCCTTGACAAAATTGTTGGCAGCGTGGGCAGATATCATGATTTTGATAAACAGTTCAAGACCGATTCCGTCCGGATGGATGAAAGACTCGCCTCCATCCTGACTGCCATGAAAGCCGGCAAAAACATGCCGCCTGTTTCACTTTACCAGATTAAAGACGACTATTTTATCCTCGATGGCCATCATCGTTTCCAGGCTGCAAAAAAACTTGGCTATAGTGAAATTCGCTCCCACATTCTTGAACTGCTGCCATCAAAAAATACTCTTGAAAACAGGCTTTACAGAGAGAAAACCGAGTTCAGGGATAAGGCGAAACTTCCCCATCGCATCCACCTGACTGAGCTTGGCCAGTTTCATTTTCTGGTGAAACAGATTAATGACCATAGAAAATTCCTGATAAAAGAGAGTACCACAGGAGTGAGCTATCAAAAAGCCGCCGGTGACTGGTATGACACAATCTACCAGCCCCTGGCAACTGTCATCAGGGAGAGTAATCTTGTCCGATCTTTTCCAGACAGAACAGTAGATGATCTTTATCTCTATATTTCCATACACCAGTGGGAAATGGGGAAAAGGAGAAAGTACGGTATAGGGGTAGATAAACTCATTCCCAGAAACATGGAAGAATTTAGAGAAAAAATGGCCAAACATTCAAAACAGGAATACCCGGAAATGCGGCGGGAGATGACAGTCTTCATTCTCCTCAATGTCGACGGCAGGCATGAGCAGCGCATCTTTGACAAGCTCATAGCCCTTGACGAAGTGAAAGAGGTACACTCTGTCCATGGTTCAATCGATCTGATTGTCAAAGTGAAACTGGTCAGGGATCTGCTCTCCTCCGATGGAGAACTCCTTTCCGAATTTATTCTTACCACCATCAGGAAATGGCCGGGTGTAATATCGACCCAAACCTTGATACCAGGCATTTCCAAAGTTAAAAAGGACGATCATTGTCTCATCTGACAGGGATGGCAGCTCTTTTTCAAAGTAGCCTGGAAGAGAGAAAAGCTTTGGCACCATTACGCACTTATGATACTGTTATTTCAACACGGTTAAGCAATCTCATTTAAGAACAAAAATAAGCCCCTGATACAATGACACAGATTTTACTTATTGGAGATTCACTCGTCGCAGATAACGACTGGCAGCCACGCATGAGACCACACAAGGTTCAAAATTTCGGGGTTCCCGGAGCGACGGCCAACGATGTTCTGAACATGCTTCCACATATTAAAGAACGGACAGAGGTAATTGATGTTGTCATGGTGATGGTTGGCACAAATGACCTGCTCTCCGATAACTACCAGTTTATCCAGACTTTGAAAAAAATCGTCATTCAACTGCGAAAAGATTACCCCATAGCTGAAATACTGGTGAACAACCTTTTTCCCATGCACCTTCCCCACCTTCCCCATAACGCTATCACCAGCTTCAATACTCACATTGAAGCAATAACAATGCAGACCGGATGCTGTTATCTCGACACCCATATCAAATTTCTCAACAGTGAGGCTGCAATGTTTCAAAACGATGGAGTCCATATCACTGATGCCGCTTATGAAATATGGGCCCGCAACCTGCTTGAGCATATTGCTTTTCTAATCGAAGATGACTAACGTGGTGAAGCGCTAATATCTGTTGTTTCCCTTTCCTATAACATGGAGTTTATACAATGCAGCAAAGTCAGCTACATACCCTGGTAATTTCATTTTTTCTTCTATTTTCTGTTTACACCACTTTTGGTTCAGCTGATGCCGAGGCATTTGCAAAAAACACACAAGGTACAACCGGAACCGTCATTGAAACCATGAATTCTTCCGGATACACCTATATGTTGATAGACTCCGGTGCAGAAAAAACCTGGGTGGCAATCCCGGAAACCAAAATAGAAAAAGGGGCAGAGGTTACCTATATTTCCGGAATGGTCATGAAGAACTTTGACAGTAAGACCCTTAACCGCACATTTGAATCTATTATCTTCTCTCCAGGCCTTATGGGAGAAAAAGACGTACCACCCCATGGTGCAGCAACAGATGATTCTTTTGCATCAGCTGTCAAGACAGAACAGAAAAAAGCTGATGTTTCTGCTCCGGCCATGGAGGCATCCGGGGGAAGCTCCGGTGCAATAGCCCCGTACCAGGAAATCACTGTTGCCAAGGCAGAGGCTGTAAACGGTTACAGTGTTGACGAGATTTTTTCTAAGGCCAAAGAACTTAACGGCCAGAAAGTCACTTTACGGGGAGTTGTAACGAAAGTCAGTGCCAATATCATGGGCAGAAACTGGATTCACCTGCAGGATGGTACTGGCAACCCGATGCAGAACAGCCATGATATAGTAGCAACCAGTTCCGAACACCCGGAAGTAAACGCTGAAATCACCATTGAAGGGATTGTGGCAGCAGAAAAAGATTTCGGCGCAGGATATAAATATGCCGTAATAATAGAAGAAGCTATGGTTATAAAGTGAAAATACCCGTAGACAAGATAGGTTTTGACCTGGACGGCGTCATTGCGGATACTGCAACGACCTTCCTCCATATAGCCTGTACAAAATATAATTACTGCTCCTTCTCCCATGAGGATATCACCAACTTCGAACTGGAGGACTGTATACCCATCCCCCAGGATCTGGTGGACAAGATTTTTACTGAAATCCTCGTGGACTCCCTGGGTACAGGACTCAAACCAATGGAGGGGGCGGTAGAAACACTCACCTCGATGGCCGTAGAATCGACCATTACTGTTATTACAGCACGTCCGCTTCGTCGTCCTGTACTCGACTGGATTGATGTCTTTTTCCCTGCCGAAACGAGAGATGCGATCAAGGTGGTTGCCACCGGAGATCATAGCGACAAGGTGCGGTATATCCATGAGCACGGTTTGAAATATTTTGTCGATGACCGGGCTGAGACATGCATGCAGCTGGCCGGAGAAGATATTATCCCTTTTGTTTTCAGCCAGCCCTGGAACCGGAATCGTCACAACCTGCAAAGCGTTGATAATTGGAATGATCTTCGGCAACTGATCGCCACTTCACCCTGAAAACCCATGGAATGTCCACATTGCAAAGGTAAAATCCAGGTTTACAAAAATCCGGTACCTACAGTTGATATCATCATTGAAATCGGGGATGAGATTGTCCTGATTGAGCGAAAGAATCCACCCTCCGGCTGGGCACTACCCGGCGGCTTTGTCGATTATGGCGAATCCTTTGAAACTGCGGCACTGAGAGAAGCTGAAGAGGAAACTGGCCTGAAGGTCACCCACCTGCTTCAATTTCGAACCTATTCCGACCCATCCCGGGACAAGAGACACCATACAGCCTCGACGGTATTTACAGGTAAGGCTGAAGGACAACCGGTTGCCGGGGATGATGCCAGCCAGGCAAAGCTCTTTACTCAACAGAATCTGCCGGAGCTGGCCTTTGATCATGCACAGATTCTCTCTGACTATTTTGAGGCTAACCCGAATAAATCGGAATTTTAAACGACCTTCCTCGATTCGAAGTCGGAGTTTATGCCCTGGTTTTCAAGGGTGCTTATCTCTTGTTTTTATTGGAGAAGTTCTGGAGTAAGGCACTAACCCCGATGAACGGGATAAGTACCTTGAAGGTGCTTTTAACATTCTGATATCAAAAAAGAATATTTATATTCTGTTATAAAAAACAAGTAATTCGGGAGTAAGTAATATCTAAAAAACAATATTAATTAACCAGAAACTCAAAAGACCCATACCTATGGAGCCATAAAGTGTGAGTCAGGGGATACAGTCACGACCATATTTTTTGGCGATAAAACCAAAAGTTGCAAGGCCGACAAGCCCTGACGCTATTATTATAACCAGATCTTTCATTTTTTCATTATCCCCGAATCCGAAGCCCTGGTTTTTTCCGCAGACGAATAGACTGCGGCGTTACTTCAACCAGTTCATCATCATTTATGTAGGCGATACAATCTTCAAGAGTCATGGCAACCGGAGGAGTCAAAATGACAGCCTCGTCAGATCCGGAAGCCCGCATATTAGTCAACTTTTTTCCTTTCGCCGGATTAACGACCAGATCTGCAGGCCGTGAATGCTCACCGACAATCTGCCCCTGGTAAAGCGGCGCCCCCGGCTTAACAAACATTTTACCGCGATCCTGAAGATTAAATAATGCATAAGCAACTGCAGTGCAAGGCTCCTTGACGACAAGTACTCCATTTACCCGGTTGATAATCTCCCCCGCATATGGCCCATACTCCGAAAATACGTATGACATCATTCCCATACCACGAGTATCCGTCATAAACTCGGAGCGGTACCCGAGAAGGCCACGGGTTGGAATATTGAAAACCATCCGAACCATGCCGGTTTCGGTTCCCATCTCCTCAAGTTGTCCCTTCAACTTGCCAAGTTTTTCTATGACAGGTCCCTGGAACTGCTCATCAACATCCACTGTCAGCTTTTCATAGGGTTCAAGAGTCTGGCCGTTTTCCTCTTTGAGGATGACCTGGGGTCTGGTCACCTGGAGTTCATATCCCTCTCTTCGCATCTTTTCGATTAAAATCGAAAGATGAAGCTCTCCACGTCCTGAAACCTTAAAGCCAACCGCATCTTTTAACGGGTCATACTGCAGAGCCACATCTGCGAGAATTTCCCGTTGCAATCTGTCACCAATATGGCGGGAGGTAACATACTTCCCCTCCTTGCCCGCAAAGGGTGAATCATTAGGAATAAAATTCATAGAGATAGTTGGTGGATCAATATTAATCAGAGGCAAAGGTCTTGGATTTTCCTGATCGGTGAAAGTCACTCCCACCATCACATCTTCCATACCGGCAATGGCAACTATCTGTCCCACTCCGGCGGACTCAACAGCTAACTTGCCATCAGATTCAAAACGAAAAATTTTTGTTATCCGCACAGGTTTTATTGAGCCGTCACGCCTGGCAACCACAATTGGCTGGTTAATCTTCATGGTGCCGTTAACTACCTTGCCAATTCCAAGTCTCCCTAAATAGGGTGAATAGTCAATGGTACCAACCTGCATCTGCAACGGTTCATCAGGGGAGCCGCTGGGGGCCGGTGTATGGTCTACAATCATCTGTGAGACGTGGTGCATACTGCCGCCATCTTCAACCTTATCACCAGGGTCTAAAAGAGAAAACCCCTCTTTGGCAGAGGTATAGACCACTGGAAAATCAAGGATATCATCAGGAGCGTTGAGTTTCACAAAAAGATCAAAAACCTGGTCTACAACCCACTCACATCGGGCGGCCGGCTTGTCAATTTTATTGATGACAACTATGACCGGAAGGTTATTCTCGAGGGCCTTTTTGAGAACGAAATACGTTTGCGGCATCGGTCCTTCCTGGGCATCCACCAGTAACACTGCCCCATCCGCCATACGCAGCACCCGCTCGACCTGTCCACCGAAGTCGGCATGGCCCGGAGTATCAATGATATTGATCAAATAATCCTGATACTGGTAGGAACCGTTTTTCGCAGTTATGGTTATACCGCGTTCACGCTCTAAATCCATGGAGTCCATCAGCCGCTCGGAGACCTCCTGGTTATCACGAAACATACCTGAATGTTTAAAAAGCTGGTCGACCAGTGTAGTTTTACCATGATCAACATGGGCAATAATTGCCACGTTACGAATTTTACTCTGTTCCATCATTTATCCTTTAAAAACCCAACGTTGTTTGGGACATATCTAGTATTATTCTACGGCCGATTCGGTAAAAAAGGCGGGATAACTGCAAAAATCAGCATGCAAACTTCACAGCATAACACACAATTATATATCGCACAAGAAAACTCGCAACACTTCAACGAACCAGGACTACGATAACCAACTTTACAGTCCTGACAAGATCAGACCACGACTGTTGGCTGAGCGCAGAAGAGCAGGAATATTTTCATCGATATAGTCAAAAACACGTGCCCGTTTATTTTCTGCCGGACGCATTACCCGGCCAATCACCTGCAAAAGCCTGCCCTCAAAGGAAATAGGAGTGGTAAGAAATAGAGTTGAGAGACCGGAACAGTCAAAACCTTCACCGATAAGCTGCAACGTCGCTACAAGTACCTGAACTTCTCCTTTTTGCACTGCATCGACTATTGCACTCCTGTTCTCCGGTTGTATTTGTCCTGTAAGGAGTTCCGCCACAATCCCCCTGCCTTTCAACTTTTCAACAAAAAAGCTGCAATGGCTGACCCTGTCTGACACCACCAGGCAGGTACCGCCCTCAGGCTCCGCCGCAACCCTGCAAATATCCTCAAGGATCTGCATATTCCGTCCTTCGTGGGCTGTAAGTGCCTTTATAAGTGGCTGGTAGTCGCCACGATATCGATAGGTAAATGCAGTGGAATTACGAATGATTTCCGGTTTTAGTATTGCCCCGATTGCTTTCAGTTCATCGGAATCAACCCGGTGAATCCTGTCTCCCATAAAAAAATAAATAAGCTTCGTCAATTCGTTATCATTGCGAAATGCGGTAGCAGAAAGCCCCAAAAGATATCGACAGTCAAATTTTGAAACAACATCTGTGAAAAGTGTCGCCGGAACCCTGTGGCACTCATCAACCACAAGATGGCCAAAATTGGGCACCAGATCGTCCACCCGTTTTCTGGCACTGTTAACGATACCGATGGTAAGGGGTTGTACGGAGAAATTTCCGTCTCCAATCAATCCCACCTCACATGCAAGAAACTGCTCTGCCCGCTCCTTCCACTGGTACAGCAGTTCTTTGGTATGCACAACCACAAGTGCGGGTTGTTTTCTTGCTGCAATGAGAGCAAGCCCCATAACTGTTTTACCGCTTCCGGTTCCCGACTCAATGACTCCGAAAGATTTATTCCTCGCCTCATCTACTGCAAGTTGCTGATAAGGACGTAATTTTCCGGTAAAAAACTGCTCAACTTCAGGCAACGCCCTCCGGTTGTCAATAATTTCCGGATCTCTTCCCGCATATTCACGGCACATGATAACTGCCTGGTTGGCAAAACCTCTTGGAAACCGTAATCCCTGCACCGCCGGTTCATAATATTTCAACCAGGGCTTGAGCTTTTTGCCAATCCATCGACCATACTTTTTTGCTGCCGCATACTGTGGGTTTTCGATGGTCAATCGTGCTTTAAGTGCTTTTTCAAATTCGAAACTGATCCCCGACAAAAGACAGTCGCTACTCACAGTAAGTGTTGGTTTCATTGCAGTTCCCTCGGTTTTACCCGGATTTCTCATGAACGTTTTATGGCTTGCACTTTATTGCCGCAGTCGTTATTACTAGTCCGATTTCAAACTAGTGTTGTGTCAACTATGTAATGTCACATTCGTGTCATTCCAGCGCAGGCGGGAATCCAGTCGTCTTTACCCGTAGTACTGTACTGGATTCCCGCCTGCGCTGGAATGACGGCTGATTAAACGTTATTACAACGCATCAATTAAGGACATAGATTTATGAGCAGAAAATTTTTCACTCTTTTCCTCACATTTGCCTTACTCTTTGTTTTTCTAAGGCCGGTCATAGCAGATGACAATATTACCCTTAATCTGCCGGAAAAAGTTATTGCCCAGGCAATCACCGCCATGCTCCCATTCAAGATTGATGCCCACTCGAAGAGCATTCAGGGCGATATAACAATAGTGAACATCAGTCAGCTGGCAATCACAGACCAGCACCTTGCCTGCCAACTCCACCTCGCCGGAAACAACCTCGCATTCCTTACAGAAATTGCAGGTCATGAGATCAAGTTAAAAGTAGGGTCAGTAGAGATTGATTTCAAAGCGAGTGCTGCTGTGGGATTTGATGTCGCAAAACAAACTCTTTACGTAAAACCTGTGGTAAATGATGTAACTGCAACAGGAGACGATAATAATGGAGAGATAGGTCAAGCCCTTATCGCGCTGCTAAACGGCAGAGAATTTCCAGTATCCATGCAGGAACTTGACCCGCTGATTGCAAATGCTGGTGGAAAAACAGTTACAATTAAAACAAAAATAGTGAACATTCAGGCAAAACAGGATCTCCTTCAACTCAAACTGGCTCCATCAGTTACATCCAGAACACAGAAAAAATAGTAAATATCCCGGATAACATTGTCGACACATTGCGCTACCACATAAGATCGTCGGGAACCTCATAGTCACTATAGGGATCATCAGGATCCCGTTCTATTGGGCTAAGTGACTTGTTAATGAGAATGAATGTTTTGTCACTTAATTCCCTGATTTTTTCAGCAATAGTCCGGGGTACAACCTCATAGGAATTTCCAAAGCCGACAATTCCCAATTGTCCTGAACTGAGCTGATCTGCCATCTCTTTCTTTACAAATATTCGTTGTATTTTAGCCAGATCATTGAACCGAAAGGCAACACCTTTGTCATCTTTTTCCAGCTTATTTTTTTCAACCATCTGTTTGACAGATGCAGTCACTTCCCTTTTTTTCAGTTTCTCTTCCCGTTGCCGGTTAAGTTCCTGAGCACGCACTTTTTTCTTTGCCAAAGCTTCCTGAGCCAGAAGAGCATTTTCATCCACAACCACCTGTGTTTTTGCGCTCTTCTGCTTTTTCTTCTGATGCTTTTGTTTCTTGACCTTGCTTACCTGCTTTTTGTCTACCAGGCCCAACTTAAGAAACTGATCCTGAAAAGAATTACCCATAAAATGACTTATCTCCTACGGTATCGAAAAAGTTTAACTGTTATATTCCTGTCTTTCCCGCACAGGCGGGC
>DEIL01000240.1:25163-31405 GCA_002352445.1 Desulfobulbaceae bacterium UBA2775
AAATACGAATGCTAAAAAAAACTGTGAATAATAGCTTTTAAGAAATATGTACTCATACCCGGTTGACAATCGGGCCAGATCAAAGAACCGTTTATTAAAAGCCAGCCGAAAAAGAGAAGTGCTAAAGCCAATCAACACTATCATACACATCTGCAGGGAGTAGCTCATATCACCTGAGATTGAACCACGCATTACCCACGACAACGCATATAACAAAACCGCCACCTGGTATACCTTCTGCACCTGCAGCCGATCTATCCTGTTTTTTATGATAAAAAAGAGCACTCCAAGAAACAGTGCCAGACCGATCACCACCATACCGAGTTTTACAAAACTTTCCCCAACAAGAAGAAAGAGAGAAATAAGCCAGAAATAGCTCTCCAGGTAAAGGAAAACTCCATCAATTGCAAATATCAGCCGGGAATAGTATCTGTCTTTAAAGGAGATCAGATCCAATATTCTAATTGAGGGCCGCTGTTGCAAAAGAGCTGGTATCTCCAGACAATCCTCACTCCTGTACGAAAAAATCAAGATAGCGACACAGGTGACAATCAACGAGAGAATACCGATTGCAATAAGGCCGAACCGTCCAAGCAAAATGCTGCCGACAAAAATCCCCAACTTCAGAACCACCAGGACAAAAATCTGGAAATTACCAAATTTTCGCCCACTGTTCCCAGGAGAAACCGCTGAAAAAAACAGGATGCGCTGGATCATCCAGTAGAGACAGTTATAACCTCCGTTGAGAAGTGCAACTATGGTCAGGTCAACACCAAAATAAACTGACAACACCACTGATAATTCAAGCAACAGAGAGACGATGATCATCCGGCGAAATAAATTCGAACGTAACCGATCCCATCCCCATAAAGTGACAATAAAGCCAAGTCCGCTCAGAGCTATAAACAGCGCAATATCTGACAACGGGCTGCCATTTTTATACAGATAGACAGGAAGAAAAAAAGGGAAGAGTCCCAGCAAAAAACCGTGAAACCCGAGGAACAGGTAGTAAGTTCGGGAAAGATCCCTCATTTCAAAAGATATCCTGCTGCTTAACCGCCAGACTGTTGAGCCTGTCATAGTAAGGTTTCAGGTCTTCCCTCCCCCCATACCTGGGGACATCATGCATTTTCAGATATGGACGGGAATTAACCTCAAGCAAGATAGTTTTCTGCTGCTGGTAGCTCTGGTCAATACCTTTTTCAAAAATAGCATCTATACCAAGAATGTTGGCGCCGAAATGCTCAAGAATTCCCTCAAAAAGTTGTCTGTTATCATTAGTCAAGCTGGTTTTATCTATAGTCTCAACCACCCCACCGGGAGCAAGCGAAATCCGGCTAAAAAGCTGCACCCTCTCATCTTTGACGGGGATAGAATCAAGGCTCAGATCTTTCTTTTTTAGATATTTGACTATTTTTCTATCTTTTGGAATCGGATGAATTACAGGGTAAAGATCCATACTCTTACGCAATTCATTCTCACTATCTATCAAAAGGTTGATTGACGATTTACCATCACCGTCGATGAAAGGAGGGTATCTTCGAATAACGGACATGATCCCCTCTTTCACTACAACAATTCGATAATTTTTCCCTTCCAGATACTCTTCAACTACAGACACAGGCCACCACATTTTTGCCCAGAACATGGCCAGCAGCAACTCTTTATAATTGGTGAGAGGAAAGTGACTGCCACGAGAAAATCCGCTGACATTTGGTTTAACCACAAGGGGAAAACCATGGGTTCGGGCAAACCTGACGGCTTTAAATGGGCTAAAAAAAGTTTCCCCTTCCGCATGGGGGATATTATGCGTTGCAAATACGGTGCGAGCCTGCAATTTAGAACGGCAGCTTTTACGAATATCAAGACTGTTATAGCTGCTGCAGCCACCAAGAAACCGGCTGTCAATCCATTTATAAACCAACCGGTTAATAGTTAACATCCTTTCACCTTATAGTGGGCGATAAGCTGTCTGAAAAATATAGCACGATGGTTCTCTTTCCGAGGGAGTTTTGCTATTAAAAGAGCAGCTAAAGCCATGCTCTTTTTGACAAATTGATATTTCACAGGAAAGGATACACTTTCATCCAGCAAGATCAATGGGAGTGGCAGGAAAATATTCACCTCGATTATATGAAAGTTTCCGGCCAACAGATCATGCTTTGAGTTGGCGCGAAGACCAACTCTGGCGATCTGAAAACTGCCAACATCCTTCAGCATCGTCCACAACAGCTCCTGTTCTGTTGGTGTAAAATCTTCAGTTATATCATGGTAACTTGAATCTTTATTGTGTACTCCATTAATAACCGGATCCGAGTGACCACCGTTCCTCACTTCAGTCACGGACAATAAGCCAAAACTCCGGCTGTCATCGGCAGACCGAATATAAAAAATATCATATTCTATCTCCTCCCACGCCACCTCCTGCAGGAGGTAAGGATTTATTTTTACAACTCTTTTTCTCCTCTCCTTGCGAAGATCGCTGGTATTCCTTATAAAAAATATACCATGTGAGTTCTGTCCCCATTCCGGTTTCAAAAAAGCCGGTAGAGCCGGAACAGTCCTGCCATCATCTTCCAGCTGGCTGAGCCGCCATCTCTCAGGAATATTGCGATCCATATCAAGTTTTGAAAAGATGTTCTTAGTACTGTTAAAATAGTCGCTGTTAAGCTGGAAAAAATGGTGCGGGGCAACACGGTTTCGAACACAGTAAACGATAAGCCAGAAAATCAGGGATATCCGGATCATTTTTTAGTTATCCCTTTCCCTTGATATAATCCGTCCAGTATCTATAAGCGATTGAAAAAATGAGTCAATATCACTCTCATCTGAAGCGGAGTTAGTAATCAGGAGCCTCATAAAAAGGTCGCCTTCAATATATGTAATGCCCACCAGACTTGTACCCTCTTGATAAAGACGACTTCTAAGTGCCAGGTTGAAACTGTTACTCTCCTCTTCAGCCACTTTGAATCTGAAACAGACATTAAAGGATGTACGGGGTACAACCATCTCCAGTTCCTCACTCTGGTTAACCCACTCTTCCGCATATTCACAGAGCTCTAAATATTTCTCAATACGTTTACCAAATCCTTCCCGGCCAAAAAATTTCCAGTCCAGAAACCATTTCAGGCTGTCCACTCTCCTGCCGCACTGCAGCGATACTGCGCCAAAATCGTCAACCTCATTATCATGTTCATTCCGGAAAAGATAGCTGCCGTCTCCAGCGGAAAGCACAGTACCAAGTGTGTGACTTCTATTATTTATCAGCAGGATATTGCACATCAGGGAAGCCCCGAGCATTTTATGAAAATCCAAGGTAAAGGAATCGGCATACTCAAGCCCTTTCAGATATTTTTCCCGCAATTTTTCACTCATTACCGCTGCTCCGCCCCATGCACCGTCAACATGGAGCCAGAAGTGATATTTTTTACGAAGTTCCAGCAACTGTTCAATGGCGTCATAACTACCCCGAACCGTGGTACCCGCCGTGGCTGCGACAAAAAATGGTTCCCCGCCATTAGCCTTCGCCTGATTCAGCGCCAGCTCAAGCTCGGTCACCTTCATCTCCCCTCTCACGTTATGGGGAACCTTAATGAGATGGTCGATACCTATGCCAAGAATATTAGCTGCCTTATCCATCGAGTAGTGGGCATTAGCTCCAGCAAAGGCGAAAAGCTCCTGTTGGCCAAAAAGGCCCGCCCTTTTAACAGCAGAATTGGACATATTCCTGGCAGCCATCATGGCTATCATATTGGCATTACTGGAACCGGTGGTCATCTGCCCTTCCCCGTTGACGAAACCGACAAGGTCAAGCATCTGACTGATCATATACTTCTCCATCAGGGTTGAGACCGGTGCCGATTCATATGTGCAGGCAGAAGTGTTGGAAACAGCGGCAACTATTTCTCCAACTATCGAGGGAAGATTTGCCCCGACCCACATCCTGTTTACAAAAGAAGGGTGATGGGATTTGATCGAATAAGCAAAATACTTTTCAACCCAGTGAAAAATTTCCTGCCAGTCACCGGGATCGGCGAACTTATCCAGTTCTAAAATCCGACCCAATTCATCTGGTGATTTATATTCAAGAAATTTCCCACTTCTCTGGGAAGTATGATAGTTCTGAACCACTGACACCAGTTGTTCAAATACTGCGTTGTCGTTCATTTTTGCTCTATATATTTATTGTTTTCATTTATCTGTCGGAGTTGCTCTTTGCCTGTTCCTCCAGAGCCTTACTCCAGAACTTCTGTTATAAAAAACAAGAGACTCAGGAAGGTCGTTAAAAAATTATTGTTGAATATACTTCCATGGCACTTATCCAAGCATTCTAAAAGTCCGATTTATTCGGGTTAGAGAGTAAGAGGCCAACTCCCGTCCATTTATTTCAAAATTAAGCAATTCCTGCTTATCGCGTGTAGAATACTCATTTATTCCTGTTCTTCAACACTCTTCTCCACCCGAATCACCCTCACCCACCAATTATCTTCACCAGCACCCGCTTTTTCCTTCGCCCATCAAATTCTCCGTAGAAAATCTGTACACAGGAAGAAGGTAAATTGCAATTTTTCTTAAATTGTTAAGATTGATGGCGTCGTAAAAAATCGAATTCTTCGTTATCCCGTCATTCCCGCGCAGGCGGGAATCTAGTTATTTCAATATCTTCTGGATTCCCGCCTGCGCGGGAATGACGGCAAGGGAGACTTTTTACGAGATTATCAAGATTGGCAAGAAACATATCATTGGCGGGGTAACAGATACCTATCAAGGAAGCAAAGGAATCACCTGCTCAAGTCTGACTACCTAAGAAGTTTCCCCGAAATGGCTTAACCCAACTCTCTAATTCGAAAAACAGCTCGGCGAACTGTTCCTGGAGAAGCAGAGAAACTGTATTGAGTATTGCTTTACCTTTTTCTGTAAGCGCTACAATGATTTTCTGCTTGTCAGCTATGTCTCTTGTCCTTGTGATATGATCCCTTGTTTCAAGCCGTTTTGTACCTTCGGTCTGTTTTTTCTATTAAGCACAGAAAAGAATCATCCAATCCTTTCCACAGCCAGTCTTAAATGGCTCAGTTTGGCCAGAACCGTTTCCTGGCTTAACAATCCAAGGCCACAATCAGGGGCCGCGATCAGACGATCTTTTTCGATATGACCCATAGCATCTTGTAAACGAGATTCAATTTCTTCAATGGATTCAATCCGTGTCCGGGCAATTCCGATAACACCCAGGATCACAATGGTATTCTCAAATAACTCAAGGAGGGACAGATCATTGGGCCTATGGGCATCCTCAATAGAAACGGCGTCAATAGCGGCCCCATCTAAGGCAGGTGCCAGAAGGGAATAAGCACTAGGTGGCGCTTTGACATAATTCGTGCTATTTACCTTATCTGGATAGCCGCAACAAATATGGGTGCATCTGGTGACTTCCCGGTTTATACCATTGAAACAACGTTCCAGATTTTCAATACCAAAAGATAGTGCGGATTCCAGATATCTTACAAACACAGGCTCATCCACTTGTATCCATCGACAACCCGCCTTGGCAAGTCTGCTGATCTCGAAATTCAATGTTTCAGCCAAAGCACGAGCCAATTTACGTTCACTCCCATAGAACTCGTCTGCAACAGAATCCATGATCGTCATGGGACCGGGCAATGTTATTTTCACGGGGCAATGGGTAACAGCCTGAGCCACTTGCCATTCCCGAACCAAAAAAGATTTTCCCGGTCTGACGGGATGGGTTATTGTCGGTACAAAGGCTTCCCAGGCGCCCGATCTCATGACTTTTTTCGTCAAACGTTCAAAATTAATTCCCTCAATATGGCGGCAATGGCTGTGAATATAGTTTTCCCGGCGTATTTCTCCGTCTGTTGGGATATCAATACCAGCATTTACCTGCTCCTTCACAACCTCCTGGGTAACCCTGTCCAACAGTTCTGACAAATCATCATCCAAGTATCGTTCACATGCATCCATAGCTTCTGTGGGATTGGCAGCCGTTGTACTCTCTTGTTGAAACCAGTCTGGTATTGGCACTTCAGCCGGCTTTGGCCAGGCACCAATGGTTGTTGTTCGTATTCTCATATTGCCCTATCCCAATTCTTATTGATTACAAAGGATTACGGGCCGAGACAATGACGGTTTCGCCAATTTTTTCCGCCTGTTTGGCCGCGTGCTCCATATGTTGATGCACTGATACGTCATCTATACTCGAGCGAATCAGGACATTTGCTTCGTTA
>DEIL01000240.1:31414-44017 GCA_002352445.1 Desulfobulbaceae bacterium UBA2775
ATAGTCTCCCAGACGGTATAGTTGTTGTAATATCTGTAAATCCTAACTCCCCAAGCTTGGATAACAATTTTGGGACGGAAACACATCTTGCCTGCATCTCAAGGGCTGCTTTTTCGATGTATTTATAGTTCCAATATACACCGGAATACGGATTTAGTTATTCTTGTGAGCTCATATTGACAGTCAGGACCCCGCCTGGCTTCATAACACGTCTGCTCTCTTTTAGATAAAGTATCAGGCTTGGATAGGACGGTTCTATGTCAAGATGGTGCAGCACTTGGTTAACCATCTAGGCATCGAAGAAATCATCGGAGAAGGAAAGCTCCAGAATGTTCCCTATCTCTAAATGCACATTTGTGACATCTCCAATTTTTTGTTGAGTTTCTTCATATCCTTGTTCAGATCCCTCCACCCCGTAGATTTCTTTGATATGGTGCCTGATCCTATCTATGTATGCACCTGTACCAGAACCACCTTCCAAAACTACTTGTTCTTCAACAGGTATCCGGGTTTCTTCAAAAATGTGTAAAATGTCCTCTAAACCATTGGGCTGGCGATTCTGATCATAGGAGATAAATGTATCATTATAGTTACAATAAGAAGAGGCATTTTTTTCGTTTTTTCCATACAAATCTTTTTTGATTTTCGTTGGAGGTTTGGTTTATAAAAATAGTTTTCCAACCCGTTAAAGTTGCGCTTTTTTTTCAAGCCAGGTCAAAAACCGGATATGATGTTGCAAATATTTTACATGGATATAAGGACCTATAATTATTCCCTTGTTATAAAAATCCTGGATGATCCAATTGATGACATAAATATTAGCGGCTTTAATCATGTGGGGCAAGTATTTAAGTTCCGAGCCATTCAAGGGACCGGGGTCAGTGGTAAAGGCGTCCACACCGTCCTGCTGCACATATTCGAGGTGATCGACGCTGAAAGCTCCATATTTTAGCTTTTTAAAAATAATAAAAGACGACAAATGAACTTGACTTAACACTGTTCTATTCGTAGCTTCTGTCCATCACTTCTAACTTTATAACATATGTTTATTTTGAGTGAAAAAGAATATTTTTAAAGTCCTGTGATTAAACTTTTACTATATAGATGAGGAATACTGATATGAGTGGCGACATCATAAAAGCTTCAAGAAACACGGAAAATGCACCAAAAAGTTCTGTATCTACACAAACTGTAGCTTTTTCTCATTACAATAATATTTCAGCTCAATTACCTGTAGACCCTAAAACTGGTGAAATTGTAGCTGGTGGTATAAAAGAGCAGGCAAAGCAGTGCTTGGCAAATATTAAAGCAATTGTAGAAAGTATCGACCATGTTATGGACGATGTTGTTAGAATCAATATATTCCTTAAGAATATCTCAGATATTGACGCTGTAAACGAAGTTTATGCAACATTCTTCCCAAGCTATCTTCCTACACGGACGACAGTTGCAGTTGCAGCTTTACCTATGGATGATACTTTGCTACAAATTGAAGCAGTTATTTCAAACGGTGAAGGTACACCTTCACAAGAGCCTTGCGATCTCATAAAAGTTGCAAGAAACACGGAAAATGCGCCAAAAAGTTCTGTATCTACACAAACTGTAGCTTTTTCTCATTACAATAATATTTCAGCTCAATTACCTATCGATCCTAAATCTGGTAAAATGGTAGCTGGTGGTGTAAAAGAGCAGGCTGGACAGTGCCTAAAAAATATCAAGGCAATTTTAGAAAGTATCGACGTTCCTTTTGACGATATTGTTAAAATAAATATCTTCCTTAAAAACCTCTCGGATACTGAAGCCGTAAACGAAGTTTATATAACATTTTTCCCAGACTCGGCTATCGCCAGGACCGCAGCCTATGTTCCTGCACGGACAACAGTTGCAGCTTCAGCTTTACCTATGGATGCTTTGGTACAAATTGATGCAGTTGTTTCACACGGAGATGGCACACCCCCACAAGCTGTTGAAGACAGGCATGGACTCGTCATAAGGGCAAACAATACGGAAAATGCACCAAAAAGTTCTGTATCTACACAAACTGTAGCTTTTTCTCATTACAATCATATTACAGGTCAATTACCTTTAGACCCAAAAACGGGTGAAATGGTAGCTGGTGGTGTAAAAGAGCAGGCTGGACAGTGCCTAAAAAATATCAAGGCAATTGTGGAAAGTGTCGACCACGTTATGGACGATGTAGTTAAAGTAAATATCCAACTTAAAAATATCGCAGATATTGATGCTATAAACGAAGCTTACACAACATTCTTCAAAAGCGATCTTCCTGCACGAACAACAGTTGGTGTTTCAGCTATCCCTATGGATGCTTTGGTACAAATTGATGCAGTTGTTTCTAACGGTGAAGGTACACCTCCACAAGCATAATTGGCATTACTGTGATACAGCTATTGTAAATGCATCATTAGGTTATAAAAGCCTATCTCAAGCATTCAGCAAAGAAGGAATTGTTGTTGAGCAAGACTCGGTTTGGGAACACAACATAGAGGTCTATATGCTGCCTGACCTCCCCTCCTCCAATACCTACTCAATCAATAACAATGGGGATACTTTCAACAAAAATTCTGGAGAACAAATATAGCGGATTCAATTGGCGACCCTAATCATCTTGGAAAAACGGCAAGTTAAAACTGTTCCTGTTATTCGCTGACAGTAAACTGAAGAGATAGGCATTCTACCTTTAAAGATCCAGAGACTCACAGCGGGCACCCTCACATTAGGTCATCGCATTAGAAGCCTGATTTCTCGAGTGTGGTAGACCAGATCAATTATTTGCTTGAATCTTGATCTTGTGTTGTGATCGGATGTATTTTTTTCGATACCCGATTGGCAGTCAAGATGCCTGCAACAATCAGCAATGCGCTGAACAAGTGTATCATACCAATATTTTCATTTAAGAAGAAATAGGCCAGAAAGCCGCTGAACAAGGGCAGAGTGTAATAGATCATCCCTGACTTTGATGGGCCGATTGTGACGATAGCCTTGTTCCAGAGAACAAAGGCGGCGAGTGAGGCGAAGATACCGACATACAGGATGGATAGAACCGTAGTTGCGTCATAATTGACTGGCTCTACGGTGATTGACTCCCATATAAAGAACGGAAACAGAAAGAGGAGGCCAATGGAAAACGTACTCAGTTGAAAAGCCCATATACTGATACTTTTAGGTTTTTGTTTGACCAAAATACTGTAAATCGCAAAAATAACCGATGCAGAAAGCATCCAGAGATCACCCACGGCAAAGGAAATATTATGCAGAACTGATAATTTGCCCTTGGTGATGAGTAGCACAACCCCACCGGTGACCAACGCAACTCCAAGCATTTTATTGGCTGTGATTTTTTCTCCATAGAACAATCGTGACAGGACGATGATGAAAATGGGAAAGGTAATAGCGATCAAAGAAAGATTGAGTGCGCTGGTTGTATGACCGGCAACGTAAATAAGGGTGTTGAAAACAGTGACCCCCAGCAGCGCGGTAAGAGACAGATAGCGGATGTTTTGAAGCAACTGTTGTCGTTCTGCTATTACTGGTTTTAAAGCAAAAGGGAGAAACACTATCACAGCAACAGCCCACCTCCAGAAAGCAAGGCTGATCGGGGGAACAATATCACTGAGCCCACGAGCAACAATAAAATTTCCGGACCAGATTGCTGTAGCGCCCAAGGCAAAGAGGTAACCGGACAGCGCTTGTCGTCTGGTATTGTTCATCTATAACCTACTTTATTATTGGAAAATGATTTCATTGATACCGAATAATATCTGAATCAATTCAGGTGAGGGGGTCTAGGAGGCTGTCCGAGAATACGCATTTTTTCTCAAATCGAGGTTTTTCGGAAAAATAAGCACAGCCATATAACAGATATTGCGAGCATTATTTTTATGAAAACAACGAAGAGTTGGGGAGCAATGCATTCTCGGACAGCGTCCTAGGATAATGACTCAGGGAGCAACTGGCAAGAGTATTCAATTAAAGGAATAAAAGAATTGAGGTCTTTTCTGAACAAAGCCAGCCAGCCCCAGCCATAAACAGGTTAAGGAGTTTCCTGTAACCATAAAGGTACAGGAAGAAGGTAATGGTTGCAACTTTGCTTAAATAATTGACCTTGCCACTGGATCAATTCTCAAATTTGTGTTACGTATTTGAGTGTTCTCACCGAGTTTTCAGTTTTCCATCTCTCCTCTCTTAATATATGTTGTTGCGGATAATGTGAGAAGAAAAGTAATAACTGGACAACATTTTCCACTTCAGGTGCCTTAATATCGGGATAAATGGAAAAACTGCCCATTTACAAGGAAATATCATAGACTTTTTTATTTATTACAATGTGATACGAGAAAAATATTACAAGTCGCAAATTATATTCACAACTGAGCCAAAA
The DNA here is from genome assembly GCA_002352445.1 of Desulfobulbaceae bacterium UBA2775. GTDB lineage: Bacteria > Desulfobacterota > Desulfobulbia > Desulfobulbales > Desulfocapsaceae > Desulfomarina. Next base: position 35,814 of record DEIL01000240.1, read on the forward strand.
AGTAAGAAACGTAAAGAAATAAACAAAAAATCAAGAAAACATAATTAAGATAATCGCACAATCGGGTAACCAGGGGATTTTCTCCTCCGGTTACCTATACCACCCCACAAGCTAGTCCGCATGGGGCATTTTGTTAATAATGCCATGTCCAATGCACTATTTTTTAAATTAACTCCACGAGACACTGCTACTGTCTCTGATTTCTCGGGGCGGGCAGTCGTCGCTCCATTCTGGATCCTGAGAAGAAACTCAAGCAGTGTTTTCTGTGAACTAGTTTAGGTTGTCAATGTTTCCATATGTCATAGGATCATTGATATCCAGTTAGAAATTGGATGTTTAAAGCGGAATTACCGCCTAGGAGCCTGTGAAAATATCTCAAAAGAGGATCATATGGAAAAAAAGATTAAAAGAAATGTCTCTTCATACTGTGATTACAACGAGGCGTTCTCAATGTACGACCAACAACGCAAACCAAATTGTATGCGAGAACTCTTACATATTTTTGAACAAACCGATATCCCCATTGAAAAACAAAAAGTTTTGGAGGGTGGGTTCGGCACAGGAGCTTACATAGAGGATATCAAGCAATATGTAAAAGACATATATGGGGTGGAAGGCTCTGATGAGGGATTAAACCAAGCTTTGCAAAAAATAGGCAATGCAGCAAATGTCCATTTACAAATCGGAAATATTCTTAGCCTCACCTTTTCTAATGATAGCTTTCATGGATATATGGTTAATCAGGTTTTACACCATCTTGATACTGAACCAGATTATTCAAACTTGAATACTTTTCTGAAAGAGAGCAGACGAGTATTAAAACCGGGAGGGGTGTTAACCATTAATACAAGCTCTCAAGAACAGCTAAATCCGCATTCTGGTGTGTATTGGAATTACAAATATATTGAAAAAGCAGTTCGTGCCATGCGAGCACGTTATATTCCTATCGAAGAGCTTATTTCACGAATGGAGAAATTACAATTTACTGATATTAAGACAACAATTCCTTCAGAAAATATATTTCATGAACGGTACTATAATGATCCGTACAAAGTTCTGGAAGCTGACTTTCAAAAAGGAGATTCGGTTTATTGCTTTTTATCTCAAAAAGAAATTGAAAGGGCAAATGCCCGCATATGTTCGGGGCTTGAAGATGGGTCTGTATATGAGGAGATGAAGCGTGCTGCCGAACGTGCTGCTGAAATTGGAGAAGTAGTACTTGTATCAGCCCGTAAGCCTTTCTAATTCCAATAAAGAATAACATCGACTAACCCAGTTGTTGATTCGTACAGAGTTTTCTCAGCTTCGCTACGAAAACCCTGCCGCTCACCTTTTCTTTAAGATTACCATATATAACTGTCGCTGAGCACCACACGCCTTCGGTCGAGAGATCCTGATCAACGACAAGTAATCAGGATATCGCGGCAATTAATCGAGCTATGATTCGTCATACAACAGGGTCAGTAATCCTCATGTCAAACCATATAAGTTAGGACTGGTAGCTGCTATGGAAATTGCAAAACCAAAGGAAATTGACATTCTGATTACAAATCTCAAAATGTCACGAGATTTCTGTAATGACATGAAATCGCTGGGTATAAAGGTTGTTATAGCATGATATGACAGGACTTTAAAACCATTTTAAAATATGCACTAGTAATCCCAGAACAATACGGATGGAAAGCTGACATGCTTAAAGTAAAGAATTTAACCAAGAAATTTGGCGAGCTCATAGCTGTTAATGATTTGAGTTTTGAAGTCAAAAAGGGGCAGATATATGGTATTGCAGGTCCCAACGGAGCAGGTAAGTCAACAGTATACAACCTGATTACTGGTAATTACAGCTATGAGGGCAAGATCGAATTTGATGGACATGACATTACCGGCCTTCCTCCCTACCGTATCGCCAAGACAGGTATTGCACGTACTTTTCAGGTACCTGAGATATTTCCAAGCCTTAACGTTCAGGAAACTATCCGTGTCGGCAGCCGGTTTGGTGCCAGGGGTGGATTGGATCTAGAACATTCTGATGAAATTATGGATTTTGTTGGACTTGCGGATGATCGGCTTCAGCATACCGGGCTTCTGAATTTGTTAGGGAAAAAAAAATTAATGGTAGGGGCTGCTCTGGCTACAAAACCAAAAATTCTTATGCTCGATGAGCCCATGGCAGGCTCCAACGGAAGCGAGATTGCAGATTTGATGGTTCTGATCAGAAATATTAATCAACAGCTTGGTGTTACGATTATCATTATCGAACATTTCATGAAAGTACTGACCGAACTGACAGAAACACTGTTGATAATTGAATCAGGCAGTATGATTTGTTGTGATAAGCCTGAAATCGTGACCAACGATCCAAGGGTTATCGAATCTTATCTAGGTGATTCCTATGCTGAAGATAAATAAGTTAAATACCTATTACAGAGAGTCTCATATTCTAAAAGATGTTTCAGTATCTGTGGATCGGGGACAGGTAGTGATCATGCTGGGGCCTAATGGTCACGGCAAGAGCACGTTATTAAAATCGATCTGTGGTCTGGTGGAAAAAATAGATGGTCAGATTTTATATGATGGTCAGGATATCACTGGTTTAGCGTCTGATAAAATTGTTAATCTGGGAGTTACTTATATTGCTGAGAATCGAGAATTATTCCCCTATATGACTGTCATGGAGAACCTGAAACTTGGAGCTTACTCCAAAAACGCCAGGGGTAATGAGAAGGAAAATATGGCATGGGTTGCATCCCTTTTCCCCAAACTCATGCAACGTCAGAACCAGTTGGCTTCAACTATGAGCGGTGGCGAAGCAAAAATGCTGGCAATTGCCAGGGGGCTTATGTCCGATGCGGATTTGCTCTGCATTGATGAACCGGGCCTGGGGTTGCAGCCGAGTTACAGGGTGGAGATCAGTCAGATAATCAAGGAGATCAGCAGGCAGGGAAAAACCGTCTTTATTGTAGAACAAAATATCCCTCAACTTATTGAGATGGCAGATAAAATATATATTATGGAAGAAGGGGGAATTTCCTTTGAAGGTGGAAAATATGACGTCCTCAACAATGAGCAGTTGAAAGAAATTTTTCTCGGATTGTAGGCAGTGTATGAAATTTTATCCCACAGAGGGGAGGAAATAGCAGGAGATGTTTCTTGAAATAATTGAAGTATTTACAAGCGGTCTCATCAATGGCTCTGTTTATGCGCTGATGGCTGTAGGATTGACACTTGTATATGGTGTGACCAAGGCTTTTAACTTCGCATATGGGTCTTTTTACAACCTTGGCGGTTATTTTGCCTGGGTACTCCTTATCCCGCTGGGGGTTATCGGAGGATATTTTTCTGTTTTTTTTATGGCTATTCCTTTCTTTTTCATTGTCGGTTATCTGCTGGAAAAGGTGCTGATATCTCCTTTAAGGAAATATGATGATTGGGAGATGAAGGTTATGATGCTGACCCTGGGGTTGTCACTTTTTATGGATTTTGGCTATCAGGCCATATTCGGACCCCGCATAAAATCTTTACCCGGTATTATCGAAGGGACCGTTCAGGTTGGTGAGGTGGTTCTTTTTCAACAGGATATCGTTATCTTTATCCTGTCTCTCAGTGGTATGCTTTGTTTTTGGTGGATTTTAAACAATACCCGTACCGGCATGGCTGTCCAGGCTGTTGCACAAAATCCTGCCGGTGCTCAAATTGTCGGTATTCCAAAAGATTTCATTTTCGCTGCTACTTTTGCAATTTCAACGATGATGGTTGGTTTTGGCGGTATCCTGCTCTGTCAAAAAAATTTCGTCGACCCGATGGGCAGCACTGATATCATGATCAAAGCGTGGGTTATTACCGCTTTTGGGGGCATGGGTTCAATCCGTGGCAGCCTGTATGCTGCTTTTATTCTGGGAATGCTGGAAGCCTTTGTTGGATGGTATTTTGGCATGATACACGTACAGATTGCTACTTTAACATTGCTTTTAGTTACCCTGGCTATACGCCCTAGGGGGTTGATGGGGAGAGAGTAAATTATGAGCTTGAAACGTATGATCCTTACCTTATGCGGCTTTTATTGTGTTATGGGAATTATGCCGCTGTTTTTTGGTGGCACCGATTATATTATGAATATTTTGATCATGATACTGATATGGGCGGTTGTGGCCTCCTGTTGGGATGTTATCATGGGGTTTGCCGGAATCTTCTCTTTTGGCCAGGTCGCCTTTTATGTCATAGGTGCATATGCTTCGGCTATTCTATCAGTTTCAATGGATATACCGCCTGTTTTTTCCATAATAATGGCGGGCGTAATCACAGGACTTGTCGGTGTTCTCGTAGGGCTACCCTGCCTCAGGTTGGCCGGACCCTATGTCGCTCTGGTAACCTTTGCAGTTCATATGACTCTGGTTCCTTTTCTACGAGGCCCTCTCGGGAGAGCAATTGGTTCCGGCGGATCCCAGGGAATTCTTACCATTCCCCCTATCAAGTTGTTTGGATTGGCTTTCAGCTCTGATCAATTGGTGCCGTTCTTTTATCTGACATTTTTCCTGACAATTATTTGCACCTTGGTTCTTGTCTTAATGATTAAATCCTATTGGGGCACAGCTTTTCTTGCTCTGAAAGATTCTGAAAATTTTGCTGCCAGCCTGGGGATCAGTGCTTTTAAATATAAATTGATGGTTTTTGCACTTACCTCTTTTATTACAGGGTTATTTGGGGCTCTCTATGCGCACTATGTAGGTATGTTGTCAACCAAGATGTTGAGCATGGATGTATTTACAATTCTGATGATCATGATGGTAATCGGTGGTATCGGTAAATACCCCGGTGTTGTCGTGGGGGCGGTTATCACTGTAACTCTCAGTCAGCTTCTGGCTCCTCTGGGCATGTATCGTCCTTTGATAATGGGTGCTATTGTGGTAGTTTTGGTACTGTTTCTTCGGGATGGCATAATAAGCCCGATTATACGACTTTTGTCTCCACTACAAAGAGTTGTTGTGGAAGAGGAATAACATAAAATATTTTATTAAGCGGGGAGGAGTAAAATGAGAAAAACTGGACTTTTGGCCATTATTTTTACATTTGTTATGCTGACAACTACGTCAGTTTTTGCTGCTGACACTATCAAAGTCGGGGTTCCTTTGGCAGCGACCGGAGCATATGCCGGTTCGGGTGACAATTACTGGAAGGGCATCGAGATGGCGATCAACGAGATAAATAAAGGCGGTGGCCTGCTTGGGAAACAGCTCGAAGTTATTCGTTTCGACTCCCAGGAATTTGCTCCTGAAGTTGTCATGCAGGGAGCCAATTACCTGTGCGGCAAAATGAAAGTGGCTTCGGTTCATGCCGGATGGGCTGGATGGGGGCAGGATATCCGGGCCTATGGTAAATATGATGCACCTTTTTTCTGTGATGACGGGGCAATGCCCGCAGTAGATGTTTATAAGAGTGATCCTGAGAAATATTACAATACATATTTCATCACCGATACAGGGGGAGATCAGGCGAACAGCATGTTCAATATGCTGACGGCTCTGCCCTATGAGTACCCCAATAAAAAAATTGTCATTATCAATACCGATGATGCATGGGGAATGGAAGTGGGTGATACTCTTTCAAAACAATTTAAAAAAATTGGCTGGAAAGTTGCAAAGCGTGAAACCGTCCCCTACGGTATAAATGAGTGGGGGCCGATTTTGACTAAAATCAGAAGAATCAATCCGGCCATCATCCATATCGAGATCCCCAGCTCCCAGGAGGTCATCACTTTTTTCCGTCAGTTTATTAAACAGCCAACTAACTCGATTCTCAGTTACGGCTGGTCCATTACACCCCTTGAAGTATTGACAACTCTGGGAAAAGATGCTGATGGAATTGTTGGTGAAATGCCTGCAGGTATGCCGGCACCAAAGGCCCCCAACGCTAAAGCTCAGGCCTGGGTTGACCAGTATATGAATATCTATAAGCATCCAGTTCCTGCTGGTTCCTGGATCGCCTATACCAGTGTGATGGTATGGGCCGATGCGGTTAAAGCCGTAGGTGATGAATATGATTTTAAAGCAGTTAACAAGCATCTTAAGGAGGCAGGCTACGACGGGCTACAGGGCAAGATGAAATTTGGTGAAAACAATACTCTGCATGCTCAGCCCGCTGCTCCTATCGTTCACTATCAGGTGCAGGACGGAAAACTTGTGGCGCTTTTCACCGATCCACCACTCAAACCCTATGGAGAGTATAAGTTTCAGATGCCTCGCTGGATTAAAAAATAAACTAAGAAAAAGTGAGGGCTTCAGCTTTAGTACCCCTCTACTACGAGGGGTACTAGTACATCGTATAATTTAAAGTTTCGGATATACGCTATCAGTCAACTACTCGGTCACGTTTCAATAGAAACCACTACGATCTATTTTCACATCGTCCCGGCAAGGTTTTCCGATCTTAAAAGTCCTTTTGATTTACTTGCCCAGGTCACAACTTGGTTTTATTTCGGTGCTGCACACATGGAACCAGAAGCTTATGGATAACTTCCATTTACATTGCATTATCCCGGCAGGCGTACTCTCATTTGACAAGACAAAATGGGGCGCTGCCAGGGATAAATATCTCTTCAGAGTCCAGTCTTTAGCCAAAGAATTCAGGAAGAAGCTCAAATCACTGATTTTCTCAAGTCATTGAGCTTGCCACTTGATCTAAAATGATTTTATAAAGGAGATATCCATTTTTCGGATACCACACGAAATACACATGATGTCCGGTTACAAACTGGCTGACACTTGTGAGAGACAGTATCAAAATATCTTTACCGTCATGATATCAGGAAACTGGATACCAACTTGTTCGCAACAATCACCCTTTTTGAAAAGGAAAAAACGACACTCATGAGTTCAACTATCATAAGTCTATTATCTGGTTTAGGTGGTATGTTCGGATGGGGAATATACGACTTTTTCGCAGGGGTCTATTCCAAAAAGATAGGTCCTTATAAAACTTTCTTCTGGTCGCAATTGGCAGGTTTATTTTTTGTCCTTCTACTTATTTTTGTATTTCCAATTACCCTTAACATTCCTGTCTTGACGATCATTTTACTACCAATCGCTTCCTTTTTTTATTCTGCTGGGTATTTGTTTTTCATGAAAGGTTTTGAGATTGGAAATATATCGATTGTTGCAGCAACCATGAATTTATGGGCTGTGTTTACAATGCTCATTGCTTTTATCTTTATGGACCAGCGGCTTTCTACACTGCAGTCTATGGGCGTCTTAATGATTATTTCCGGGGCTACTTTAGCCTCTTTAAATTGGAGCGATATTAGAAATAAAAGATTTCAACTTTCATCAGGTGTTAAAGAAACAGTCTTCGGAGCTTTTTTCTTTGGAGCCTTTTGGAATTTAAGCGAACTTATATCTGAAAAAATCGGGTGGCTTCAAACAACATTTTTTGTGAAAATTGGAATTATTTTATTCCTACTGATCTTTTCTTTTCTCATAAAACGAGAGATTTACTTAACGAAAGCTACCACTAAAACAAAATTAATGGTTGTATTGATGGGTATTATAGAGGCTGGCGCGGTCGCCATCGTTAATTTTGGATTAACGACTGGAGATGCAATATTGATTACACCGATTGCATCTGCTTTATCGGTAGTTACCATAACAATGGCCATTATCTTTTTGAAAGACAAGATCACTATACTTCAGGGAATTGGAATCATAACAGCTATTTTCGGCATAATTATAACTGCCTTTTAAAATTTTTTCCGATTTTTTCTATTGGCATATTCAGAACTGATACCTGCGATATCTCCAACAATTTTACATAAATAAGTCCTCTGGGATAATCTGTTATCCGATTTTCTGAACGATCTAATCTTTGACTATTTCAAACTGTCCACCGTTGAGATGTTTCCTGTTATGTTGCGAGTTGAGCTATCTTATTGAAATGATAGCGGTTTCAAGATAAATTCCCTGGCCCCTGATTTTCTCTTAAAATTTCGATCTGCAAATCACTCGTTCACTCTAAAAAGTAACTTAGAAGGAACAGTATCAACTTTAGGATTTTCCTGAATTGATGGGATTGGCATAGGCTATCTGATCCCTGGTAATTCGCCAAATATTTGTATCCCTCCGCAATAATTATATCGCAATTAGGACAATATATTGAGTAATTGAGCAAATTGAGCTTTGCAGGTTAAATGTTTTAAATACATATAAATATGGATG
>DEIL01000093.1 GCA_002352445.1 Desulfobulbaceae bacterium UBA2775
ACCTTGGCTGTATGGTGAGCTTTTTTATAAGCATTTTCATCAAATGTATCGCCATCTTCTACCGGCTCTGGGATGGGGCCAAAATCAGCCAGGGATTTCACCTCTATCGCCACATCTTTCAAAATTTCTTTGAATTCAGCAAGTTTATTTTTATTTTGAGTTGCAATAACAAGCATTTGAATCATTTTTCCAACCTGTTTTTTCTGAAAGTTTTATCATACCTTTCCTGCTCACTGTAAATGCAGCCGCAGTAAGGTTGTCTGTACATATTACGTTTTATCGATTCATCGATAGCTATTTGCCACCCTGCCCTGAAGTCTTCATAGTAAAAATGGAGAGAATACTGCCTTGAGAGCTCTTCACAGATAGATCTTATCTCCCGGTGATTCTGATATTTACTGTAAAGAAGTGTTGTTGAGAAGGATTCAAAACCTTCTTTTTTTGCCTTTTGAGCTGTTTTCTCAAGTCGATCCCGGTAACAGTAAGAACATCGCCTGTCCTCGTTATTTACAACACCCCTTAGAAAGCCGATAAGACCATAATTTTTATTTAAAAAAATCGGTATCCCTGTCTCTTTAGAGTATTCGTCAGCGGTGCGAAGTCTGCGTCTGAATTCTTTATAGGGGTGAATGTTCGGGTTATAAAAATAACCGCTTAAAGAAACACCCTTTTGCTGCAGGCTGCTGACAGGAAAGATAGCACAGGGACCGCAGCAGATATGAAGAAGAAGGTTCATTTAATTATAGCACCAATGCGGGTCAAGGCCCGCAACCCAAGGTTATTCATTACAGATTTATGGCGTAACCCGTTAGATTTTAAATTTTTTTGGGTCTATTTTATACCGGTGGATCTTGTAGTTTATAATCCGTAAACTGGTATCAAGGTCTTTGGCCGTTCTGGTCTGGTTTCCGTTGTTTCTTTTTAACCCTTCAATTATGAGTTCTTTTTCAAAATTTTCAACCGTAACCGCTAATGAAAGTGGTTTTACCTTGCCTGTTGACTCAGCAGTTTGCAAAGACGGAGGCAGGTGAATGCCTTTTATCGAGTTATCATCACAGATTAAAACAGCTCGTTCCATACAGTTTTGAAGCTCCCTTACATTTCCCGGCCAGTGATACTGTATAAGCAAGTCAATTGCCGAGGTTGAAATCCGTCCTATTTTTTTTTTATTTTCTTTTGTATATTTACCCAGGAAGAACTCAGCCAGAAGGAGGATGTCAGTTCTGCGTTCACGTAAAGGGGGGAGGTAAACCGGGAAGACATTGAGTCGGTAGTAGAGGTCTTCACGGAAATTTCCATCGCCAACGGCCTTCTCAAGGTCACGATTAGTCGCGGCTACGAGGCGGACATCACAGGTAATCTGCCTGGCTGAACCAAGTCGTTGGAAGGATCGCTCCTGCACAACACCAAGTAGTTTGACCTGCACTGAATTGCTGATCTCACCTATTTCGTCTAGAAAAAGAGTGCCGCCTTCAGCCTGTTCAAATCTACCGATTTTCTGTTTAATGGCTCCTGTAAAAGAACCCTTTTCGTGACCAAACAGTTCGCTTTCCAGGAGTGTCTCCGGAAGTGCAGAGCAGTTAACAACCACAAAAGGGTTAGCTTTTCTTTTGCCGTTATAGTGCAAGGCCTTTGCTACAAGGGTTTTTCCGGTACCTGACTCTCCTCTTAGAAGTACGGTTGCATTTGAATCGACAACCCGGTGGATCATTTCATAAACATTCTGCATTTTCACAGAATTACCTATGATATCATTAATTTTATTTTTTTCTGAAAGCTCCCTTTTCAGCTTTAGATTTTCTGTAAAAAGTTCTTCTGTTTCTCTATTTACCTTTTGTACCCGAACCACCGTTTGAGCAATAATTGTGCTCAGCACTGTAAGAAATTGTAAATCGATATTAGCCTGCTCTGTAATACCGTCGGGGTATATCCTGTCAACACTCAAAGCACCTATTACGTTGTGACCAGCTTTTATCGGAACACATAGAAAAGATCTTTTTTGTTCTGCCAGATTGCCACGCGCCCGTGTTTTGTTGAGAAAGAGCGGCTCTTCGGCAATTTGGGGTACCATTATTGGTTCACCAGTGGCAACCACTCTGCCTGTGACACCCTCCCCTATACGGTATTTTCCACGTTTACGACCTTCTGCCGATATGCCGTGGGCTACCTCTATTTCAAGCTTTCCTGTCAAAGGGTTGACGATTGAAACTGTGCCATTTTCCATTCCCTTTGTTTCAGCAAGAATCTGCATAGTTTTTTTGAGGCAGACACTTAATTCAAGAGAAGAAGCCAACTGCCTGGTTATGGTATAAAGTGCCGTCAGGTCTTCGAGCTGTGTAGAAATATCACTTTTGTATGACATTATTGCAAGAAAAGTTGGATTGTGAAATTGACTCCATTTTGAGTGAGGGGATTATAACAAACAAATAACGGTTAATCGAAATAATATTACAAATTCGTGCGGGGTTGGAAAACTTTAATCCCAACTTCTCATATTGTTGACAATCTTTATTTCTAATGGTATGTAGACCACTTCGGAGGAATGGCCGAGTGGTTTAAGGCGGCGGTCTTGAAAACCGTTGTACGAAAGTACCGTGGGTTCGAATCCTACTTCCTCCGCCACTCTGTTTATTAATTAAAGGTATAGTATTACTAATTATATTTCAATTTATTAATCATTGTGGTAACGAGGTATTTATACCCTGGAAAGGGGCTATGTTGATTTTGTGGGGTTAGGAGAGGTGACCGAGAGGCCGATGGTGCTCGCCTGCTAAGCGAGTGTGGGGGTTAGACTCCACCGAGGGTTCGAATCCCTCCCTCTCCGCCACAAAGATAAAAAGGGCAGATATTTTTTATAATATCTGCCCTTTTCTTTTTAAAGAGTCGTGAAAACCGAGAAAAATATTTAAAATAATGAGTTACGTATGGTTGCGTGTACTCTTGAAATTTTTTCAATATCCCCATAAAAGACTTCGTTTGATCCAACCCTCCAGGCCTGACTCATGTTTAACCTTAACCCAGCCAGATTTTTGTTCGATAGTTGAAAAAACAACCCCATAATAGGCTTTACCAACAATCTTTTTCCCGGTTCCTGGTTCTTTTCGGATATTAATCTTTTGATCCGTATTGCGGTTCGCTTTGACTATCATCTGAGGTTTACTGAGTAATAGTTTGCGATATATCCACCCTGAATCACCTTCGAAATCTTTTACCTTAACCCACTTCCCTTTTTTCTTTAAAACCTGCAGTGGGAAGCCATCTCCGTACTCCCACCTAACATTATACTTTTGACCAGGCCCGCTTCGCAGGTTTACCTTGTTCCCGTTAACGCTTAACATTTCCGCTATAGCCGTGTAAGGTAAGGAAAACATAATAGAAAACAGTATAATTAGCAGAAGGAGACGGGAATGCACACTCATTCTAAACGGAGTATTTTTCATAATTTTTTTTTAAATAGCTGAAAACCTTTTTGATCTGAAATGGTGGTAGTGTTTTATCGAAGCTTTGTCCGGATAAAGGCTCGAAACCCTATACGAAAGTCTATCTTGAAAAATTGGAAAATCACGACGGCACTAAAAGACTGACGAGTCTTTCCAAGTCATCAAGTGAATAATACTCTACCTCAATTTTACCTCTATTGCCATTTTGGTTTATAGCAACTTTTGAGTTTAGTCTGTTGGTTAGTTGAGTTGTCAGGGCTTTTGTGTAGGACTCGGGAATCGCCTCTTTATCAACTGAACTCTGGGTCTTGTTGATTGAATTATGTGCAGCTGTTAATTTTCTGATCATCTTCTCGGTTTGGCGAACTGACCAACCGTTCTTTACAATCGTGTTCCTGAGTTCCTGCATGTTAAGGGGATCATCAATGAGTTTGATTAGAGCTCTACCGTGCCCCTCAGTTAATGCACCGCTAATTATATCCCCCTGGATTTGTGCAGGAAGTTTGAGTAATCTCAGCAGGTTAGTGACTGTTGATCGCTGTTTCCCCACCTTTTTAGCGGCTTCTTCCTGGGTGTAAGAAAATTTATCAATCAGGTTTCTGTAGGCTTGAGCTTCCTCAATTGGATTTAAGTCTGTGCGTTGCACGTTCTCAATAAGCGCAAGTTCCAGTAAGGAATCATTATTTTCTATATCTCTTATTACTACCGGGACTTGGGTAAGGCCTGCAAGCTTAGATGCCCTGAGGCGTCTCTCCCCTGCTACCAATTCATAAGTACCTTTACTATCTGTATTTATGACTATGAGAGGTTGAATTACGCCATTTTCCTTTATAGAATCAGCTAAACCGTTCAACTCTTCTTTCTTAAAATGGACTCTCGGTTGATGTTTATTTGGGGTAATTGATCCAATGTCACACTTGAAATATCTCTCTTCTTCATCTCCAAAGAGGAGCCCTACGCCCTGCCCTAACCCGGTTTTTTTTGCCATATTAAATTATCCTTGCCTTTTTAAAAATTCCGAGGAAAGTTTTATGTAGGATGCTGCCCCCGTCGACTTAATATCGTAATCAATAATTGTCTGGCCGTGACTTGGGCATTCACTTAAGCGAACATTCCTGGGAATTGATGTTTTAAAGAGTTGATCGCTGAAATGTTTCTTGATTTCAGCTGCCACTTGGTGTGTAAGTCTATTTCTTTTATCAAACATGGTCAGTACCAGTCCTTCAATATAAAGATCACTGTTAAAATATTTTTTAACAGACCGAACACTGTTTATGAGCCTGGCCAACCCCTCCATGGCAAAGTACTCGCATTGCATAGGTATCAGTACAGATGATGCCGCAGTTAAGGCATTGAGGGTCAGAAGCCCAAGGGACGGTGGGCAGTCTATGATTATAAAATCATATTGATCTCTAAACGGCTGCAAAATAGTGTGTAACTTGTATTCCCGCCGATCCAGTGAAATAAGCTCTAGTTCAGCCGCTACCAGGTCTATGTTTGAGGGTATCAGGGAGAGGTTCTTCACCTCGGTCTTAATAACTTCAGGATCAGGTTCCCTGTCAGTGTACATATGGTAGAGGTGGTTGTTGGGGTGTTTCAATGTACTCACCCCTACTCCGCTTGTTGCGTTCCCCTGCGGGTCTGAATCAACAAGAAGAATTTTTTTTCGTTTTCTGGCTAAGCCAGCAGCTAGATTTATTGATGTAGTTGTCTTGCCGACACCACCTTTTTGGTTGGCAACTGCAATAATTTTTCCGAGTCTTGCCATTATTTGCATTCCTTTGTTATTAAATCTAACCCCGATTAACGGGAAAAAGCAGAGCATCTACACCCAGCAGGATGAAGGGGATAAGTACCTTGGCTGTATATTTAACCACTTAATTCCAAAATACATTCCTCAATTTCTTGTTTTTTATTACAGAAATTCTGGGGTAAGGTACTAAACATCAGCGGTTTTGCTCTATCCAGCCATTTTAACTTTGTTGCAGTGGTTGGCAGCAATTTTTTTTAAGCAAGACTCATTATCTATACCATTCTTGTTTTGCAGAGGCCGCGGAACTGAAAAAAGCTATCCAGTCACCAATTTTTGAGGCAACGACAACAAAGTACATAAAAAATATTTAAAAATCTCTAAAAAACGTATGCACAGCCATTTTTGTTAAAAAATAGCCCCAAAATTTTAAAACTCGGGCCAGGAGGCTGTCCCGGAGTGCGCTTTTTTTCTCAAATCGAGATTCTCCGGAAAAATATGCACAGCCACTTAGTACCTATCCAAACATTTGAATAATTCCGATTTAATCGGGTCAGGTGATATTGCGAGCATTACTTTTATGAAAACAGCGAAGAGTTTTTGGAAATGAATTTTCGGAAAGCCCCTGGGCTATGCCTGTTTTTCCAGAATCTTGCTTGAATCGAGCCTACAATCTTTAATTGAATTTAAACAGCGAGCGTAAGTTTTTACAATTTCATGTGAAACAATTTCTTGCGTTTTAATAAAAAATCGGATTAGGATTGCTGTTGAACAGACTTATCCGCGTGTTTCACGTGAAACATTTTCTTCTGGGGTTTTTATGAGATCAGATTTTCTGGTGGTCGGAACAGGCATTGCCGGACTGTCTTTTGCGCTGAAGGCAGCTAAGTTGGGGACAGTAAATATAATCACAAAAAAAGAGCAGGTTAATACAGCAACTAATTTGGCTCAGGGTGGAGTTGCTGCAGTGCTGGGAGAGTCGGATGATTTTGAAAATCATGTGAGAGACACGCTGCTATCCGGAGATGGTTTGTGCGATAAAGATATTGTTAGGATGGTTGTGACGGACGGTCCGTCTAGAGTTACCGAATTAATGGATATAGGTGTTAACTTTGTCAGGAATGAAAATGGAACATTGAACCTAGGTAAAGAAGGGGGACATTCAAAGAGAAGAGTCGCTCATGCATATGACCTGACGGGAAAAGAGATCGAAAATGCATTGATCGATAGGGTGAGAAATGAAAAAAATATAACTGTGTTTGAGAACCATGCCTGCGCTGAGTTGATCACAGAGGACGTATTGGGTGTTGAAAGGAACAGAACTAAATATAAGTGCACCGGCGCACTTGTGCTTGGGGAGTCTGGGGAAGTGCTTGTTTTTTCAGCGAAAATATGCGTTCTCTGCACTGGTGGGGCTGGCAAGGTTTATCTTTATACGAGCAACCCGGATATTGCGACTGGCGATGGCGTTGCACTGGCATTTCGTGCAGGAGCCGGGGTTGCAAATATGGAGTTCGTCCAGTTTCACCCAACATGTCTTTATCACCTCAATGCCAAAAATTTTCTCATTTCGGAGGCAGTGAGAGGAGAGGGTGCAATTTTATTAAATGCAAAGGGCGAAAGATTTATGCGGGCGTACGAACCTGATCAGCTTGAACTCGCCACGAGAGATAAAGTTGCAAGAGCGATTGACCAGGAGTTAAAAAAAACTGGCACTGATTGTGTCTATCTCGATATATCCCATAGTGACTCAGACTTTTTGAAAAATCGATTTCCTGCAATTTACCATAGATGCAAATCGCTGGGTATAGACATAACCAGGGAACCTATACCGGTAGTTCCTGCAGCTCATTATCTCTGCGGGGGAGTTATAACAGATAAATTTGGTAAAACCTGTGTAGAAAATTTGTTTACCTTGGGTGAGACTGCATGTACCGGCCTGCATGGCGGTAACAGATTGGCAAGCAACTCGCTGCTTGAAGCATTGGTGTTCGCCGAGAACGCGTACTGTTATTGTAAAGAAAACTGGGGAAATATAAAGTTAACAAAGCAAAATGGAAGCAAAAAAAAGGGGGGGGGGAACGGGGGAGCAACATTGGATGAAGAGATCGTTGTTAATCACAATTGGGATGTTATTAGAAGGATAATGTGGGATTACGTTGGAATTGTGCGCAAAACGTCGAGGCTTGAGATTGCCAAGCAGAAGATTGGGGTATTGAAAGGTGAAATAGATGAAATATTAGAAACCTACAGAATAACACCCAATATGCTGGAGTTAAGTAATATAACCCTGGTTGCTTCTTTAATAATTGAAGCCAGCCTGCAAAGGGAAGAATCGAGGGGCCTGCACTATATCCTTGATTACCCATCAAAGGATAGAGGGCAAAAAAAATGGAATGTATTTTACAAGGACAAATTAAACAATCCTGAAGAGAGAATTGTTCGGTAGGGCGGTAGTTTTGGTGATGTGTTATCACGTAACTACGTGAAATGATAGTGTATTGTGGCGAAACAGAAAAATAAAAAAGCACTTAACAGGATACCACCAGTTAAGTGCTTTTTTTGTCTGGCGTCCCCAACCGGATTCGAACCGGTGTTGTCGGCGTGAAAGGCCGATGTCCTGGACCTGACTAGACGATGGGGACAGGTCAATGGTGGGTCGTGCGCGGCTCGAACGCGCGACTCTCTGATTAAAAGTCAGATACTCTACCAGCTGAGTTAACGACCCCCAAAGTGATGGCTATATACAAGTTCAGCGAGATTGTGTCAACATCAAAATTGTCCTGCCCCTCATTTTTACCATTTGTTTAATCCATGTCAAGCTTATTGGTTATAATTATAGCTACAGTACGATTGATTTAATGGTAAACACGTCATTTTGCATTTTGAAGAGTTATGCGCATCCTTAGCAACCCCAAGGGGCATGTTGATGCAAATTCAGCCAAAACGTATCACGCCAAGACAGTCGAACCCAATTGTTTTTGTTTAAATGGATCAAATCAAAGTAGGTGAGCATGAAAAATTCATCTTCGAAGAAAAACCTGCCAATTATGTTGAATAGAAAATAGCGAAAAAAGTTGTGATGGTGTTGAAGGGGTGATATATGAAAAGGGTCACTCTTTCCTGGAAGAAGGCGCGACGGTTGATTATGATAATGTCTCTCGTATTGATGAAGTTTTTACTTAGCCATCAAACATTTCGAGTTTTTACTAGATTATCTTGTGTTGACAAACTCGTAAAAACCCAAACTATTCGCCGTCCCGTCATTCCCGCCTGCGCGGGAATGACGAAGCAGAGGACTTTTTACGAGTTCATCTTGTGTTAATCAGTCTGAATTTTAAACACCTCAGGGCAGGGGGCAGAGCGATTTCATAAAAACCCAGGAGAAATTGCCAACCTGAGGTAAGATAAAAATCAAGGTTGGCGCATGCTCCGATCTGTTTCCCGTGGTAAAACAAAAAAGGATTTGTATGGGATTATTAAAAGGTTCTGCGAGTTTTGTACGGTTTACTGTGGAAGGTGATTTACCTGAAAACCCGCTGGACTACATCGCTGAGAGGATTGATCTCTTTTCATTTCAGGATATCGACGATACCTATGATGAGTATTCAATTGGCTGGGTGTCTATTCTTAATATGTTTGATTCTGAGTTTGATTTTGCATCACATGTTGCCGGAGATTATATCACCCTGACGCTAAGGGTAGATG
The DNA here is from genome assembly GCA_002352445.1 of Desulfobulbaceae bacterium UBA2775. GTDB lineage: Bacteria > Desulfobacterota > Desulfobulbia > Desulfobulbales > Desulfocapsaceae > Desulfomarina. The sequence goes on from DEIL01000093.1 coordinate 8,899, forward strand.
AGAGGAAGGTTTCTCCGGCAATATTAAAAAAAATTGTACAGAAAGAAGAGGAGCGGGTCAAAAAAGAACGTCAGATTCCAAAATTAAGTCGAACCATGAAAGTTGAAATAAAGGAGAGAATCAAGGTAGAGCTTATGAGAAAAGCTATTCCGGTTCCCTCAACATATGAACTGGCTTGGAATCTTACTGACTCGACACTGTTGTTTTTTTCAACAAACCAGAAAGCTCATGCAATTTTAGAGGATTTTTTTAAAGAAAGTTTTGGCCTTTTCGTCCGTCAACAAATTCCCTACACAATAGCAGAACACCTGCTTGATGAAGAGAGTCATTCGTTACTGTCCAAAGTGACTCCGCAAGTCCTGGTTTAACATGAGACCGGGTGCTGGTGTGGTGCTTTATAAATTCCCCTTGTTCTTTTGCTCCTCCGGGGAGTGTTGAAAAGTCAATTTTTGTTGGGGTTAATAATATACTCAAGGTATCAAAGTAATCATGGATTTAGTCGATCTCATAGCAGAAAAACGGTTTTTAGGCCAGGAATTCCTCACCTGGCTCTGGTGGAAGAGTGAGGAGCGTGGAGGGACTGTCGAGGTGCCGGAAGTAGGGGATGTTACTTTAGTTTTTGAAAAACATATGCTTCTGGAATTCGGTGAGGGTGAGTCGAGTGAAAAGATTATATGTTCTGGTTTGCAGGCTGAATTACAAGAGGCAAGGACAGGGCTGCAGATGGGGAAGAAGCTTGAACAGGCTAGAATTCGGCTGGACTTTAATAATTACGAATTCGGTTTTACTCTGGCTGCAGCGTTGATGGAGTTCAGGAGCGTACGGTTGCCGAAAACAGAGACGACTGAAAGCGACAAGAGTGAAAACCCGGAAGAGGTTGAGGGTATGATCCTTGAGCGTATCTTTCTCTTTGAGGAATTAATTCGGATGGTGAACAAGCTTTTCCTGATGTTTCTACAGGTACGGGTGGGTGAAGAGTGGCATGACGAACTGCCAAAAGTTCAGGCCTGGATCAATAAAGCAGTTGTAGGCAGGTAACTACGTAAAGATGTATTTAGTACCTTACTCCTGAACTTCTGTAACAGAAAACAAGAAACTAAGGAGTATATTTT
>DEIL01000292.1:0-2265 GCA_002352445.1 Desulfobulbaceae bacterium UBA2775
GCCAGCTGGGCACAGTGAAGATGGGTTTCAGGAAGTTTGCCGACTTCATCCATTATTGTGACCATATGGATTTTCTGCAGTTCTTCAACCGTCTTATCGCGGGCAAGTCTTGCTGCAGTTTCGACACACTGTTTGCTGAATGAGCAGCCATTAGTCCAATGATGGGTATCCTGAACCCTGTCGCCCTGAAACTTCAAACCGATTTCCATGGTATCACCACAGTTTCCTGTCACCCTGGCAATTCCATCGGGCTTATCTATAACCGGATTGGCATAGTAGTAGATAAAAAACCAGGCCAGACCAATTACAAAAAGTACAATAAAAGCGAGAAAGCCACTAAAGATTGTCATGGAATTCAACAGTTCCTCTGTTATAGTATGGGATTAATTATCGATTTTTATCAAGGGCCTAATCAGATACTATCATGCGGAAACGAATTCAACATTTTTTGCTGATTTTACACCAGGAAAACTATTCCAGACTGCTCGTTGTGATCCTTTTCATGATCATTGCAAGTGGTCTGGCACTCTCCTTTTTAGAGCCTGGGATGAGTCTTGTCAACGGCCTCTGGTGGAGTGTTGTAACACTGACCACTGTAGGCTATGGAGATATTTCTCCAACTACGGTGGGAGGACGAATTGTTGCAATTATCATCATGTTCTTTGGTATCGGCCTGCTGGGTATGCTCAGTGGTAATCTGGCAACAATAATGATCAGTAAACGTATAAGAGAGAATAAAGGTATGGGAACAATAGATTTTGAAGGTCATATAATTCTTTGTGAATGGAATCATCGGAGCCGCGCTGTACTAAAAGAGATGCGGGGAGATCCTGCAACGAAAGACACACCTATTGTGCTCATTGCAGATATAGATGAAAAACCGATCGATGACCCGAACCTCTTTTTTGTCGGTGGTGCAGTTAACGAAGACACTTTGCAAAAGGGTAACCTGGAAAAAGCGGCGACAATTGTCATACTGGGGGATGACGGTCTTGAACCGACTGCAAGGGACGCAAAAGTTGTACTCACTACTTTAACAATAGAAACTCTCTGCCCCGAGGTCTATTCAGTAGTCGAGCTTGTCGATCGATCAAACGAGCAGCACTGCAGGCGGGCAAATGCCGACGAAATCATCATAGGAAGTGAACTAAGCAGCCATCTGCTTGCCAGTGCCGCCAGAGACCACGGCATAAGTACTATTGTTTCAGAACTCCTCAGTTCCAGATACGGTAATGATCTCTTCCTCATCCCACTGCCAGAAAAACTGATTGGAAAAAACTTCCTTGATGGCCTTGTTATCATGAAAAAAGAGGATCAGGCAACACTGCTCGGGGTACAAAAAGGAGTAAAAGGAGAACTCATTACAAATCCTGATGCGGGCTACGTTTTTTCCAGAGATGATTACCTCATTATTATATCACAAAAACGTACGCAGGGATCGTGACTCAAGAGAACATGATGCAGAAGAACATTATTTTAACAGGGTTTATGGGTACCGGGAAGACCACGGTTGATACTTTACCTGCCAAAAAACTGGGGTATGGTTTCGTTGATACTGATCCGCTTATAAAAAAAATGTCTGACGTTGCCTACAGGCTGATGACAGTTGACAATAAGGATGTAAAAAGTTGAAATCAATTCCACTCTCGTTTCTGCTGGTGCTCTGCCTGACTCTGGGCCTTGCTCCGTTCACCCCGGAGCCCCATGTCTGGGAGAAATTAAAAATGGTGGCAGCAGGAACACTATCCAACCCTGTTGATATTTTCGATCTTGCAATGCATGGCCTGCCGTTTATCCTGCTGCTTCTCAAACTACTTTCCCTGGTCAGAGAAAAAGCTTCATGAAGAACCTGGCTTTTTATCTGCTTGTCATACTTATCTGGGGCTCAAGCTGGATCGGCATCAAACTGCAGCTCGGCACCGTTGAACCCATAGTTTCAGTAACCTATCGATTCACCCTGGCTGCTGTAATTCTATTGGCCTGGTGTCACATCCGCGGTTTGAACATGCGCTTCAGCCTGAAAGAACATGGCTTCATGCTGCTTCAGGGGATACTTCTTTTTGGTCTTAATTACCTCTTTTTCTACATCGCTGAACTTTATGTAACCAGTGGTTTAGCGGCGGTTATCTTCTCGACAATTCTGCTGATGAATATGGTTAACGGAGCAATTTTTCTTAAATCTGCCATAGACGGCATGGTAGCAGTAGGGGGTCTGCTTGGCCTGACCGGAATCATCCTGGTTTTTCGTCCGGAAATCACCTCGTT
>DEIL01000292.1:2358-3659 GCA_002352445.1 Desulfobulbaceae bacterium UBA2775
TCCAGACAAACGCCTATGGCATGAGCTACGGAGCCTTTGTAATGCTATTGGTAGCACTAGCCTGGGGTAAACCATTTAGCTTTGAGGCTACCCCCGTCTATATTGGTTCACTCCTGTATCTGGCACTTTTTGGTTCAGTAATTGCCTTTGGCTGTTACCTTACCCTTGTGGGTAATATCGGGGCGGACCGTGCTGCCTACGCAACCCTTCTTTTCCCCATTGTTGCCCTGGCAATCTCGACAATATGGGAGGATTACCAGTGGTCGCTGTCTTCTGCCACCGGGGTAGGACTCATTCTACTGGGAAATCTCTGGATGCTGAAAAGAAGAAAGCGATAAGTACTTTATCATATCATTCCAAACTGTTTCCTGTTATATAAGAAAAATTCTCAGATAACTCTGTCTATTTAATCAAAATTATAACAGGAGTCGAAGATGATAGAACCCAAAGATATGTGGCAATGCCAGACAGTTAATTGTGGCTATATTTACAACCCTGAGAAAGGGGACAGAAAAGGAAAGATTAAAAAGGGGGTAAAGTTTGAGGAGCTGCCCGAAGACTGGAAATGTCCTATCTGCGGAGCCAGCACCAAAGCATTTAACTGCCTTGGTTGATAAGTTCGTAAAAAACTCAGTTTTGATGGATAAGTAAAATACTTCATATTGGAGGCTTGCAATTTTTCTATTTTTTCGGCGTACATACGGTACGTCGAAATGATAGAAAAATTGTAACAACGAACAAGATGAAGNNATGAAGACTTTTTACGACGCCATCTTGGTTGAAATACTGTCATTGCCCTTCTGGAATTATCTGGACCAGCGCAGTAGAGCATACCCTGCCCCGGCGCTGATAAAGGAGCCGATCATAATACCTATTTTGGCATACTCAAGATGGACGGGATCTGTGAAAGACAGGTTGGAGACAAAAAGAGACATGGTAAAACCTATACCACCAAGTAATCCCGCGCCAAGAATTTGAGTCCAGCTTGTGCCCTGAATCAACCCGGTTTTCAAAATCTTGGCGATGCCAAAGGTAAAGATAAAAATCCCCAGAGGCTTACCCAACACCAGACCCATAGCGATGCCAAGAGTAATCGGGTCGGTAAGTGCCGCCACCGGCTCAAGGCCGGTAAGTGCGACACCACCATTAGCAAGAGCGAACAGTGGCAAAACAAGATAGCCGACCCAGGATGACAAACCGTGTTCGAGCCGCTGCAGTGGAGTTACAACTTTCCTGCAGGCAAGATCGATTTCCTGTACTGCATTCAGGTGATTTTGGTTCACCAGGATACTCTCACCACA
>DEIL01000206.1 GCA_002352445.1 Desulfobulbaceae bacterium UBA2775
TTAACCTTACCTCATACAATCTTCATCAATCCTCATTGGTGAATCCCTCCATTTGCATAGATGTGGGAGTAACTTTTTGGTGTGTACAGACACAATGAAAAAGGACTTAATCTTTCCGGTCAAGCAAACTAATTCCGCAAATCCGTACTGTTTTCCTGGAATTCTCGTCCCATCTATTTCCTTTCAACATACCCCTTTCCTATATTATCTTTTTTTTCAATCTCTTAGCAATTCTCTAGCATTATAGGATCAAAAATTGCATGCACCACACTGTGGCATACCGTAAGATTTAGGATCGCGTATATTCTATAGAAGACACTACCACATGAATACTTTCTCAAACTCTATTCATTTATAAGAGGAGGAGTGATTAATGAAAAATTTAAATGTTGTCTTATTGGCCGTTTTTCTCACTTTAGGTATCACTTTAACTGCTTCTGCGGCACCAGTTGACCTTACAAGTTGGTCTGAATTAACACTTGACTTCCCAAGTGGGCAGCCAGCAGGAAACTGGGTTTTAGAATCGGGGAATGACGCTGTTACGCAGGTAGTCAATGCCGATCCGTCATTTTACCTTAACAACCTAAACCAGACTAGTTATTCGATGGACGGCTCTTGGCAAGTTCTTACTAGTAGTGATGATGATTATATGGGGTTTGTTTTTGGATATCAGAACTCAAGCAATTTCTACCTGTTTGATTGGAAGCAAGGAACCCAAGGATATTCAGGTGGGACTGCAAATGAAGGTATGACAATTAAGAAGATGACCGGCTCTAGTGGTGATGGTCTTACTGACCTTTCTTTAGGCGAGTTTTGGGAAAACGGAGTCGACCTTGGTGATATGGATGTGCTTGCGACGAATCATAGCTCCAGCGCAGGCTGGGCGGACGGCAGCTTGTACGATTTCCATTTAGATTTCAATACTATTGCGGGACAATTTACAATCAATGTCAAAGATGGCGCTACTGTACTGTGGGATGTTACAGTTACTGACTCAACATTTACTGATGGACAATTTGGGTTCTATAACTACTCACAAGGAGATGTAAGGTACGCTGGTTTTGAGCAAACTGGAGGAACCACAGTAGATGATGACCCCACACCTAACCCAGTACCTGAACCTGCTACAATGCTTCTTTTCGGTACAGGCATCGCTGGTCTGGTAGGTTCACGACTGAGAAGAAAGAAAAAGTAATTCTCCCGAAACCAGAAAATCATCATCGGGCAGGGACTTCATAGTTCCTGCCTTTTTCATTTCTCATAAATTAAACCTTATCTGTACATACCTTCACCGGACGTGTGCCTACTTGTACTTGACATGTTTCCTGTATCTCTTCAAATTCCGATCTGCAAATCACCCGTCCACTCCAAACAGAAACTTCACAGGAATAGTGTAAACTATCAGATTTGCTTAAATGGTTAACATTGCCAATAATAGCCTCTACCGTTACGATAACGTGTGTCCCTGCAGACATCAGTAGTTATAGTTCAGGAGCGGCTGAATTGAAAAGATATTTGATTCGGCAATATTAACCTTCCAATACCTTCCACCGAATGATTCTCGCATAAATTACCTACTTCCCAGCGCAGGCACGTTAACTCAGATGGTCGTTTTCTGAAAATAGCTCGAACACCGAAGCACTTTTATAACATTTTGTATTTCTCACGAAGCATTTGTGACAGGTGGTTGACCATTGAAAAGGCTTTTTCTACAGTTTGTCCCTTGTCTGGATTGACCAGGCAGCATGTCGCCGGTGACAGCATACTCTGGGCGATTATTTGTTCCATGTCCACGCCTTTTTTGTCTAAATGCTGCCAGATGCCTTCCAACTTCATAATGAGAAAGCCAAGGCTTTCTTTGGCAAATATTTCATAACCTGTCGGCACTATACCCCAGACCAGAACCCCGCCCCGATCAAGAAATTTTTTGATAGACCCTGCGCAGGCGGCAAATATTTCTGCGTTTGTATAAACATCCAGCGAGAGAATATCCATATCCAGATTCAGGAGGAAATCCCAATCCGGATTGCCGCAAAGATGTATGCCCCGGGGGCCGTCAATCATGGCAAAAAAATTGTCCAGATCGGTTTTAGCCTTCTGTTCGCTGTAACCGGACATTGCCGAAAAAATAAATTGCAGCCCCGGTTCATCTATGAACATAAAAGCATTGGAATTGCGCGCCTTTAATCTGGCAAGTTGGATATTTATTCTTTTGGCCATAAACTCCATCAAAAAGGGCCTGATGGTATCATCAAAGAGGATAGGCCGTTTATCCTGATCAAGAACATTGAACCCAAAACTGACTGGCCCTTCCAACTGACCGCGAATAGCAGGACGGTCAGCAAGATCTCTTGTTAAAAAGTCATGATAGACAACAGAATATTTTTCGCTGATATCAAAGTAAGCCGGATCTTCAAACCGACTCATGGTTTCTTCAAATTCATCAATGAATTTCGTCATTGAAAAGCGTAGCGTCTTCTTTTCTACGTCCAACACAATACCCGGAAAATGTTCGGCTGCCTGGACGTACATGTCTTCGTAATAATTGAAGTTTGGTAATTGCGGCCAAAAGGGAACATCCAATGAAAGTGCCAGATGCAGGGCCTGCTGCACATCTGTTTGTGGCATTACGGCCATTGCCGTCGTCAAAAGGTTTCCGGGGATCGGCATGAACGGTTCTCCTATTTATTTTGGATTCCGACATTACTGTAAGACGGTATGACAGTTGAGAGTCAGATAATTTCCAATTATATGACACAAGTCAATTACCTCGTGTCATATATAGTTTCAACTACATTCTGCGTTACCATTTTAGAAAGCATCATAAAAGGAGAAGAAACGTATGAAAGACACACCTGTTGGAGACTTCGTCCCTGTGGATATTTCGGAGCATGATGTTGTCGAGGCGATGAAACGAATCCCAGGCTATATCGACATCACCCCCGGCGACTTCAAAGAAATGTATCAGACAGCCTATTCTCTTGCGATTAAAAGGCTCTTCGACAGCCTGACCGCCGGTAACATCATGAGTAAATCGGTGTTGTTCGTAGAGCAAGTAATGCCCCTTGTCGAAGCTGCCCATCTGCTTGCCGAAAAAAAGATATCAGGTGGACCTGTTGTTAACCGGGATGGACGAGTGGTCGGCGTCGTTTCCGAAAAAGATTTCCTCAAGGAAATAGGCTTTAGTGAAACCCCGTCCTTTATGCAGATAGCTACCAATTGTCTCGACAGTAAGAGCTGCATGATCGGCAGATTAAGCAACAGGACTGTTGGCGATATCATGACCAAACCACCGATAACCGCCGGTTCTGAAATGACCATCGACACCATTTCCACTCTCTTTGCTGAGCGAAAGATCAACCGATTGCCAATTATTGATGCTGAGGGGCGACCGATCGGAATCGTCACCCGTACCGATCTGGCGCATTCCTTTCACGCTATGCGGGAGAGGCCGAAATCATGAACTATCTGCAGAAAATGAAGGGTGGTGGACAAAGTCCTCCTAAGGTTGGCTCGTTTGAAGTTCTCTGGTCATGGATAGGGAGTTTTCTCGGTATCGCAGCAGTTGCCCTTATCCACTTTAAAATACTTGATCAGACTGGTTTGATGATGATCATCGGTTCCTTCGGTGCTTCAGCGGTACTCATCTACGGTGCTATTCGCAGCCCTTTAGCCCAACCAAGGAATCTCCTCGGAGGTCATATTCTGTCTGCTGCTATCGGGGTTACGGCCTATCAAGCGTTGGGAGGGCAACCCTGGTTGGCAGCAGCTTTGGCCGTTTCTACTTCAATTGCTTTGATGCACCTCACGAAAACTCTCCATCCACCGGGGGGAGCAACAGCTCTAATCGCAGTTATCGGTGGTGACAACGTTCACAATCTCGGCTACCTCTACGTGTTGGTGCCTGCCGCCTTAGGGGCAATCGTCATGCTCATTATTGCTCTTATCGTCAACAATATCCCAAAGAACCGGAAATATCCGGAGTTTTGGTTTTAGTATTTTGATACAATTTTTTTCCATTAGAGGTCAAAAAAATGAAAGAATCAAACAGAACTATCGGGGAGATTGTCGCCGAAGATTATCGGACCGCAAAGGTATTTGAAGCACACGGAATCGACTTCTGCTGTGGAGGAAATATTGCACTCCATGCAACCTGCAAAGAAAAAGAAATCGACCCTGCTTTGCTCACGGGAGAACTCGAGGCAGTAAAGAGCTAACCAGCCGAAAAGTTTGATATACAGGTAAGCGTAGACTCCGGGGCGTAGTGTCTTTCTCAGGCCCCCATCAATACACATGGTATGTTGAGGTTCCGAGAAAAACCTACAACGAAGGAGATCGGACTTTTTACGACTCCATCTTTTTTGAAGTTGATAGCGGATGAGCCTTATCATACACATCAGACAGATGATCCAGAGTTACATGTGTATACCTTTGAGTGGTTGACAAACTCGCATGACCAAGCAATTCCTGAACAGATCGCAAATCAGCCCCCATT
>DEIL01000207.1 GCA_002352445.1 Desulfobulbaceae bacterium UBA2775
GGAGATATTGGCTATTACTGTGTTCCCATAAGAAAAAAACATGCGCTGGAAAGTTTAGGACTTGCTTTTCCAGAGAAAAACATGCGTGAAAAACGTCGTATTGTTCACAGTGTTTACCGAAATCTTGGACAGGTTGCTGTTAATCATTGCCAGTTTCCCGGGATGTCCGACGATGATGTTTTAAAAAAAATCCGATTTAAGCATGAAGATGTTCTCAGGCAGGCTATTTCAAAGGGAAAGGGAATTGTACTTACGGGGGCTCATTTCGGCGATTGGGAGTCACTTGGCATGGCCATAGCCGTCTCGGGTTATCCGGTTAATGTGGTGATTGCTCCTATTCATAACCCCCATATTGACAAGATGATCACTGATCAGCGGCATGGAATGGGTGCCACCCTGATTTCCCGAACAGGTATGGCTATACGACAGATCCGGCAGGAATTGAAGGCCAATAGGATTGTAGCAATGTTTCTCGATCAGGATGCCGGAAAGGCAGGTGTTTTTGTAGATTTTTTCGGAAGACCGGCCTCGACACCTTCAGGCCCTGTGAAGTTTGCAGTTAAAACGGGTGCTGCTCTGATCCTTGCCCTTTCTTTTCCCCAGGAAGATGGAAGTCAGCAGGTGATTTTTGAAGAGATTTCTACCGCCGCTGGTAACAGAAGTGGCGATGAGAAGATTCAGTATATCACCCAGCGGGTTTCTTCACGGGTGGAACTCCATATCCGTGAGAATCCAGGTGCCTGGTTTGGCTGGCTTCATCGTCGCTGGAAATCACAACCCGATTCCACCACTTTATAAATATAACCTCAACTGGTGTAGCGATAGGTTTCTCACCTGCGCCATTCCAAGGGTTGAAAGGCAATTGCTTTATGGCCGGAATCTCCATCGTTATCCCGACACTAAATGAAGCGGAGAATATTGATCCTCTTCTGCAGCGGATTTTCAAAGTCGATCTGCAGGAGGGTTTGACCCGTGAAATTATTATTGTTGATGATAGTCCCACCGACGATACCGGAATTCGTGTATTGAACTGGTCTGAATCTCACCCAGTCAGGCTGATATCCCGTAATGGTAAGGGTGGTCTTGCCGGTGCGGTCATAGCAGGTGCTTCTGAGGCTAGTCATGAAATTGTCCTGGTCATGGATGCAGATCTGAGTCATCCTCCTGAAAGAATACCGGATATGATCCAACCACTGCTTGATGGTAGTCATGACATGGTTATCGGCAGCCGTTATGTTGACGGTGGAGCAACACCGGAGTGGCCATTCTCCCGCAGGTTTTCTTCAATGCTGGCTACCGTGCCTGCCCGCCTGTTCTCAGACGCCAATGATCCCATGGCTGGCTTTTTTGCTACCTCGAGGACACGTCTGATCAATCTGTCTACTGAAGTTTCGGGATTTAAAATTGGATTGGAACTGCTGGCCGCAGGCGGTGACAGCTTACGGGTACGAGAGATTCCTATCATTTTTTATGACCGCGTCGAGGATTTTTCCAAGATGAACAAAGGGGTTATCTTTGATTATCTGAAGCAGGTCGCCCGATTGAGTCGAATCTCGACAGAAAGCTTTTCTCTTTCACGGCTGACCACACTGGGTCTGCTTGGTGTATTGATTGTTAATCTCTTTTTTACTGGTGGTCTTAAAATCGGATTTTCATCTAACGCCACCCATCTCTTTGCTCTCTCTGTTTCCGGAGTGTTTCTGTTTCTTATGTCATTCCGGTTTTGGCACAGAACAAATCCTCGCCACAGTCTTTGCTGGCGCCACTGGTTCGGCGGATTATTGGCATTAACTTTATCCATGAGCCTGCAAGGTGCTGTGTTTCTTCTTTTGCAGCAATATTTTTCATTTAGTGAAACAGCGGCAATTATTCCAGCCTCATTTGTCGGGACATTCTGCTTTCTCGGAATTCTGGTCATCTATATTTTTTCAGGTTTTCATCGACTGACCAATGGTGTGAGGCTGAGGCTTGGTGCAATGGGAACTATTCTGGTTATGATTTTTTTCAGATTGGTTTACCTGGGATTGCCGGAATTGATGGAGCAGGAGGCATATTACTGGAATTATTCCCGGCATATGGATTTCAGTTATCTTGACCATCCACCAATGGTTGCCACCCTTATCTGGTTCGGAACTGCACTTTTTGGTACGACGGAATTCGGGGTACGAATTGGAGCCTTTCTCTGCTGGTTTATTACCGCCTTTTTTTCTTACCGCTTAACCTGCCGCATCTTCGGACGCACAGCAGCACTCGGTGCAGTTCTCCTTATTTCTTTGCTGCCCCTCTATTTTGGAGCCGGGTTCATAATGACCCCTGATGCACCATTGGCGGCTGCCTGGTCTGCACTGCTTTACTTTCTCTTTCGTGCCCTTGTGGATGGCAGATCAACAGCCTGGGTTGGAGTTGGTATCAGTCTCGGGTGCGGGATGATTTCAAAATATACAATTGTGCTGCTTGGGCCTGCAATAATCTGCTTTATGCTTATGGATCGTGATGCGCGACGCTGGTTTGTCAGGGTGGGTCCCTATGGTGCCGTATTGCTAGCGCTACTGATTTTTTCACCGGTTCTGATTTGGAATTATCAGCACGAATGGATTTCATTTCTGTTTCAAGGCGGACAGAGGGTGGCGGGCAAGAGTACTTTCACTACCCATAGACTTGCTGGATTTCTGACTGTAGTTTTGACCCCGGCAGGGTTGTTGAGTGTGCTCTATTTTTTTCTTCGCGGCAACCGTTTTTTTAAGACTGCTGTAGACATCTGCCGGATGCAAAATGGTCGCTGCCTCAATCGTAATTATCTGTTTTTGTTGTTGATGATATTGTCGCCCTTTGCAGTGTTTTTTGTTTTCAGTTTTACCAGGGAGGTCAAACTGAACTGGACAAGTCCGCTATGGCTGGCTGCAGTACCCTTTCTAGCTTGCATTGTAATGTCAGTGTGGGGGGAGTGGGAATCGAAGCTCCTGAAGCTCAATCAAAAGTTTTGGAACTATACCCTCATTATTCTATTGGCTGTCTTCGCTGTGGTCATGCACTATGCAACTCTCGGACTCCCCGGGATACCTCACCCTTCCCGACCGTTTTTGACAGGATGGTCGGAACTTGCAAGAGAGATTGATGCGGCGGTTTATAGAAGTGAGTTGCAGACTGGAAGCAGGCCGGTGGTGGTTGGCCTGGATCGTTATCAGATTTCAAGTGGAATAGCATTTTACAGGACGAAAAATAATGCTGAGAAACCTTCAGTTGAGAGAAACAGAGGAGTGAAGGAGACTCTTGGCCAGCATCTGTTCGGTTGGAATTCACTGATGTACCGCTATTGGGCTGATCCCCAGGATTTTAACGGCAGAGATATCCTGGTCGTTACATCCAGAAAAGAGCGATTAGAGCCCCCTTATTTCCAGAAACGTATAATCCGGATGGATCCGATTCATTCTCTTACCGTTAAAAAAGGGGGAGAAGATGTAAAGCAGTTTTATACCCGGTTGGTTTATGGATATCGGGCAAGCGTTGAATAGAGGGGGGGTATTTGACTATTCTACCTTGACCAGCAATTTAGTCGTACTTTTCAAGGTATCCAGGACAAAAGAAGTGCGGATGTTCTGGATGCCGGGGATACTTGAAAGTTTGTCATTTATAAATGCTGTATAGCTCGGCAGGTCCCTGACGGCTACTTTTAGCATAAAGTCCACATCCCCCGTCAACTGGTAACATTCAAGCACCTCTTCAAGTATGGTCAGTCGTTCTTTTACCTGCTGTAGGGAAGAAATCTGATGGAGACTGAGTGAAATAATAATGATGGCCATCAGGCCAAATCCGGTCTTCTCCCGGTCGAGAAGGGCAAGATATTTTTTGATCACACCGGATGCTTCAAGCCGCTTGACTCGTTCCAGCATTGCAGGCGGAGAAATGCCTATTTTTGCTGCCAGCTTAGCATTTGTTATGCGGCCGTTTTCCTGAAGAATATTCAATATTTTTATATCAGTTTTATCAAGAGCCATTCCAGTTTTTCTCTCGGTTCACTTTTTTTTGATCTTTAACATCCATGAAATCCCTTTCCTTCCAGATAGCATATGACTTTTATATAAATCCACTGAGCTGAATTACGGAGCATTGTAGCTAATTAAATTAACAATTCCAAAGGAAATGGTTAATTTAATTTTCCGACAAAGTTTGATTGCAGCTATGTGGTTGATATTCTCTACTCTTTGTGATTTCACGCAAAAGAGTTGTTTTCTAGAAATATTGTGCTATATAGCTATACCATTAATCACTTAAATTCCTGTATAGTGTTACGATCAATTACTTTTCCTCTCTGCTTTTTTCATAAGAAAAGTGTTTTTATGGGATTATCAACATATAATGAACTCATAAAAAGGTCACTCGAAGTCTACGCTTATCGGAAGTTCCAGATGGCTAAGTNNATATACAGGTAAGCGTAGACTCCGGGGCGTAGTGTTTTTCTCAGGCCCTCAACAATACATATGGTATGTTGAGGTTCTGAGAAAAACCTACAACGAAGGAGATCGGGCTTTTTACGACGCCATCAACGTATAGTATTATGAAAATACCTGCTCCGATCAGAAACCCTACTACCCCAGAGGATATTAATGCTTCATTCCGCTTTAACAACGGATATGATTATAGTTTTTTCCCTGTTAACACTTGCCATCATTCTTTTTGTATTTGATTTACTTAGAGTCGATCTTGTTGGTTGGCTGATGATGGTTCTCCTTCCCCTGTCAGGTGTAGTGAGTCCGGAGGAAGCGGTTGCCGGGCTTAGTTCCAATGCTGTGGTATCCATAATTGCTGTTATGATCATAGGGGCCGGACTCAACAAAACCGGGGTTATGAACATGGTCGCTGCTCAAATCATCAAAGTGGCTGGGCGGAGTGAACGGCAGATCATGACTGTTGTTTCTCTGACGGTCGCATTTATTTCAAGTTTTATGCAGAATATTGGTGCTGCGGCACTGTTTTTACCCGCAACAATGCGTATCAGCAGGCAGCTGAATATCTCTGCCAGCAGGATTCTCATGCCCATGGGGTTTTGTGCCATTACCGGTGGTTGCCTGACTCTGGTAGGTTCCAGTCCTCTTATAATGCTCAATGATCTTATGGCTGGCTGGTGGGAGCATAATCCGGAGGCTGTAAATAATACTCCTTTTGTTCCCCTTGAACTTCTATCAATTACTCCTATAGGTCTTGCTCTTTTAGCCGGAATCCTGGTCTATTTTGTGCTCTTTGGTAAAAAGCTTCTGCCTGCTGACAGTTGTTCCCTTGATGAAGATAATATGGATCGCAGGCTTCAGGAGATTTACGGTGATGTTGTCGGGCATGGTTATGAACTTGAAGTCCCCATTTACTACCCCCCTCATACTCTTGGGGAACTTGAACTAAGACCCAAATATCAAATCACTGTTGTAGGTATTGCGAGAAAAGGAGGATATGTTAAAGATCTCGCTCCTACACAGCATTCCCATGTTGAACCGGGGGATATCCTCTGGATTATCGCTTCAACAGATAAGATCGAACGGGTGGCCGCTGATAATGGCTGGGAAATTAAACCTGAATTTCAAGTATTTGCAGAGGAAAATTCCCCCGATGAAACAGGAGTAATTGAAGGGGTTGTCATCCCCCATTCCAATTTAAGCCGACACACAATGGCAGAGCTGCAATTTCGAGCTCTCTATCAGATAAACCCTCTGGCCATTGTCCGCGGTGATGAAATTATCCTGGACAATATTAACAGGACCGAGATGCGTATGGGAGATACTATCCTTATGCAGGGGCGCTGGCAGCAGTTTGACCTGCTCAAACAACAAATGGATATAGCATTCATTGAAGATATCAAGGGGGAAAAGCTGACACCTGAAAGAACCAGGTGTGCATTATTTTTTCTCATCCTTTCTCTGGTAATGGCTCTCAGTTTTGGGGTTAAACTGTCAATAGCCTTGTTGACTGGAGCCCTGGGCATGGTCATTACAAGAATTATTCCGGCCGACCGCGCTTATGAGGCCGTTGACTGGAGAACTGTATTCCTTCTGGCAGGACTTATTCCTCTCGGAACGGCTTTTGAGAACACCGGAGCAGCAGCCTATTTCGCCGATCATGTACTTGCAGCAGTAGGTACTCCTACGCCTATCGTTCTGATGCTGGTCATCTCTGTACTCACGGCTTTTTTCTCTCTGGTTGCCTCCAATGTTGGAGCGGCGGTGCTGATGATACCCCTGGCAATGAATATGGCTGTGGGAGTGGGCACAAACCCGATTGTTGCTGCAATGGTTGTTGGAATATCGGCTTCGAATACTTTTGTCTTACCGACCCACCAGGTTAATGCTCTTATTATGAGACCTGGTGGCTATCGTACCAAGGATTATATGAGGGCTGGGTTCGGGGCAACAATCCTTTATACGGTCATACTCATTGCCTGTATTTCAGTGTTTTATGATTTATAGCAAGGGGTGCCGATAGTTTCCTGTCCTGCTTTTTGTTTTCTATGTACTCTTCTCTGAGGAGTGCGTTGCAAAAGGGTAAAAACATCAATATAAATTATTAAAATGGAATAGTTTGATAGTGGGTGTCATTTCCCCACTTGCAAGTTTGATGGCGTCGTAAAAAGTCCGATCTCCTGCGTTGTAGGTTTTTGGCAGGACCTCGACATACTAGGGTACACCGAAATGATGGAAAATTTGCAGCAACGAAGTAGATGAAGAATTTTTACGACGCCATCAAGTTTAACAAAGTATAAATGCAATGGTCAGATCTCCTTTTTTTATCGATGTGACACAAGAGGACGTATGAATATATTTTTTCTCGCTATATTACTCATTGGCGCTGGTGGAGTACTGGCACTTGCAGCATTCAAGTCCTATTCATTGATGAAAACAGGGGCAGTTCTGGCTATTATCGGTGGCTGCGGCCTGGGTGGTTACGATGCAGTAAAACGGCTTCTTCAGCATACTGAGCCGGCAGTTTATAATCACACATGGCTGCAGGTTTCCACGTTTTCTCTCAAGATCGATACAGTTTCAGCCTTTTTCCTCGTATCTGTTTTTGTTGTTTCTGCTGTAGCTGCTCTATACAGCTTCCAATATCTGAATGATGCAAAACGAGCAACAGCCACAGCGGCCAACTATTTCTTTTATGCATTGCTCATCATCTCAATGGCCCTCGTCGTCTGTGCAAATAACCTTGTTACATTTGCCCTTGCCTGGGAACTGATGTCTATCTCGTCCTTTTTTCTGGTGATCTATGATGTTCAAAAAAAGGCGACAAGGGATGCCGGATATATCTATTTTATCTTTACTCAAGCTGGAGCTCTGTTTATCTTTGCCGGTTTCGGTTTCCTCTACTCGAACACCGGTAGCGTTGGGTTTGAAGCACTGGCCTCTATTCCTGATTCTGCCAAATTTATTGCCTTTATTCTTATTCTGATCGGCTGTGGTTCCAAGGCGGGTATTATACCGCTTCATATCTGGCTTCCTTATGCCCACCCTGCTGCCCCAAGTCATGTTTCCGCTGTGATGTCCGGTGTGATGATCAAAATTGGGATTTACGGTATTGTACGTTTCTACCTCTTACTGGAACCAACATCTGCTCTTTTCGGTCAAATCGTTATTGTACTCGGTATCATCTCAGGGATTCTTGGCGTTGTTTATGCCATCGGAAAACATGATATCAAACGGCTGCTGGCCTATCACAGTGTCGAAAACATCGGCATCATACTGCTGGGTCTGGGCATCGGTATGCTGGGTGCGGCAACCGGCAACAAGACTATGGCAGCATTCGGCTTCGCCGGTGGTCTCCTTCATGTGTTTAACCACTCTCTGTTCAAATCATTGCTGTTCATGGGAGCCGGTGCGGTCATACAGCAGACGGGGACGGCTAAAATTGATCAGCTCGGAGGGCTGATCAAGAAAATGCCCGTTACCGGCCGTACATTTCTCGTCGGTTCTATCTCCATTTCCGGTCTTCCTCCATTCAATGGTTTTATCAGTGAATTTCTAATCTATTATGGTGCCTTTCAGGGTCTGCAACTACAGGGTGCATCTTTTTTATTCTCCATACTGGCGATTATTTCTCTGGCTGTTATCGGTGGTCTGGCCGCTGCTTGTTTCACCAAGGTTGTGGGGGTTGTTTTTCTTGGTGAGCCCAGAAGCGATCTCGCTGTCCGGGCATCTGAACCCGGTTTCTCCATGGTTCTTGCTCAACTGATACTAGCGGCTCTCTGTCTCACAATCGGAGTCTGGCCGGATTATTTTGTGCAGGCAGCCTTCCGGGCAAGTCAGGCGATTCCTCTGGTTGCCGATTATGAGATCACGCAGTTTATGCCGATCATAACTAATATATCCAGGACGGTTATCCTGTTTTTTCTGCTAATTCTTGTGGTCTCTATTTTCAGAAGATTTTCCTATGCCGGCAAGGAGGTTACCCGGTCTGGAACCTGGGGGTGCGGTTTTACTCAGCCCACCGTCCGCATGCAGTACACTGGCACATCCTATGGAGATACCATAGTCGATTTTTTTCGACCCTTTGTCCGGGTACGGAAAAAATATTCAGGAATCAATAAAATTTTCCCTGGTGAAACAACCTACAGTTCCCACATACATGATATATCTGAAATTGGGCTGAATACTTTCGTTGTCCACCCGGCTCTGTATCTTCTTAATAAGCTGCGCTGGATCCAACATGGTAATATCCAGCTCTATATCGGTTACATTGTGCTGGCCATTGTGGTTATGCTCATTTTCATATAGGAAGACAGGATGGAATTCACATTTTCTTTTGCGTCACTTCTCTTGTTACTGGTAGTCTTTAGCCTGGCTCCCCTGTTTATGGGAGTCATTTTAAAGGTAAAGGCTTTTTTCGGTGGAAAACAAGGCGCACCATTGCTGATCAAATACTATACATTGATCAAGCTGCTGCGTAAGGGCTCTGTCTATTCAACCTCCACTACTTTTATTTTCAAGCTGGGCCCGATTGTCTCTTTTGTCACTGCCTTCATGCTTTTGCTCTTCTTCCCTTTTGCCGGTTTGTCGCCTGTTCTTTCCTTCCATGGCGATGTAATCATGCTTTTCTATTTGCTTGGTCTTGGACGTTTTTTTACGGTTCTGGCTGCTCTGGATACGGCATCCCCCTTCGAGGGAATGGGAGCAGCAAGAGAGGTGTTTTTCTCAGCTCTGGCCGAGGCCACAATTTTTATCATTCTGGTGCTCTTCTTTCGGCTCAGTGGAGGAAGCTTAAGCTTTGCTGAATATTTTTCAGGCAACCAGGTCGTCAATCTCTGGTCTCAATCTGCAGCTTTGATTATTTTGGTTCTAATTGCCCTGTTCATTATTCTCTTGACGGAAAACTCCAGGGTACCCGTTGATGACCCGGCTACCCATCTTGAACTGACCATGATCCATGAGGTTATGATCCTTGACCACAGCGGCCCGGATCTTGCTCTTATTGAAATGGGATCTTTCTGTAAAATGCTGTTTTACTCCGCCTTTATC
Source organism: Desulfobulbaceae bacterium UBA2775 (assembly GCA_002352445.1). GTDB lineage: Bacteria > Desulfobacterota > Desulfobulbia > Desulfobulbales > Desulfocapsaceae > Desulfomarina. The sequence continues at coordinate 9,495 of DEIL01000207.1, forward strand.
ACCTGTATGCTCTATCCCTTCCACACGGGGATTGCAGTATTTAATTTCATTATATTTATCACCATCATGACCCTGCTATATGCTGGAATTGGCCTGGTTGAGTCAATTACGGCACGGTATAAGATGGATATGGTCCCCAACTTTATACTTACATCCTTTGCTCTTGTCTTCTTTGCAACTATTCTCACCATGGAGCTTGTCTAGCAATGCATATTTCCAATATTTTTTTAGCGATGATTCTTCTGTCGGTACTACTTTCGCTTAAATCAAACCGCTTAGCGGCTCTGGTCAAGCTCGTGGCCTTTCAGGGAATCGTCGTTTCAGCAGTTCCTCTTGTCCTGAACACAGCGCACGGGTTGAGTTTTAGCCTGATCATGTTTTTTCTAATCCTGGTTCTTGTCAAAGGCCTCCTTATTCCCGCCCTGATGTTCATTGCAGTCAATAAGGTTGTAACCAGCAGGGAAATTGAGCCTATTATCGGTTACCATGCCTCGCTTTTTGCGGGACTGATTATGATAGTTCTTTCCGTCTATATTACGAACAGCCTGCATTCGATCAATTATCCCATATATATTGCCAACCATCCCCACCTTGCCGATTTTGCAGCAAATCATAAACTCCTTCTGGTAACCGGCATCACAACCATGGGATCCGGCTTAATCTTGCTTATGACACGCCGGAAGGCAATTACCCAGGTTATAGGTTACCTGATGATGGAGAACGGGATCTATCTTATCGGAACAGCTCTTGCTAAAGTAGTTCATGCCCAATATGTAGTCGAGTTCGCGGTCCTTCTTGATCTCCTTGTTGCAGTATTGGTTATGGGTATTGTTCTTAATAATATTAACCATACCTTTGATGATGTTGACACAGCCCTTCTGGGACAGCTAAAGGATTGATAACATGCTCCAATTTGTTTTTATAATTCCACTTATTGCAGGAATCGCCGTTTTTTTCCTTCCTGTAAAAACAGGGCGGGTGGTTCTACTCAGCACTGCTGTTATCCATGCATTTTTCACAACGATGGAATGGTTCAAGCTCACCGGACCTCTGCAAACCAGATACTTCAGTAATTCCCCTGAGGGTATGCTGCTGCTTGCGATCCTCTCCTTTCTCTTTATTTTCATCTCCCTGTATACCGTCTTTTATATGAGTGAGGTGGAGATGAGTAAAGAGCCGACTTTTAATGGGTGTATGCTCCTCTTTCTCTCAGCCATGTCCATGGTTACCATAGCCGATCATATAATTATGTTCTGGGTGGCGGTGGAAGCGACCACCCTGATGAGTGCGCCACTTATCTTTATTCGTCGCTCCAAAGAATCCCTTGAAGCCACCTGGAAATATGTACTTATCTGCTCGGTTGGTATTGCTCTGGCACTGCTCGGCTGTTTTTTTGTTATTTTTTCCATGGAGATTAGCGATATTCATGTGCGGATTAGTTTTACTTCTTTGTACGCGATTGCACCTCAGCTCAATCCGCTCTGGCTGAAAGCCGGTTTCATCTTTATTGTCATTGGCTATGGCACCAAAGTAGGACTTGCTCCTATGCACACCTGGCTGCCTGATGCCCACAGTGAATCGCCTACTCCCGCCTCGGCCTTACTTTCAGGTGCACTTCTCAACTGTGCCTTCCTTGGCGTGTATCGCTGCCACCAGCTCATGTTTGCGGCTGGATTAGGCGAATATTCGAGCAACGTCCTTATCGCATTTGGCCTTGCCTCCATGCTGGTTTCGGCTGTTTTCATTCTGAATCAAAAAGATTATAAGCGGATGCTGGCTTATTCCAGCATTGAAAACATGGGTATTATCACCATCGGCATAGGGATCGGTGGCTTGGCGGCCTTTGGCGCTATGCTCCATATAATTCATCACTCTCTTATCAAATCGTCTCTCTTTCTCTCCGCGGGCAACATGCTGCTTGGTTATGGCACTAAATTGATAGACAAAACCGGAGGGGTACTTCGTCTGTTTCCTAAAACCGGAATTACCTTTTTTGCCGGCTTTGTCGGTATTTCCGGATTCCCACCTTTTGGCCTTTTTATCAGTGAACTTCTCATTATTCTCGGAGCTATCAAGGCTGGTCGTTACGTAACAGTCAGTATCTTTATCTTCAGTCTGATCCTGATTTTTGCAGGTGCCGCAAAACTTGTTATGCAGATGATTTTCAAGGACAATGAAAATGATGAAATTCTTGTACCTGATAAATGGCCGCGAGCACTCCCCCCCATTATTCTTTTGTTAACATCACTGGTGTTAACTATCTGGCTGCCGGATAGTATTTACCAGACAATTCAGAATGTGATTTCCTCCATTGGAGGCCCTGTAAATGGATAACTTCCTGCACATACAAAACGGACAGGTAGTCTCCCGCGCAGACATTCCTGATCTCGATTTTTCAATCTTTCAAGAGGCTGTGCTTAACGCCACCCGGCACAGTGGTTTTGTTGTACAATTTTTTGCCTACACAGATGAACAATCCATTCTCAAGCTGATCACGGTCATCCGCGCCGGACTTGATCTTTATACTGCAGGATGTTCTCTTGCTGATGAATATCCCTCACTCACCCCTGAATGTGAGAAATTTCATATGTTCGAGCGTGAGATTGCCGAGCAATTCGGGGCCCACCCCAAGAATCATCCCTGGCTGAAAATGGTTCGCTATCATGAGAACTGTCGCGGTAAAAAAGACGTCTTCGGTAACGATTATAGCCATGACATTCCCGGCAATTACCCCTATTTCACCGTAGACGGTGATGCTATCCATGAAGTTGCCGTGGGCCCTGTCCATGCCGGCATTATTGAACCCGGACATTTTCGTTTCCAATGTGCAGGTGAGGAAGTACTCAGTCTTGAAATCCAGCTTGGCTATCAGCACCGTGGGGTGGAGAAGCTTCTCGAACAGGCAGAGCAACCCCTGACTCGTCTGCCGACCATTGTAGAGTCTATCGCCGGAGACACTGCAATCGGCCACAGTCTTTGCCACTCTCAGGCCATTGAAGCCCTTGCCGGACTCAAGGTGAATGACGGTGCAAAGGTTGTACGAACCATTGCCCTGGAACTGGAACGTATTAGTAACCATGTTGGTGATCTCGGGGCGTTAAGTGGTGACGTTGCTTTTAACCCACCCTTAAATTATTTCGGCCGAATCCGTGGCGAGTTCTTAAACATGCTGCTCACCCTGGCTGGTAACCGTTTTGGTAAAGGATTGGTGAGACCCGGTGGGATTGTTTTTCCTGTGCTTGAAGAACAGCGCCGGATTGTCCGTGATAAGGTCGCAGAAGAGACTCCGGGTATAGCCGATGTCTGTGATCTTCTTTTCTCTGCTCATACGGTACTGGCCCGTTTTGAACACACTGGCACTGTACCCCGGAATACCGCTGAAAAACTTGGTCTTGTCGGCTTTGCAGGAAGAGCGAGCGGACTATCCTACGATGCCCGCATCACTTTTCCGACAGAAGCTTATGCTCAACTGGAGGCAAACAAAAATAAGCGGACTGTTGGTGATGTCTACAGCCGAGCCAATGTCAGACGTGAAGAAATCATGCATTCTCTGCAAAGCATTACTGACCTGCTGAGACAAGATATTGATGCTGCCCCCATCGCTGTTCCCGCTTACCACACCCTTGCTCCCGATTCTTTTGTGGTTACCATTAATGAGGCATGGCGTGGTGAAGTATCTCATTGCATGTTAACAGATAAAAATGGTTCGATTCTGCGCTACAAAGTTAAGGATCCATCGTTTCATAACTGGACCGGACTCGCCATGTCTCTGCGCAACCAGGGTATTTCAGATTTCCCCCTCTGCAACAAGAGTTTCAATCTCTCCTATTGCGGGTTTGATCTGTAACAAACAAGAAATATTTAGAGGTTCGCATATATGTTAAAAGTCATAAAAAATCGATGGAAACAGGGATATAGAACAACGAAATATCCAAAAGAGGAAATCAACCTTTACTCCCGTTTCCGGGGGTTGCCCACGGTTCACCAGGACTGCGACAAAAAACTGGTTCGGGAGTGTGCGGAAGCCTGCCCTCAACAGGCTATTGATATCGATAAGATGGTTATCGATATTGGTCGCTGCACCTTCTGTGGTCAATGTGAGATCCAGTCTCAGGGGAAATTTGTGACCTTCAGCAATAATTTCGAATTAGGCACCTCCAGCAGGGACGCTTTGTTTACCAGCGGTTCTTTACCTGCTTTGGCGGAACATTCCAAACAACACTTCAAGAATCTCTTTGGAAGGTCTCTGCAACTCAGGCAGATTTCCGCAGGTGGCTGTAATTCCTGTGAAGCAGATACCAACGTTCTTAATACACCTTTTTTTGATCTCCAACGCTTTGGTATTGATTTTGTGGCTTCTCCCCGGCATGCTGACGGCATCCATGTTACCGGACCGATTTCCAATAATATGAAGGCTGCTCTGTTTTCGACCTATGAAGCTGTTCCAGCACCCAAGGTAGTAATCGCCAGCGGCTGCTGTTCCATCTCCGGAGGTCCTTTTTGGGGGAGTAAGGATATCGTCGGCGATCTGAACCGCCTGATACCCGTCGACCTGTATATCCCCGGCTGCCCTCCGCATCCTATGACTACACTGCATGCACTTTTACAATTTTTCAAATAATGATGGAGTGAGTAATATGAGCGATCAACCGGGGTCAGTAATATATATCCCCCATGGCGGCGGGCCTTGGCCCCTGCTTGGAGAACCTCGCCATAGAGACTTGATCGATTTTCTGGAAAATGTGCCGTCTTTACTTGTTAAACCCTCGGCGATCCTTGTGATCAGCGGGCACTGGGAGGAGAGTCGGCCGACAGTCAACAGTGGTGTTGCTCCCCCTCTTTTCTATGATTACTCTGGTTTTCCCGAAGAATCCTACAGGATAACTTATCCTGCGCCGGGTGATCCTTTACTGGCAGGCAGGATTGTAAAACTATTGGAAAATAGTGGTATTCAGGCGGCTACTGATGAAGATCGTGGGTTTGATCACGGTGTTTTTGTTCCCCTGAAAATAATGTATCCGGAGGCCACGATACCCTGTGTCCAACTCTCCCTTTTAAACAGTCTGCATGCCGCTGAGCACATCCGGATCGGCAGGGCTTTATCCGGTCTGTTGGAAGAAGAAAATCTGCTGACAATCGGCTCCGGAGCCTCATTTCATAACCTTCGGGCCTTTCATGAAGAACCAACAAAGGAAGCAAAATCCGGGAATGAATCTTTTGAAAAATGGCTTATAGATACCCTTTCAAGTGACGGGTTGACTGAAGAGGAGAGAGCGGGGAGGCTGGAAAAATGGGAGAGTGCCCCAGCCGCAAGATACTGTCATCCAAGGGAAGAACATCTGCTTCCTCTTCATGTCTGTTACGGTATATGCTCAGCCGCTGCCCGCCAGGTCTTTGAGATTGAACTTATGGGAAAGAAGACCAGCAGCTATATTTGGTAATCTGCTCTTCTGCTTTTAAAGGTGTTTTTCCCTCAGGAGTTTTTTATTAATTTTGCCGACGCTGGTTTTTTCGATAGCATTGACTATGCGGATGTTCAGCTGTGAGGCAAATCTGACGAGCACCCCCTTGTCGATAAATCCCCTGACATGGCTTGCCATCTCCTCTTCTTCCAGTTGTTTTTCGCCCTCCTTGAGCACAATGAGGGCCAGGGGCCGTTCTCCCCATTTCTGGTCGGCCATGCCGATTACAGCAACTTCGGCCACCGCCGGATGCAGATTGACAACATCCTCAAGTTCCAGTGAGGAGAGCCATTCTCCACCCATTTTGATCACGTCCTTCATCCGGTCGGTAATATTGACATAGTTATGCTGATCCATGGCAGCAACGTCACCGGTATGCAGGTAACCATTCAGCCAGAGGTTTTCTGAATTTTCTTTGTCTTTCAGATACCCCTGGGTGAGCCAGGGAGCACGTACCACTATTTCCCCGACCTGTTCGCCATCGGGTGCAATTTCCTGCATCTCACTATCAACCACTTTCAATTCAACCAGGGGTATAGGTCTACCTGTCTTGCAGCGACGCTCAACTTCCGCCTCTTCGTCAAGGTCTTCATCACCTGTATGGGCCAGGGTCAGTATGGGGCAGGTCTCAGACATGCCATAACCGGTGAAAATATCAATTCCCCTGGCCAGCGCAGCCTGACACATTTTCTTAGGTAAGGCTGCTCCGCCGATGATAACTTTCCAGCGGGAGAGATCAACGGATGAAAATTTCGGACTGTCCATCAGCATATGCATGATTGTCGGCACACAGTGTGAGAAGGTAACGCCCTCCGTTTCTATGAGCTGAAGTAGCGTATCCGGTATATATCTGCCCGGATAGACCTGTTTTACTCCCAGGGTAGTGGCGATATAGGGAACTCCCCAGGCATGGACATGGAACATTGGAGTGATCGGCATATAGACATCCTGCTGATGGAACCTCCCCTGGGCAGTGGGTGTGCCAAGAGCCGCTAAGGCGGCGAGGGTGTGTAGCACCAGTTGACGATGGCTGAAATAGACCCCTTTGGGCATCCCCGTGGTACCTGTTGTATAGAAGGTGGTGGCTCTGGTGTTTTCATCAAAGTCGGGGAAACTAAAATCACTTTCGGCTGCAGCCAGCAATGACTCATATTCCCCTGCCAGGGGGAGGGCGGCCTCCGGCCGGTCTGGTTCATCGGTCAGCAGGATAAAACCTCTGACCTTGGGAATTCTGTCTTTAATCTGCTCGATGATCGGCAGAAACTCGCTGTTCACAAAAATAAAGTCATCGTCAGCGTGATCGATGGTGTAGATAATTTGATCCAGGGGCAGGCGGACGTTGACGGTATGGAGCACTGCGCCGATCATCGGGATTGCAAAAAAGCATTCGAGATACCGGTGGCTGTCCCAATCCATCACTGCCACAGTATCGCCGGGCTGTATACCTAACTTAACCAGGGAATTTGCAAGCCGACATATACGTTGGCGAAATTCACTATAGCTGAAGCGAAGCTGGTCACCGTAGACAATTTCCTGCTCGGGGTTATCGATCACCGGAGAATAGAGCAGATTTTTAATAAGCAGGGGGTAGGTATAGGCGGACGCTGTACGTTCAATGAGATTCTCTGACATGGTAGCTCCTCCGATTGGTGTAGGAATTGACTTAAAGGTGATAGGTCACCTGGATCACTTGGAAGCAGTATAGATTATCAGCGTTTAGAATTCAAGATGGTACTCGACTCCCGGGTTCAGTACGTTGGCTTTGCTCAATTTTACAATTACAGTTTAATTTTAATTAAGTATACTTCTTTCATTTCGCAATCTGAGACACATGCACTGAAAGGAGAATATGAATAGTGTTCAGCGCTCGGCCCTGACCGTGGCCACGATCAGCTCTTTTATTACACCCTTTATGATATCTTCCGTCAATGTCGCACTGCCCGCGATTGAAGAAGGATTTCGGAACCAGGGGATAAGCGCTATCCTGCTCAGTTGGGTTGCAACCTCATACCTGCTTGCAGCCGGGGTGTCTCTGGTTCCCATGGGACGGCTGGCAGATATTGTAGGACGAAAAAAAATACTGGGCTATGGTTTTGGACTGTTTGCTCTGAGTTCATTGTTGTGTGCATTGTCTCCGAATGTATTTCTCCTTCTTCTGTTCAGAACTATGCAGGGGCTGGGGGGAGGGATGATTTTCAGTACAGGTATGGCGATTCTGACCTCGGTATTTCCCCCACATCAGCGCGGGCGGGTACTTGGGCTGGCCGTCACAGCCGTTTACATTGGTCTGTTAACCGGCCCTTTTCTTGGCGGGCTACTCACTCATTATCTGGGGTGGCGGAGCCTGTTTATTCTTATCTTTTTTCTTGGTGTCATGCCGCCGCTTCTGATTATACTGTTTCTAAAGGGTGAATGGGCGGATGCTGCAAATGAAAGTTATGACTGGATAGGGGCACTTCTCTATATTCCTTCACTTGTTGGTATCATTTACGGGTTTTCAACCCTGGCGCACCGTCTGGGTGTGCTTTTCCTTCTTGCCGGATGTGGCGGCCTGGCCGCCTTTGTTTACCGCCAGATAAAAATCAAAGAGCCGTTATTCCAGGTGAACCTCTTTGTCCAGAACAGGGTGTTTGCCCTCTCTAATGCTGCAGCCCTGATCCACTACAGCGCCACTTTCGGGCTGACATTTTTGCTCAGCTTTTACCTGCAGTATATTAAGGGACTGGATTCGAGGATGACCGGTATTGTTCTGATAACACAGCCAATTATGATGGCACTGTTTTCACCTTTGGCAGGCCGTATGTCAGATCGTATTGAACCCCGGGTGATCTCTTCCATTGGAATGGGCATTACCTTCATCGGGTTGTTATATTTCAGTTTTCTTACACAGGAGACGTCGGTTTTTAGTATTGCGGGGATGCTATTGATTCTCGGCTTTGGTTTTGCCCTGTTTTCTTCGCCCAATATGAATGCCATCATGGGTTCTGTGGAACCACGCTATCTTGGTATCGCGGCAGGTTCCTCCGGCACCATGCGTGTTCTCGGGCAGGTGTTTTCCATGGGAATCGCCACATTGATACTCTCTATTTTTGTTGGCGGGCAAGCCATTGCACCCGGGCTTTATCCCGAGTTGCTGCAAAGTATCTGCTGGACCTTTGCTGTTTTCAGTGCACTCTGTGTTTTTGGTATCTTCGCCTCTCTGGCCCGTGGGGAAATTCATAAAAAATCCTGATTACGTAAGAAACTCAGCCAATTTTTGTTGGGATAGACTTAATGCATTGATAACAAGAGAGTAACAAGAACCCACGGGTTGTCATGCCCCCGTAAGCGTTGCGGGAGTTGTTACTGGATGGTTGCTGGTAAAGGAAAGCACAGAAAAATAGCTTGTCCTTACTTTTATTAAACCAGAGGGAAGAACATGAGAGTTTCACTTACTTGCAGGCTGCTTTTTAGTTTACTCCTCCTTTTTATTTTTTCAGGCTGTGCGACAATTGGCCCTGCCACAGTGGAACGGGATCGATTTGATTATTCAACCTCCATTGCCGAGTCGTGGAAACAGATGATGCTGCTGAATATCGTTAAACTGCGCTATGGAGACACACCAATTTTTCTTGAAGTTGGCTCTATTGTTAATCAGTACACTTTTGAAACCCAGTTGGAGGCAAGTGCTGATTTAAGTTCCGGAGACTTTTTTGGAAATGGTATGACCCTGGGAGGAAAGGGTAAGTTTGCGGATCGTCCAACCATAACGTACACTCCTATGATGGGAAAAAAATTTGCTAAAAGTTTGCTTACCCCGATTCCTCCCCATGTACTCTTCAGCCTGATTCAATCGGGATGGAATGCAGAGTTTATTCTTCGTGTGTGTCTGTCGGCAGTTAATGATCTCTATAACAGCAGCGGGAGACAAATGATGAATAGAAGTGCGGACAAGGAGTTTCTCGAGGTTCTTGATACCCTGGCTTATATCCAGCAGTCCGGAGGCCTTGGTTCGAGACTGATGGATAAAGAGAATGGAAAAGTAATTGTCTTCTTCCGACGCAATAGCGAGAAAGAGTTTGAACAGCAGGTACTCCTTTTTCTTGAACTGCTAGGCCTGAATCCGGATAGCGATGAGTTCAGTCTGATTTACGGTTCTTCTGCTGCAAATGACAAAGAAATAGCCATGCTTACCCGCTCCATGCTCGAGATTATTGCCGAAATATCACAATACGTGCGAGTCCCGGAAAACCATATCAAAGAAAACAGGGCTTCTAGTGGCAATTATACTAGTTCAACGACAATTGACGAAAAGCGCTCCAGGGTATTCATAAAAAGCTCCGAGGAGAAGCCTGGAGATGCGTTTCTGGCAATAGAATATCGTGATCACTGGTTTTATATAGAAGACACTGATTATCGTTCCAAGCGCTTGTTTTCCTTTCTTCTTTTCCTGTTTTCCCTGGCAGAAAGAGGTTCACAGGCGCTTTCCCCGGTGCTCACTCTTCCCGCCGGATAAATGTGATTGGCGTCTGGCAATATCTCTATGACTCCAGACATCGAACTTTTTACGACGCCATCAGTGTTGCTAATTATTTCCGTGTTGATAGTTCTCTACACTTGAACTTGTTTCCATTCCACTCAACCATTGCCTCATTACCCTTACTCCAGAAGAGGACATTTTGACCCGTATACCTGGCACCGCTGCCGGAGTGAGTCTGATAGGCTATAACCTGCCATGTTTGCCGGTTGTTAACTCGGGTAAGTACAACTGCTGGCAGGACGGTTTCCCTGTGGAAAATTGCAGTCAGGTAGTCATACTCCCCACCACTGCACTGGTACTGTACAGGTTCCGGTCTGGTGATTAGGCCCCCCTGAATCTGCAGTTCAGTGATCCTGGATTCGTATGCGAATTTGACGCAGCTGCGCAGGTCGTCGCTCTTCCAGCAATCATTACGTCCTTTTATCCAGCCCCGCTGAATTGCCTTCAGGTTCTTACGCTCATCTTCCGGGAAATTCTGTTGTGCGGTATGGTAGACTCCTGCAAGCTGATTATCCAGTGCTGCAAGTTTATCGTCGTTACATATAAGCTCTTCAGCGTCGTGAGCGGTCTTTGAGCAGTCAAAGCTTGGATCGGTAGCATAAGCACAAACGAGTCCTGTACAGATGACCAGCAATTGAACAAAAATAAAGATTGGGCGCACTGCTTATTCTCCAGGTGATTAGTGCCTTACTCCTGAACTTCTGTCATAAAAAACAAGAAAAACTTAAACCACAGAGGACACAAAGAAAGCAAAAAAGAAATTCTTTTCTCTGTGTTCTCTGTGGTGAAATAATGTATCTTTTGGGTTGTGGGTGTCGCTCACTTTAGTATTTTACAGGGCAACTCCTCTGTAAAAACGAATAGTGCCGGTATCGGCCCTGATATCAAGATAGAGGTCGCCTTTTTTCAAGAACCAGACAGCAGCACCTTGCAGATCTCTAAGGAATTGCTGCTCCTGAGAGTCAGGCCCGCAGGCCATCAGCGTGGTTGGTCCGAGTGTGATTGAAAGTGACTTTCCCTTGGCAGTGTAGTTGCCGAATACCTTATTGCNNNNTGCCGTCTGCTGCCATTATTTCAGTATCGTTATTGTATAGTGACCCATCCCAGGCCCAGAGAATATCGATTAGTGCGTCAGGGCCGTATTTTCCGACATTATCACCAAAAAGGGCAGAAGAAAGTGGTTCATTTATCGTGTTGTCCTCATAGCATGCCTTTTCAAGGGTGTGACAGGAAATCCCCTCTACCGGATTGAAATTTGTCCGGTCAAAATTTTCCTCACTCACCGTGGCGAGCTCGCGGGTCAGTTTATCCGCCGCCTGTTCTCCCATGACATCTTTGGTGATGCCAATACTTACTCCAAAAGAATCGTAACAGATTTTTACCTTCTCATTACAGATTGTGCCTGTTTGGGGTGAGATGAGGTTACCCGGAAGCTTGTTGTCACTGGCGCTTGCCGGTAACTGTAGTACCAACTGCAGGAAAAAAACAGAGAAGACAGGTAAACCAAAGGAAACCCATGATCGATTATGCATTTATCTGTCCATTTATAAAAGGTTTTATACAGTGCTGTTACCGAAACTGATAAACAAGTACACGATCACAGTGTAAAAAGACTGCTATTTTGTTTTACGACGCCATCATACGTAATTATGTTTATATGAAGGTCATGTGCTTTCATAACAGCGTAACGGTGTCATCGTTGTGAAAGCCTCTTTCATGGGTGTTAGATGACACCCATAAATCTAAGTACAACAACGACGACAACGACAGTTAAAGCTGTTCCTGTAAGACCTCGTATCATTTCCTTACTCCTTGTCTTTAAAAGATTTTCAAGTATGTCACTGCAAGCGATGGTTGCGGTTTATGTGCACGACGGATGGAGTGGGAATTTTTTGATTTCAACCTTCAATACTTAGCCATTCGGCCAAGTAATCTCCCTGGATTCATATGTCAAAGCATTTAATCCATTTATAAAATAAATTATCATTATCTTATTGTCAACTGTACCAACATGAATTAATTACATTGCTGTCATCATTAAAAAAGAAAAAAACTATGCGAAATTTGTGTTATATTTTTTGTACTGTAATAATATTGTTTCTATTAGCCACACAAGCTTATGCCATGGAGAGCTACGGCAAATCGGAAGACCCTCTTGTCGCAGAGGTGCTTGGCATGCAAATCAGAACGAAGAATCCTGATGAGATGCAGTATGTAATCATGCAAAAGCTTTTTCAGGAGTATGAGCGGCAGAACGACATAGAAGCCACCCCAGAGGATATCGATCACTATATTACCTACCTTGATCAGTCTATGCTTGAAGATCGAAAGAGGAATGACGCAAGGAGGGTTGAAGTCGAGCAGCAGCTTAAAGACGTATCACTGCCTGCAGAACAGACTGAGCAGCTGCAATCAGAACTCGCTGTTCTTGAGAGCCTCCACAAGTATAGCCTCCGGGAGGAGCGTGAGAACAAACAGAATCCGGAAGATGTTCTTAAAGTCAAGCGGACTGTCGCCAAAGCTTTTATCACCCAATGGATGGTTAACAAGGCACTCTATAGCAATACGGCGGACGCATTATTTTTCAACAGAGCGGACCGGAGCCTCTCGATGCCAGGAAAGATTACCTGAAAGAGCAACAGAAAAAGGGGGCATTCACGATCCTTGAGAAGAGCTTTGAACCACCTTTCTGGGAATATTTTGTTACCGACAGCAAGCACTCTTTCTACAAGCAGGGGAGCGAAGAGGAGCGGCGGGCTTTTGACAACCCATTTGGGCTGCAGAAACAGTAGTGTGAAGCAATGACTGTCGTTGTCGGCCCCTCCGGAACTACGACCTGAAGCGACATCGTCAGGTTTTTATATAGGCGTACGCCATATTTCAGATACCGGTTACCACAGGCTGTGAGCTACTCCTTCTCCAGGCTCTGGAATCGTGTCATAAATCTTCTGTCGATATAATCCTTGACCATAAAGGAGATTTTACCACCCCAGTTAAGCAGCCCTTTCTGCAGGGCACCATACTCTCCGCCGAGGTTGAAAATTGCCAGAAAATTTCCGCCGGGGTCAAATGGCTGCAGCGTGCCTCCCTGCAGACTGGCCAGGACATTGTGCAGGAGGATCGGGTTTTCACGCACCGCATAGACACCAACCTTTTCCAGGGGACGGGGTTCATAGTAGATACAGTCTCCTCCGCCAAAGATTTCAGGGTGGTCGGGGCATTGAAGATACTCATTTACCAGCAGTCCTCCATCAGGCCCGGTGGGTAGATCTGAAGCTGAAAACAGGGGAGACGGCTGTACACCTGTAGCCAGAAAAATAAAATCGGAACTGTGGCTCTGACCGTTTTTCATGATCACGGTAGAATTTTCGATTCGGTCCACATGACCGGATTCGTCGATTGTAATATTTTTCTTCTGGAAATAGTTTCTGATTATGCGCTGTATTGCCGGTGTAGCATTTTTCATCAGTTTGCTGCCGGCAAAAATCCTCACTTTAACTCCGGGGCAGCCATTTTTTACCGCAAGATGATGTACGTTTCCTGCAATTTCTGCAGCAGCAGCGCCGCCTCCAACGATATTGATACTCAGGTCGGGGTTGCTGCAGCCACCAATGATATTTTTTTGTGCTTCGAGCAGCTGTTCGATGGGTTTGGCGCTGAAGATTTTATCATTCTCACCTTCGATATCATTAAAAGGGACGAAGCTGCCTGTGTTGCAGGAGAGAACGTCATACTCCTGACGAATCCCAGATTCAAGCTCGACACATTGCTTCTCTGCGTCGATTCGAACAGCCTTATCCAGAAGAAATCGGCCCCCCTGGCGTTCCACCACAAAACGGGTTCTGAACCGGATATCCTCTGCAGTATAGAAGCCGCTCAGCATCCCGGGACCCATACCTGAATAATAGTGGTGATTGGAGGGTTGAACCACGGTAACTTCATGACCTTCAGTGGTAAGTGTGCCGATGTGGGCCAGCATCATCATATGGGCATGGCCGCCACCGGCCAAAAGGAGTTTTTTAGCCATCGTTTTCTCCCAGGATTGAATCCATAAGTTCACCAAGTTTTTCCAGGTGAGTTTTTTCTTCAGCAGCAATTTTCTCTAGTGTTATTTTATTATCTGCATTTTCAGCACGTTGTGCTGCCCTGCTATAGAGATCCAGGGCCTGACCCTCTATGGACATAGCCATGCCAATAACCTCGTCGACACGCTCTAAGTCCGTGCCGAACCTGGCCAGGTATTCTTCTGTGGTGAGTCCGCCCTCAAGCATCTTTTTTTGTATTTTGGCCAGGAATCTCTCTCGGTCATCGGAACCGGTGATACGGGTATATTCTTTGAAAAGACGATCCTTGTGCAGATCTTCAATGGCCGCCAGCTGGGTAAATACTTTGATAACTTCCTCGGATTCAGCCCGGGATACCATTGTTTCGTAGAAATTCTGCAAGCCCTCTTCCAGCGAATAGGCCATAATCAGAACGTCGGTTGGTCTGGAGAGATCAGTGAACAGCTCCAGACCATCTTCTTCGCCGTCAAATGCACTTTGCCCTGTCCAGGCCTTGAAACCGCCGGAAAGGTTGATGGCATTGGTAAAGCCGTTTCCTGCAAGCTGTTGAGTCGCCACGCGACTCCTGCCTCCGACGGCTCAATAAACCAGCAGAGGCCTATCTTTAGCCAGCAGATGGTAGGAGTCTGAAAGCCGGGGCAGGGGGATAAGAATCGCTCCTGCGATATGGCCGGCCTGGTACTCTGCAGGCTGACGTACATCCAGGATCTGAACATCTGTCAGTTCATGATCCTGGAGGAGTTGCTTCGCCTCGCCACTATTCATAGATTTGACAGGGGTAAAAAATTGTTTCCAGCGCATAGGATTTCTCCACAGTAAAAGCTGATGGTGTTTAATTCACAAAACTGCATATGCCTGTTTTATAACATCAAAGCCGTATTTTTTCTCGAGTCGTAAAACAATAAAATGGCCACGGGCCATAGCCTGGAAATGATCAATAAACAGTGTGTTAATAACTGCACCGCCAACAGCGCCAATTACAGGAATTGCCTGGGCAGCCATTTTTTCTGATACCTGGATGCCGAATCGAGAAGAAATTTGTGAGATAAGCTTGATCAGTGCAGGAGAACTTTTACCGCTCAATCCTTTGCTGGCAATATGTTGTGCTGCATCGGTTACGGATTTGGCTAACCCGGAGCGGATGGCAAAATATCCTGTTTCAACCGCATCATCGTCTTTACCGGGCCCACCCAGTGCAAAAACTTCTATGCACGCTATCTTTATCTGAGGGTCTGAAACTGACTGGTTTTCACTTCTGGCAATATCGGCAATGGAACGCATCATGATAGCAGTAGAAACAGGAAGTTCTATCGGTAGCGCAAGAAGACCCAGGAAACCGCCAGCTGCACCTGATCCGGCCACCATGATTTTATGAAGAGTGTTTGCGGCATCCGGTTTTGCTGACTTTTTCATGGTCAGGATTGCTGAATTGGCAGCAACCTCCAGCGCCTTCTGGCTACTGGATGATACAATTTTATGCCAGCTTTTTGGCAGGAAATCAAAACCCTTCTCAATAGGAGTTCCAAGTGAATTTGTGATTTTTGCTGCTAACCCCGGGTTCTCCAGCAGGGATTTGGCATATTTCAGATCATCCAGATCTTTTATTGAAATGTTCATAGTGACTCGCTTTCCACCTTAAACTTGGTTATGTTCAGATCGTCATCTAGCTCTTCTAGTATAATCAATCAAATTACAAGTATGCAATCTATTGTTTTCATTATATTACCAGTATTTCTGGTCATTTTTCTGGGTAAAGGATTACAAGTCACAGGACTTGTCGACACTGCCTTTATAAAAACGTCCAACCGCCTCATTTTCAATGTCTGCCTTCCTGCTCTGCTTTTTCACAAAATCTCAAGTGCAAATGTCCATCACATTTTAAATATCCAGCTCTTGCTTATCCTGGCAGCTACGGTAGTGCTGGTTTTTGGCATAAGCTTTGTTGTGGCAAAAACACCCCTGATACCTGACAGGGCCGGGGGATCCTTTATGACCAACAACTTTCGGGGGAATTTTGCCTACATGGGGCTGCCTGTGAGTTATTATGCCTTTGGAGAGCCCGGTTTACTCTATGCCAGTATTTTTATGGCCTTTTTTGTCCCCCTGGTGAATTTGCTTTCCGTGGTCAGCCTGGGCCTTTTTTCCGGCCGCAGTTCAGCGTCTGTATTTATCAAAAACACCCTGTTTAACCCTTTGGCGATTGCCTGTTTTATGGGACTGGCGGCTTCCTTTTTTGATCTGGTTTTTCCGGAATTTGTCACGCGGACCCTGAACATTATCAGCGGTGTGACATTGCCATTGGCATTGTTCTGTATAGGTGGGTCCCTCACTATCCGTCAATTGAAAGGAAATCTTTTGATCATCCTTCTCAGTACCGGGTTTAAACTACTGATCACGCCTGCCCTGGCATTAACTCTGCTGTGGCTTTTTGAGCAGCCGATTGATACAATGGCCAAGGTTTTGGTGGTCATGGCAGCTTCGCCATCCGCAACTGTCAATTTTATACTGGCTGCCACTATGGGTGGTGATATTGACTCTACCAGCGGCACCATCGTCACCACCACACTTTTATCAATTTTCAGCTACGTTTTCTGGCTGTCTTATCTGGGACTTTGAAAAATGCTCTGAATAGCTCCTCTTGCGGTCAGGTTGACACTTGGGAAAGTGAAAAACTCTTGACTTCCAATCAGCTGTTTTGTAACTATTACAATGTTTTGAAGCTCGAATTTTATTGATCCTGACAACTACTTATCCTGTTTATCGGGCTTATCACCTAACCACGCAGAGCCTGATAAGTACCATGGTGGTATATGCAACCACATAATTTCAAAACACGCTCCTCGATTTTTTGTTTTTTATGACAGGAGTTTAATAGTAAGGTACTAAATTACAAATTTATGAAACAATTCATCGTTACCCTACTTATTGTTTTTCTGGCTGGACAGATGGCATGGGCTGGACGTGCTCCAGTGAAAAAAATCGGCAAAGACCCTTATGCTTCTGCCATATTATTAAATGCAGATACAGGCGAAATTCTGTTTGCCGAGAATGCCGATGCACATGTATATCCGGCCTCTGTCTTAAAGTTAATGGTTCTGTTTGTTGTTCTCGAACGTGTGCAACAGGGTACTCTGCAGCTCAGTGACATGGTTAAGATAACCAAAGAGGCATTTAAGATGGGTGGGTCGCAGGTATATCTTGATCCCAAAGAGCAGTTCCCAGTCGAAGAACTGTTGTATGCCCTGATGGTTCAATCAGCCAATGATGCTGCCGTTGCCCTGGCGACCCATGTGGCCGGATCAAAAGAAAGCTTTGTTGCCCTGATGAACAAGAAGGCAAAAGAACTGGGGATGAAAAACACTCATTTCTATTCCGTGCATGGTCTGCCGCCGGCAGAGGGGCAGAAAGTTGATATCACCACTGCAAGGGATTTTGGCATTTTATGCCGTGAAATGGCCAAACATCCCGAAGTATTTGAATATACCGCAACAAGAGTAAGGGATTTTCGGGGAGGAAAGTTTGTCATGCGTACCCATAACCATCTGCTTGAAAGTGTGGATGGCTGTGACGGGTTCAAGACCGGATATTTCACCGCTGCCGGATTTTCCATTGCCGCCACTGCCAAAAGGGGTGGACGGCGTATCATTGCTATTGTTATGGGAAGTAAGGATCGTAAGGTTCGTGATGCCCAGGCCACACAGCTACTGGCCAAGGGTTTTGCAATGGTTCCGGCAATTCCTGAAACTGCGATGGCTGCAGCTCAGACGGGATCGGCAGAAAAAAAATTGGATAAGGCAGCTCTCAGCGAGACTAAAGCAGTGACTCCCGTTGCACAAAATGGTAAGGCATTACCATCAGCGGGCGGGGGAGGGTGGAAATTTTTTTTAATGGGAGTGGTAGTTGGTTTTGTTTTGTGCGCTCTGTTAATCTTTTTCATGGCGAGAAAAAAGAGCAGGAGAAGCAGTAAATATCGGTATCGGTGACAAATAACGGAAGTGACCAGTGGATAATCCATTGACTTCCATTTTGCTTTTGGGCAATAATGATGGCGTCGTAAAAAGTCCGATCTCCTTCGTTGCAGGTTTTTCTCAGAACCTCAACATACCATATGTATTGTTGAGGGCCCGAGAAAAACACTACGCCTCGTATATCGAACTTTTTGACTTAGCCATCTGGATCCCAGAATGACCTTTTTATGAGTTCTTCAATAATGATAAACCCGTAAAAAGCTCCCTGCTCCGTCATTCCCGCGAAGGCGGGAATGACGGAATGCTCTAAATCTTTGGG
>DEIL01000148.1 GCA_002352445.1 Desulfobulbaceae bacterium UBA2775
TACGAGGCGTAGTGTTTTTCTCAGGCCCTCAACAATACATATGGTATGTTGAGGTTCTGAGAAAAACCTGCAACGAAGGAGATCGGACTTTTTACGACGCCATCAAATCATAAAAACGTAACCCGACAAGTCGGAAAATTTTTAGTGTTACTGGATAAGTACCATGAAAGTATATTCAACCATATAATTATAAACGGCCTTCCTCGATTTCTTATTTTTAATTGCAGAAAGTTCTGGAGTAAGGCACTAAAATTTTGGATGGAGTAATAAAATGAAAGAAGTACGAAATAATGCAAGAAAGGTGATGAAAAATTTCTGCCGGGTATGCCCTGTATGCAACGGTATTGCATGTGCAGGAGAGGTGCCTGGTATGGGGGGACTGGGAACAGGATCGTCCTTTATAGACAATGTGAAAGGTCTTGCCGCCAACAAGTTCAACATGCGTCTCATCCACGATGTTGCAAATCCTGACACCGGAACAACCCTACTCGACAAACAGCTATCCCTTCCCCTTCTTGCGGCACCAATAGGGGGCGTATCCTTTAATATGGGCGGTGGCATAACAGAAAGCGATTATATTGAGGCAATAATCAATGGCTGTAAAACCAAAGGGATTATCGGTTGCACAGGCGATGGAGTACCTGAGTTTATTCATCAGTCAGGTTTTGAGGCTGTCAAAAAAAGCGGCGGCCACGGCATTCCCTTTATAAAGCCATGGGAAGAAACAGAACTCTATGAAAAGATGGCTGCAGCAAAAGAAACAGGGACTGATATTGTGGGTATGGATATTGACGCTGCAGGATTAATTACTCTACGTAAAATGGGCAGACCTGTATCCCCTAAATCACTTGACAATCTTACTGAAATAATAAAGAAGAGCAGAATGAAGTTTATCCTGAAGGGCATCATGACTCCAGATGAGGCGCAGCTGGCCGTCGAGGCAGGCGCGGATGCAATCGTCGTCTCCAATCATGGCGGCAGAGTTTTGGATTATGCCCCTGCTACATCTGAAGTTCTCGCTGATATTGCCACTGCAGTGAAAGGCAGGATAACTATCCTTGCGGATGGGGGCGTACGCAGTGGGGGCGATGTCCTGAAACTTCTCGCCCTGGGAGCAGATGCAGTAATGATCGGCAGACCATTCTCTATTGCCGCAGTCGGTGGTCTCCAGAGTGGTGTAGAAACATATATTGACACCATTGGGGAGGAACTGAAACAGGCAATGGTGTTGACAGGGACTAAGTCAGTGACGGAAGTTGATCGCAGGATCCTCTTTACTCCATCCTGAAATGACCTTGACCAGGTGGTTGAATAGGTATTGCGATATCTTGATTAATTACTATTATTAAAAAATACCAACAACAAATCTCACCACGATCAGCAGTGGCCGGACTTTGTTTTTGTCTCTGACAAACTGCCATTTCATGGAGTAAATTATGAATGATAAAGCAACATTGAATCTTGAAGGCAAAAGTTTCGAGTTTGATATATCTACTGGCTCAGAAAACGAAAAGTGTTTTGATATATCATCCCTGCGTTCTGATACAGGGTATATTACTATGGATCCTGGTTTTGGTAATACCGGATCCTGCTTTTCCTCTATAACCTACGTGGACGGAACAAACGGCATACTTCAGTATCGGGGCTATCCAATCGAAGAGGTTGCAGAAAAGGCTTCCTTTGTAGAAATCGCTTATCTTGTTCTCTATGGTGAACTGCCAAACGAAGTGGAATTACGGGAGTTTTCCGCTGGTCTGAAAGAGCATGCCCCCCTTCATACCAACCTCGAGCACCACTTTTCCGGTTTTCCAAAGTCAGCACCACCCATGGCAATCCTCTCTGCTATGCTTAATCTGGTATCCTGTTTTCACCCTGAAGTTCTTGAAGTTACTTCAGCCGGAGCAGAATTTGACAAAACAGCAACTTTGCTTCTGTCAAAGGTCAGGACCATAGCTGCATTTGCCTACCGGATGGCAGCCGGAAAACCGATAAACCATCCAAATCCTCATCTGGGATACTGCGGCAATTTTCTCCATATGATGTTCTCTGACCCTTTCCAGGAATACAATGTCTCCCCGATAGTAGAGAAGGCACTCAATTTATTTCTCATCCTCCACGCCGACCACGAACAGAACTGCTCTACTTCAACTGTCCGTGTTGTGGGCAGTTCCCGTGCAAACCTGTTCAGCTCTGTTGCTGCCGGTGTATGTGCCCTGTGGGGCCCGCTGCATGGTGGTGCTAACGCTGCAGTTATCGCTATGCTTGAAGACATAAGAGTCTCAGGACATAAACCTGATTATTATATTGAAAAGGCAAAAGATAAAAACGATCCTTTCAGGCTCATGGGCTTTGGCCATCGTGTATATAAAAACTTTGATCCCCGTTCGATCATCCTGAAAAAACAGGTCTATAAACTCCTGGACGAACTTAACATTGAAGACAACCTGCTGGAGCTGGCACTGGAACTTGAAGAAGCCACCCTCAAAGATGAGTATTTCATCAGCAGAAATCTCTATCCAAACGTTGATTTCTACAGCGGTATACTTCTTCGTGCTATCGGTATCCCCCTCGATATGTATACGGTCATGTTTGCCATCGGCAGGATGCCCGGCTGGATCGCCAACTGGAAGGAACTGCTGGACCATAAGCAGCGCATCTCACGGCCACGGCAGATATACACAGGCAAAACGAAAAGACCTTATGTTACCTTGATGGAACGATAAACCTCACCCTGCAAGCCACAGCACTGATATCCAATGGATCTCATCATCGATTGCATTTCTGTGCTGTCTGAATCATCCCATGTCCCGGCAATATTTTATCCTTGTAAAGAATTAGCTGAGTGTTATTTTTATAAATAGTCGGACAGCTCACCCTTCAGACGGAGAACATCTATACTATGGAAGAGATTATCTGGCAGGATAAATTCAGTGTCGGTGTCGCTGAAATGGACGGTCAGCATAAGAAACTGATTGCCATGATTAATCGATTAATTGCCGAACAGAAAACTTTGACCACCCCGGAAACCATGGCAAGTCTGCTGACAGAGATGGTGGATTACTCCCGGGAGCACTTCCGTGCTGAAGAGTATCTCATGTCGGAATATGGCTACGATAAAAAAGACCAGCAGGTCAAACTGCACGAGGAATTTATACAGAAAACAATGGAGTTTTGTTCAGTAACTGGAATTGGACCAAATATTCTTTCAGTTGCACTGCTCGAATACCTCCAGACCTGGCTTATGGATCATATCTTAAAAGAAGATATGCAGTACAAATTATTCTTTGATAGCAAAGGCGTTGCCTGAGAGAAAGATGAAAGAACACACTTGTCAACCGGTTCAGTCCTCCCACTCAGAAAATTTCCGGAAGATGGTTTCGAGGGCTGACCGGTATGGAATACTTGAACAACCTGACGGCTATGGTAAGCGCACGGGAGATTGCGGCGATACTATTGAAATATATTTCTATGTTCTGGGAAACCGGATCCAGATGCTGACCTTCCAGGTAGATGGTTGCTCAAACACTGTCGCCTGCGGCAATGCGGTATCCTTTCTTATTGAAGGACGAACAGTCAGCGATAGCTGGCAACTCACCCCGGAAGACGTCATAGAGTACCTGGAGACTCTTCCACCGGATCATTATCATTGTGCAGAGCTTGCGGTGGGAGCTTTTTATAAAGCCTTGACCAATTACACCAGGAGGCAGAACGAGCCCTGGAAAAAAGCTTACCCCAACCGGCACTAATGAATGAAAGGGCAGGTCGCCCCAAAATCCCTATTTGCTGCTGAGTGCTTCAAGAGAAACAAAGATTTCAACATCTTTCCCCACCACACCCAGGTCATAAAATTTGCCGGCACCGACTTTATAGACAAGTCGGTCGATAGTAACTTTTCCATTAAACCCTGCCACTTCCTTTCCTTTTGCCGCCGGGTGATCCTTGATACCTGCAAAAGAAAGCGGCAGCACCAGATCGTACGCTTGTCCTTTAACGGTAAATTTGCCCAAAACATCATATTGCCCGTTTCCAACATCAGTAATCTTTGTAGATTCAAACGTAAGCAGAGGATACTTTGCTGAATCGAAAAAATCTGCCGATTGAAGATGTTTATCTCTTTTAGCAATATTGGTATTGACGGACGCTGTCTTTATTGCAAAATAAAATCTGCTCTCAACCAGGTTATCCGGATCAAAACGTACCTCACCCGAGTAATCGTTGAATTGGCCATGTACTTTGGAAAATATATGGTCGACACTGAAATAAAAATTGGAATGACCTTTATCCAATTCCCACACTCTGGCGGCCGCCAGCACCGGTTGAATAGTTGTTATCAGGAATAAAAGAGCTAAAAATACCATGCTGAATCTTTTCATAAGACCCTCCCCGGGATGAATAGAAGAATACAGAAACCTCCACGTCAGCTATTAAAAATGGCACACCACGCAGAACCTTATCAACATAATAATTAGGGATCCCTAAAAAACAAGCTCTAACAATAATCTATGTATGCTTTTACTGTTTCCGTTTCTTCTGCAGGGCAACAATTTTAGCCCGAAAAACTACAATCACCACTGTTGCCACTGCTGCGATAAGCCCTGTTCTCGGCCCAAAATGCTTAAAGGATTCGCTGGCAAAAAGGACATGTATGGTAACCGGGACAAGAGTGGAATACCCAAGCAGTTTATGAATTACTCTCCACCTTGCATAGGCGAATCCCAGTTGCTGTCTGAACTGGGACGAAATAACCATAGAAAAAATAATCAAAAACAGTATCGCCCCGACCATTTCAGGCCAGTATTTCATACCGATCGGCAAATTTAAAATCCCTTCGGGAACCAGAACCAGTGTAACGTGGCAGAGAGCCAGGACAAAAGTCAAAACACCATTAACACGATGCCACCTCATTAAAGATGGCAGTCCGAAAAGTTCCTGCAGAAATTTTCCTCTCACAGCAAGGATAATTTGGACAAACAGCAATATCACGGCGAGTAAACCTGCAATTTGCCCTGCCCGCAACATGGTCTTGTCGGCACCAATCTTATACCAGAGAGTCTGCGACTCATAAATAAAAGGTATGGATAACGCCCCGCCGGTTACGACAATAAGAAGACCTGCTATGCAGCTTATACGCAGATTTCGAATCAGTTGGCGGCTGTTACTATGAGAATTTTTCGGTATCACCATTTTTTTCTCTTTAACCTTGAGTTTCTTCCTATTAAGAAATAATGTACCAATCGTCTTTACTAACACCCATGAAATGAATTTCACAACAATGGCACCGCTTCGCTGTTATGAAAGTAATGTGACCGGGATTCAGAGGAGTGTCGCCAAACGTCCTCG
>DEIL01000147.1:0-8080 GCA_002352445.1 Desulfobulbaceae bacterium UBA2775
ACGCATGGTATCTCGCAACTCGTCCACTGTCTCACCAAGTCCCAGCATGACACCACTTTTCGTGGGAGTTTTAGAACTTATTATTTTTGACTGCTTCAACAGCTCAAGGGAGCGTTCATACACAGCCTCGGGACGTACTCGGGAATAGAGGCGCGGTACAGTCTCCAGATTATGGTTGAGAACATCAGGACCAGTCTGCAGAATTTTAGCGAGTGCTGTCCAGTTGCCCTGGAGATCAGGGATCAGGATTTCAATACGGGTTCCAGGCGATTGCCTGTGAACCTCTTGGATCGTTTGACTAAAAAGAGAGGCACCTCCATCTGGCAGATCGTCACGTGTCACCGAGGTGATGACCGCATATTTTAGATGCAGCGAGGCAACAGCTTCTGCAACTCTGGAGGGTTCCCCCGGATCAGGCAGGCTCAGCGGCTTGTGGGAGATCGCACAGAAACCGCAATTCCTGGTACACCTCTCTCCGAGGATCATAAAGGTCGCAGTGCCTTTGGAAAAACACTCGAACTGGTTTGGGCATTTGGCCTCCTGACAGACAGTGGTAAGGCTGTTATTGTTGATGAGCCTCTTCATACGTTCATACTCCGGGCCTCTTGGTAGCCTGCGTTTTAACCACTTAGGCTTACGAATCTGAATGCTGTCCCTGTCTACTATTTTCATGCAGCACCACCTGTCACAAGACTTTTTTCAACAGCTGTAAATTGTCGATTAAATACCCGACCAAGCTGATTAATAACATTCTGCTTCACAACTGAAAAATCGATCGGTTCACTGGACTCACCGGCAACAGAAGTAACCCCAACCCCGGAGAGACCACAGGGCTGGATCCAGCTGAAATGTTCAAAGTCCAGGGTTACATTGAATGCAAGACCATGAAAAGCCACACCGTGTCTGACACGAATGCCTATGGAACCGATCTTATTATCGCCTACCCATATGCCTCTGTTTCTCTCATCACGACCGGCAGTTACGCCGGAATCAGCTGCACTGGAAATCATCACTTCTTCCAGCATATCCACATAGGTTTTCACCGACAGTCTTGCCTCACGCAGGTGCATGATAGGATAGATAACAATCTGGCCAGGGCCGTGATAGGTGATATCGCCTCCCCTTTCAGTTTGGACGATATCCACACCCCGGTTTTTGATAAACTCTTCGCCAACGGTAAGGTTTTCCCGGCCACCTCTTTTGCCAAGAGTAAAGACAGGCGGGTGCTCAGTGACAAGAAAGATATCAGGCCTATCTTTTTCGAGAAGACGCCACTGGACACAATCCACCTGAAACTGATGTGCATCCCGGTAGTCCACCTTCCCCAAATCAATAAGATAGGCCTTCACAAGTTTCTCCTGCTCCTTCTGCTCAGAGATTAACCGCAGAGGCACGGATTTCGAGCAGCCTGGGTTTCATCCAACCGTTTCACCTTGAAGCGACTGGGGGAATTATGCAGTAAATCCGGATCAGTTTCGGCCTCCTTGACGATCTTCTTAACAACTTCAATGAAGGTGTCGAGCTCTTCAAGGCTCTCGGTTTCTGTCGGCTCGATCATAATAGCTCCAGGCACCACCAGAGGAAAGTAGATGGTCGGAGGGTGGTAACCGCAATCCATGAGACGTTTGGCGATATCAAGGGTGCTGACATTATTTTCCTGCTGATTTTTATCAGAAAAGACAGCCTCATGCATACATGGCCTGTCATAGGCCAGATGCAGGTGGTCCTTGAGTTTCACCTTGACATAGCTGGCATTAAGCACAGCATATTGACTGGCTTTTTCCAGGTATTCAGCCCCCATGGTCAGGATATAGCAAAAAGCCCTGACCAGGACACCGTAGTTCCCGTGGAACCCATGCATGCGACCTATAGATGCCGTATCTTCCACCTGTTTGTAGGTTGAGCCGTCAAAATCAACCCTTGGAGAAGGCAGGAATTTTTTTAATTCTTCCACCACACACACCGGACCTGCACCAGGACCGCCACCTCCATGTGGGGTAGAAAAGGTCTTGTGCAGATTAAGATGGAGAACATCTACACCACACTTTTTCAAGTCGACGATTCCCATGATGGCGTTCATGTTGGCACCGTCACCATAGACAAGACCACCTTTTTCATGGACAATTTCAGCAATCTCCCGGATATTCTCCTCAAAAAGCCCCAGGGTGTTTGGATTGGTAATCATGATACCGGCAGTTTCCTCGTCCATCAGCTCACGAATTTGCTCAACGTCGAGGATCCCGCGTTCACCGGATTTTATTGGAACAGGTTTGTATCCACAGAGGGCTGCACTGGCAGGATTAGTGCCATGTGCTGTATCGGGCATGAGGATTTTGGATCGTTTTTTCCCTTTGTTCTGATGGTAGGCATCAAATATCAGCATACCTGCCAACTCACCATGGGCGCCGGCTGCCGGCTGCACGGAGACTGCATCAAGTCCTGTAATCTCAGCAAGAAAATTCTGCAGTTCATAGATTATCCGCAGTGTTCCCTGGCAATATTCATCATCCAGCAGGGGATGTGCTGAGGTGATCTCCTCTGCACCAGCATGTTTTTCATTGATCTTCGGATTATACTTCATGGTGCATGAACCCAAGGGATACATGCCGGTATCAACACCAAAATTCCACTGGGAAAGTCTGGTATAGTGCCGTACGACTTCTACTTCACTCAGATCAGGGAAATCAGGGCCTTCACCGCACAGTTCATCAGCAAGTGCTGCTGCAGGGACATCACTCTCCGGGATGCTCATCCCGTTTCTGCCTTTTTTCCCTTTTTCCCAGAGCAGAGGCTCATCCATAATCAGTCCGCTTCTTCCTGGTCCATTCTTCATTTTTTCACCTCACTGATAACTGTATCCAAAACTTCCTTTGATGCGGTTTCGGTAACACAGAAAAGATATCTGTTGTCAAAGCCCGGATAATATTTTGCAAGATCCAGCCCGGCCACGATTTTCTGCTCCATAAGCCGTTTCTGAACAGGTCTGAAATCGTCTTTAAACTCAACAACAAACTCATTAAAAGTGGGTGAGGAGAAACAGACGCTGGCACCGGCCTCTTCCAATCCCTGTTTAAGGTACTCCGACCTGTCATAGTTCAATCTGGCGAGTTTTCTCAGCCCGGTTCCACCAAGGGATGCCATATACATAGCTGCCGTGAGGGTGCATATTCCCTGGTTGGAACAGATATTTGATGTTGCTTTCTCACGTCTTATGTGCTGCTCTCGAGTGGCAAGGGTCAGAACATATCCGCGATTTCCATCGAGATCGGTAGTCTCTCCAACAAGACGGCCAGGGAGATTACGGACATATTTTTTCTTACAGCCAAACATACCAAGCCCTGGCCCTCCAAAGGATTCCGGCATTCCGAAGCTCTGCCCTTCGCCACAGACGATATCGGCACCTTCATCACCCGGATTCTTCAGTAGACCAAAAGCAAGGGGTTCGGAAAAACCGGCCACAAACAGAGCACCCGCCTGATGAATTGCCTCGGCCGCTGCTTCCATCTCTTCAACGACACCAAAGAAGTTAGGAGACTGAAGCGCCACTGCGGCAAAATCATCTTCGCCGGAAAGGGATGAAAAATCTGTTCGTCCATTCTCCAGGAAGGGCAATTCAACTATTTCAAACTCAGTCGGATGAAAATAGGTGCGTACCACCTCGCGAAAATGGGGGTGAATTGCAGCCGACATGGCAACACGCTTTTTTTTCTTGCCAATGCGCAGTCCCATGAGCAACGCCTCGGCCAGAGCTGAGGCACCGTCATACATGGAGGCATTGGCCACATCCACCCCAAGAAGCCTGGCTGTCAGGGTCTGGTATTCAAAAAGACCCTGTAAGGTACCCTGCGCCATCTCCGGCTGATAGGGTGTGTACGCAGTCAATAATTCGGACCGCCCCATGATACTGGGAATGGTGCTTGGAATGTTGTGCTGGTATCTCCCGGCACCAAGGAGTACAGTATGCTCCGGGGTCACCTTCATCATTGTCCTGATTTCAGCCATATATTTGTTCAGGCCCCATTCAGTTTTTGGGTCCGGCAAAGCCATTTCCTTATCATAACGACACGATTCAGGGACGGTAATGAAGAGTTCTTCAAAATCTTTTACCCCAATAGCGTCAAACATATTCCGAATATCTTCATCGGTATGTGGCAGGTAACGCATGGTATATCCTCACTCGTAAAATTGACATCCATTCACAAAGATTATTCGTCTTTTAGTACACCAAGATATGCATCACGGTCAAAAAGCTGCTCGATCTCCTGAGTATCTTTGGGTTTGATCTCAACTATCCACCCACCGTAGGGATCCTGGTTAAGCAGTTCAGGAGTGTCTTCCAGCTCTTCATTAATGGCGACGACCTCGCCTCCAACAGGAATGTAGAGTTCAGATACAGCCTTTACCGATTCCAGTGTGCCGAATTCGTCACCTTCTTCAAAGGTGTCGCCTACATCAGGCATTTCAACAAAAACTATATCTCCCATCTGATCCTGGGCGTAGTCACTAATTCCTATCTTGATTGTATCACCAGTGAGCTTGGCCCACTCGTGATCTTTGGTGTAGCGAACATCTTCCGGTAAATTCAGCTCATGGACCTCTTTCATTGTAATTCCTCCATTTTTTTATAGCATTTCTCTCATTGGCCGTCGGGCAGTCCTGTCCGGCCTGATATCTTGACGAATTTCAACCTTTATTTTCCGTTTGCCATCTGTAAGTACAACAATATCTCCCGGCATGAACTGCCGGTTGACCTTGACAAAGCCACAGGAAAGCCCCCGTGGTACAAAGTCTTCTGGTTTTCCGCTTTCTACCGATGTAGCAGTACTGACGATACTCTCGTCCACTCGGCCAATGGCCATATCTGTGGCACAGGTCAGAATTGTTCCAACTTTGGTTCCGGTTGCATCAGCGACGTAGGATTTGTCGGATACCACCATTTTCCTCGGATCATAACCGGCAAACGGTAGGGTATACTCCACAGCGACGAGTGACGACAATGCCTCAGCTCCGAAAAATTCTTTACTGAATTGTCCTTTTTCATCTCTTTCAGCCAGAGCAAATGGCCATGGGGTTTCAGCAAACGGCCAATCTCCGACATCCTGATGTGAAAGGGGTAACACCGCTCCTGCTCGCAAAGAGTCACGGGCGGCAAGACCGCAAGGCTCAATAGAATATTCCTTTCCCGCTTTAAGCAGCCCTTCCCAAAGAGAAATAAGTTTATCAGGGGCCATAAAAATCTCAAATCCAAATTCACCTGTATAGCCGGTACGGGAAAGGAGTATGGGAGTACCATCACTCAGTTCGACAGTTTCCACTCCTCTCACCCCATCTTCAAACCATCCTTTAAAAGAGAAGTAAGGGAATTTCTCAAAAACTGTGCTCGGTTCCTTGAGAAGTTTTCCTAGGATTTTTGCCGAATCGGGCCCCTGGATATCTACCTTTCCAACACGATCGGTCAGATCTGTTATCTCGACCTGCATCTCCCCGGCATGCTCTGCCAAATGAGTGGCAATCGGCCCTCCCATTCCTGCATTGACAACTAACATATATAAGCTGTCAGTGACCTGGGAAACAATACTGTCATCCAGGACGTGACCCTCCTGACTCAGAAAGAGACCATAGACCGAGCGTCCTTCAACCAGACATGTTTTCTTCAAACCGAGACATTGCTCCAGATCCTTTGAAAAGTATTTCTGCAGCAAAGTTCTTGCGTCCTCACCCTGCACGGTAATAACCGCCATGTGGCTTGTGTCAAAAAGTCCGGCAGATTTTATGACTGCCAAGTGCTCACCTTTGACTCCCAGAGGATACCACAGGGGCATATCATAGGCGCCAAAGGCGGCCATATTGGCACCATTTTCCACATGCCAATCGTGCAACAGGGTAGTTTTTATTTCTTTGTTCATACTGTAAGCCTCCCATGGGTAACTCTGGTTACCGGAAATAAATAGCTTTGACCATCAGACAGCCAAAGGTACCTTAAGATTGAAACTTTTATAGATTACAAAAGTTTCAACAGAGCGGACATTCTCAATCTGAGAAACCTCTTCAGTGTAAAACTCAAGCATGCCAAATTGTTTTTTCAACATGACCATGACAAGGAGGTCAAAGCGTCCGGTCACCACACAGACAGAGGTTACACCACGAAGTTTACTGAACTCTTCTCCCTTACCAACAAGGTTCATATCCTTCAGCTTAACACCAACCATGACCAGATATTTATCAGGAATCGCCTCAGGATTCACAAAACCTGCGATCTCCAGCACTCCCTCTTTCTGAAGTCTTTTGACCCTTGCTCGAACAGTACCTTCGGAAACAAGAAGATCATCAGCAATTTTCTTAAATGCAACCCTGCCATTCTTCAGATGGTTAATGATGGAGATATTAATTTCGTCGATTTTCATTTGCCATTGCACCTTTTTGATTTATCTGGTAGATATCTTACAAAACACTGACGACACTGTCAATAATTAATTAAATATTTGCTTATTCCGTAATTTTAGCCCGAATACAAATCGTTTGCTCAACTCAGAATCAACTCAATCTTAAGGGGGATAGCATGTCAAAAAGAATTGCCATTATAGGCGCTGGGCCAGGAGGATACGTTGCAGCAATACGAGCCGCACAAATGGGGGCTGAAGTCACTCTCTTTGAAAAATCGAATGTCGGTGGCACATGCCTGAATCATGGCTGTATCCCTTCCAAGGTACTTAAAAGAACTGCCGATCTATTGGAAGACATCAAAAGGGCGGATGAATTCGGGATTGAGAACTGTCACTCCCCACACTGCAATATGGGTTCTCTCGCAAAGCGAAAGGAAAAAGTTATTTCCGCACAGGCAGGCGGTATCCTCTCTCTCTTGAAGAAGCATCGAGTAAAGTATATTACAGGGCATGCTTACATACCAAAGGCAAACCACCTTGAAGTGACAGATAGTGATAGTAATACAGTCACATACCAATGGGACAAACTGATTCTAGCAACAGGAAGTCGACCTGCTACCATTCCAGCCCTGCCCTTTGACGGCCAAACCATTCTCTCCAGCGACGACGCACTGGATCTGCAGATAATTCCTGAATCTATAACCATTGTCGGCGCAGGGGTTATCGGATGTGAATTTGCCTTTATTTGGAACACTCTCGGTGCCAAAGTGACCCTGGTGGAAGCTATGGACAGGGTGCTCCCTCTCCCGTCTGTTGACGAGGAATGCAGCAAGCTTATTGCAAGAGAAATGAAAAAGAGGAAAATAAATCTCCGGGTTAACCGAACAGTTCAGTCAACCGTGAAAGAAGGAGAGAAACTGACACTTTCCTTTGGCCCGTCACCCTTTGGTGTTAATCTGCGCGAAAAGGATCGTGAAGTAACTTCGGGACAGACGGATAAACTCATCGTCTGCATCGGGCGGAAGCCAAATAGTGACGAACTTGGTCTTGAAAATATCGGTGTTGAGACTGATGAGGGTGGCTGGGTAAAGGCCGACGCGATGCTGCGTACATCAGTCAAAGATGTCTATGCCATCGGAGATCTGCTTGGCCCAGCCAGAGTCATGCTGGCGCATGTCGCCTCAACCGAAGGTGAGATTGCTGTTGAAAACAGTTTTGGAGCCGAAAAAACCATGCAATATGACCAGATTCCAGGGGCTATTTTCACCATGCCGGAAATCGGCAATATTGGCCTCTCTGAAAAAGAGGCCAGAGAAAAATTTAAAAATGTGAGGGGGGACTCTGTTCTGTTCAGGACTTCCGGCAAGGCACAAGTCCTTGGTGAAATTGCCGGTCAGGCTAAAATCGTCTCCAATGCAGATACCGGTAAAATTCTCGGTGTACATATAGCCGGTCCACACGCAACTGACCTTTTGGGAGAGGCGGGTATTGCCATGCATATGGGAGCTGGGGTCGAGGACATTGCCAAGACTATCCATGCCCATCCGACTCTGGCTGAGGTCCTTCTCGAGACATCTTTCAAGGCTCTTGATTTGCCCCTGCATGGCTGAGTAGATCATGACGTGGTTCTATTACCATTCAAACCATGAAAATTGTGTCGAAACCAAACCTGACAACCTCGTAAAAAGGTCACTCGA
>DEIL01000147.1:8120-11807 GCA_002352445.1 Desulfobulbaceae bacterium UBA2775
GAAGTTCCAGATGGCTAAGTCAAAAAGTTTGATATACGAGGCGTAGTGTTTTTCTCAGGCCCTCAACAATACATATGGTATGTTGAGGTTCTGAGAAAAACCTGCAACGAAGGAGATCGGACTTTTTACGACGCCATCAAACCTATGAGGTAGAAATAGTTCTTAAGGTATACGTTTTCTTCGTTCATTCTAGCCGGATGAGCCATTATCTTTAACTTCTGGCTGTTTAACTAACATCAATACCCCCAAAAGAAAAGCCACCCTCAAAAGTGGCTTCATATACCCCGGTGCAGGTTTCAGCCAGGGGAGCATCAAGAGGAGTAGGAACAGAAAACGTAATGCTGTAAAAAAGAGAGGTTGAAATAATTCAGCACCAATTTTCCCCGCAATAAAATTAAATTCTCATGCCGAATTTGCCAACAAAATCATCAGGAGGTGGGCTATTTTCATTGCTGTTTCTCATTTGTACTGAGATAGATCAGAAACGCGGCTGATACAGGAGAGAGCGCCCTGTTTTTGCGTTGGACAAGGTAGAAGGGGCGATACAGGTCATGACCTTTCAGGGAAATAGCTGTCAGTCTGCCGCAATCCACATCCTCCTGAATCGCACGTTTTGAGAGAATCGAGATGCCAATTCCTGCTTTGACTGCCTCTTTGACAGCAGCAGTGGAGCCTATTTCCGCAACTACATTGAGATCGTTTTCCCTCAAGCCATCTTTTTCTAGTATTTTGGAAAAGACCTTTCGGGTACCCGACTCCGGTTCCCTTAAAATAAAGGAAGTCCTGGCGATACTCTTCAAAGAAATCTCCTTACTCCCGGCCAAAAAATGATCCGGATGAACAGCAAGAGTCAGTTCATCGGAAAACATCTCAGTCCAGGTCAGTTTTTTTTCATTCCATCTGGCACCGACAAAACCAAGTTCAAGATCTCCATCCAGCACCTTTTCGGCTATGATCTGTGAGCTTGTAATACGCAGAATCGCCTTGATTGACGGGTGTTGGCTGCGAAAACGGCTGATCAGTTCGGGCAGGATATAGGTTCCCGGGATTGTGCCGCATCCAATCATGATTTTACCCGCCAGTCTACCGCTGTAATGCTCAACAGCCTGAAGGGCTTCCTGCCGAATCCTGATAATCTGTATGGCATACCCATACAGCACTTTACCAACCGGTGTTGTTTCAATTTCCCTGCCCAGTCGGTTGATCAATTTTTGGCCCAGTTCATCCTCCAGATTGCGTATATGTTCACTGACCGTTGGCTGGGACAAGAGAATCTTCTCCGCGGCAAGGGTAAAGCTTTTTAGTTCAACAACTTTACAAAATGCTTCAAGTTTTCTGATTTCCATGGGCTTGTTTCCGGGAAGTAAATCAGGTTAGCCGATAATTGGTACAAACAGTATAGGAATTACCTATTTGCATTATCAATAACTTCGATATATCGTGTTGTCCAGTAAAAACACGGGAAAAGATCGATTGACGCCCGGTTAACTTTATATCTCAAAGTAAGAGGAGAAAGAAGGGTGAGAAAAATTTTACTGGCAGGCCTGCTGCTGATGGTAACTGCCTTTTTACTTCTGCCGACAGGGGTACTGGCTGGAAACGAGGCCAGTGGGACCATTACCATGGATTTTGATCTCTCAGGGCATGGTGCAAATGAAGAAGCACAACTCTGGGTTCCTTACCCATTTTCTGATCGAGACCAGGTAATCAGCAATATACGCGTAATGGGTGATTTTGCAGAGTCGGCGGTTTACTCGGATCAAAAGTATTCCACCCCCATTCTATATGCCCGCTGGGATAAGGGAGCGGTAAGCCGCAAGTTGACTCTGTCCTTTCATGTTGTTCGCCAGGAGGTTGCCAGGAGAGCCTTTCCTGAAAAGGAGGCTGCCTGGGATCCGGCCGATTATAAGATGTACTTGGCTGGTACCAGTCTTGGCCCCATTGATGGCCAGGTTAAGATATTGGCAGATCATATCACGCAAGGCAAAAAAACCATTCTGGAAAAGGCAAAGGCAATTTACGACTGGACCTGTGAAAACATGTACCGTGATTCCAATACGGTTGGCTGTGGTCCTGGTGATGTATGTTCACTATTGGCGAGACCTGGTGGTAAATGTACGGATATTCATTCTGTCTTTGTTGCCTTGAGTCGCGCCTCTGGAGTCCCTGCCCGCGAAGTTTTCGGTGTTCGACTGGGGAAGAAACCTGAACAGGATATATCTGCATGGCAGCACTGCTGGGCTGAGTTCTACCTGCCCGGCTATGACTGGATACCGGTTGATCCTGCTGATGTTCGCAAGATGATGCTCGAACAAAAATTGGAACTGGGAGATGCTAAAACTAAAGAGTATCGCAAGTATTTCTGGGGCGGCTGGGATCAGTACAGGGTGAAGCTTGCCGTTGGGCGCGATCTCCTGCTAAACCCTCCACAACATGGTACAGCACTTAACACCTTCGGTTATCCGTATGCGCAGATAGGGTCGACAACCCTCGACTGGCTGGATCCGGCAACTTTTAAGTACACCTTTACTTATCGTAAATAAGATTACAGCCTCCTAGGAGACTGTCCGAAAATGCATTTTCCCCCAACCCTTCGTTATTTTCAAAAAAATAATGCTCGCAATATCATTTATATGGCTGTGCTTATTTTTTTGTAAAACCTCGATTTGAGAAAAAACACTTATTCTCGGACAGCCTCCTGGTGTCGTTTAACCCTGAAATGACGTTTAATCAGCCGTCATTTCCGCGCAGGACCCGAGGCTTATTTCCGGTGACAATCAAAAATGAATCTGATATTGGGATGGTGTAACACCGAATTATGCCAGGTAACACAATGATTACTTGTAAATAATGTCGAAGGGGTATAAAGGAAAAAATAACATAATTTTTTCCAAGGAAGGATTTCCATGTCGCCAGAAAGTGCAATATCATTTTTGTTGATTATTTATCTCTTTGCCATTACCCCCGGACCCGGAGTTTTTGCTCTCTTAGCCAGATCGCTCGCTTCAGGGGTTAAGCCGTGTATTAGTCTGGCGTTAGGTATGGCTGTAAGCGATGTGATCTATCTGGTTCTTGCATGCTTTGGTCTTGCCGTCATTGCAGAACAATGGGCCGGACTATTCATGATTATCCGCTTTATTGGCGCTTTCTATCTTCTTTATTTAGGCTGGAAGATGTGGAACGCCTCTCCCGATGCATCTCTACAAAATGGTGTGTGTGATGTCACTTTTACAACAGCCCAAGGCCTATTGCAGGGTTTTTTAATTTCCGCTTCCAATCCAAAAGTCATCTTCTTTTACATCGCCTTCCTGCCTACTATTATGGATCTTAACAGCCTCACGGCCTCTGATATAGCTTTGGCCTCTGGAATAACTCTCTTAGGAGTCATGTTGGGGTTCATGACGATTGTGGTATGTGCCTCTTCAGCAAGGCGATTTTTTACATCTACAAAGGCGGTACAGGGCCTCAATCGAACATCCGGTGGGATTATGATAGGAGCCGGTTCTTATCTCGGCCTTCATGGTTGATATCGAGGCCAAGCTCCAATTGCGGCGAGTTCTTTTAAAAGTTTGACCGCTACTGCTGCAGTCATGTTATTCAGGTCTCTGCTTCGATCTTCTCCAACAATGTCTGTTGCAATTTACCACCTCTTCGCCAGCCACAATCCTGAGCAACTGCAACAATTAG
>DEIL01000146.1 GCA_002352445.1 Desulfobulbaceae bacterium UBA2775
ATTTTTTGAACTTCCGTGAGAAACTGCATGCCGTCCATATTGGGCAGACGAATATCACACACAATTATTCCGGACCATTCCCTATTGACCAGTTCCAGGCCTTTTTCAGCGCAATCTCTACAATGAACATCCAGATCAGCCAGTTCAAGAGTTTGTCGATTTGCCTGACGAATATGTTTTTCATCGTCAATAAAGAGTACTTCCTTCTTTTCTGTCATGCTTTCTTACGCTTTATCTAAAGTGATCTCAAATCGTGCACCTTCCACAGAATTCACCAGCTGTATATCACCTCCAAAATCCCGTATAATCCGATCACTGATTGTAAGCCCCAGCCCCAGCCCCTGACCTGATTTTTTGGTAGTGTAAAACGGATCAAATATTTTTTTCACCTGTTCGTTTAATACACCTGGCCCGGTATCCAGGACAGCTATTTGAACACTGTTTCCCTTAATTTTTGCCTCAATGATAAGCTTTTTTTCGATCTGCCCATCCATCGCCTGCATACCATTACTGATAAGATTAACCAGAACCTGTTGCAATAATACATTATTTGCGCGAACCTCAATGTCTTCGGGAAGGATGTCAATCCTCAGTTCGACACCGGATTCACGAAGACTTGGTTTTAGAATTTCAAGTGCACCATCCACTACTCCGTGCAATGGGACTACGGTAATCTGACCACCTGATTTTCTTGAGAAAAGTTTCAATTGAATACCTATCTGGGCCATGCGTTCGGTAAGTTCACCGATTTGTTCCAGATTCCACATGGTATCCTTAAGACGTCCTTTCTCTAAAAACTGTTTCCCATTATCAGTATAACTCCTGATTGCAGCAAGAGGTTGGTTTAATTCATGATTTATACCAGCTGACATCTGCCCTAAGACTGCGAGTTTGGCAGCGTGGATGAGCTCATTTCTGGTTCTTTTCAGTTTGGTTTCCGCTTGTTTTCTCTCTAAGATCTCTCTTTTCAGAAGAGTGTTTGCTTCGGTAAGTTTCTGAGTCCGATCGAACACCCTCGATTCCAGGCGTTCATTAGCATCCTCTAAGCCTCTTCTGGCTTTTTCCTCAATTCTGTTCAATTCAGCAAGACGGTAATGCCGTTGAACGAACATCAGGAGTATAAGGTAACCGCCAAAAAGTGTGAATACAGTCATAATATTTACCCATAAGACACTCTTTTTGAGACTATCAGTGTCGGATAGAATATGAACTGTCCACCCGGCCTGGGGCATCATTTGAGATTGTTTCAGCATTCTTTTGAGATCCTTTTTTTCGCCTATACCAATCTTCATAATCTGCATCTGATCATCGGTATCAACAACTAGATCACTTAATTGTATTAACGAATCAACCGGATATCGTTTGCTTTCTACAATTCTATCAATTACATCACCTTCCAGGGGCTTAAGGGTTTTATACCGCCATTCAGGTTTTGTTGTTATGAAAATAACACCATCCGGATCGGAAACAAGAAAGCTGTCATCCCTGTTGGCCCATTTTTGCTCTACATGATCAATATTTATTTTGACAACTACTGCCCCGAGAATATCGTTATCTTTTCTCACCGGGTAGGCAAAATAGTAGCCACGTTTTGAAGAAGTGGTGCCTAAAGCAAAATATCTGCCAAGTTTTCCTTTCATGGCTTGTTTGAAATATGGTCGATAACTGAAATTTCGACCAATAAAGGGATGCTGTTCCTGCCAGTTACTGGCAGCAATGGTGAGCCCGTCTTTATTCATTAAATATGTGTCAAGCGCATCACTCACCCTGTTAATCGTTTCCAGGTACAGGTTAAGTTTTTCAATTCTCCGGTCTTCGTGAGGGCTCAGCAATGCGCTGACAAGATTTTTATCAATCGTCAGCAATTCAGGCAGGCTTTCATATTTTTCAAGAACACCTGCCAGATAATTTATATAGAGTTCCAACCGGACATTCCCCTGTTCTGCCAGCTCAGTCAAGCCTCTTTTATAGGTCCATGCCGATACAATATTGAGGAGGTAAAGAGTCAGAATAATAAAAAACAGACCGCTTAGTACAACATTTCTGGCTTTGGAAGTGGTGTAATTCATCATTATTTTCAGGATATCATCCCTGGAGTCAGCGAAAACTAGCTTTTTATATCATCTAATTTCAATTCCATCAGCAGCTACTGCTGTTTTTACTTCATTTATCGCTACCTCTTTTCTGTGAAAGATGCCTGCCGCAAGGGCTGCCTCCGCATTAGTTTCCTTAAACACCTGTACAAAATGTGCAGCACTGCCGGCCCCGCTTGAAGCAATTACGGGAATAGAAACTGCGCCTTTGACCATGTTGATGAGTTCAAAATCAAAACCGCTGTTGGTACCGTCTTTATCGATGCAATTCAATAAAATCTCACCGCAGCCAAGTTCCTCACAACCAGTTGCCAGCTGGATGACATCTATATCTCTTGCCTCCCTTCCTCCTTTAACAGTGCATTGATACCAGCAATACTTCTGTCCATCCTGACCGGGCAAGGACGTTTCAATGGTTGTATGGTGTGTATCTTCAGGGCTATGAACATAGACCCGCCGAGGATCAATTGAGATTACAACGGCCTGGGCACCGTAAACAGTTGATATCTGTTCTATGGAACTCTTTCCTGTTTTTTTGCCAGAAGCAAGGTATTTCTCCACGGTAAAGACGGCATCACTGCCTATGGAAATCTTGTCTGCCCCGGAACGAAAATATTCTGAAGCAACATCAAGGGACGAGTATTTTTTCCCTTCTGAATCGGTAAATTCTTTTATTCCTCCCCCTATGGTTAAAGGAACAAATACATTTTCAGATGTTCTTTTTAATATTTCCAGCATAGGCTGATCCTGCATGGGGAAATCCCGAAATCCAGTTATATTGAGGAAGGTTATTTCATCTGCTCCCTCCTCATAATACCGTTTGGCAAGTTCAACCGGTTTGCCTAAATTGCGTACTTCTCCCTTCTCTTTAACATCATATTGATCCCCCTTGGTAACAACAAGGTCTCCCCTGTTGTTGCAACGTACATCCAGGCAGGCGATTATTCTTTTCGCAATTTTTGTCTCTGCGATTTCCTCTTTCACAGGATTACGGATTTCAATAGAACCAAGACTGTCAGGTCGAAGAAAGTTCTGCAGGATCATCAAACCAGGTTGCCCACTCTTTTCAGGATGGAATTGAAATGCTGCTATATTTCCTTTTTGAACCGCCGACACAAAATTGATACCGTAATCTGTGGTTGCAAGAACCCAGTTTTCAGACACTGGATTACAGTTAGCGTAATAAGAGTGGACAAAATAAAGTTTTTCATCCTCATAACTGTTCATTAAAGCAGTTTCCTGCCGAAGTTGTATGTTATTCCAGCCAATTTGCGGAACAGACAATTTTCCTTCAGGAAATCTTCTTACCCTACCTGGTATAACTCCAAGTCCGGGGATTCCCGGGGATTCCTCACTGCCTTCATAGAGTGCCTGAAGAGCCACACAGATACCGAGAAATGGTTTATCTTGGTGAATGCGTTTAATCAAAGGTTCTGTATAACCCTTTTCATTAAGGCGACTCATAACCAAACCGAAGCTCCCGACCCCTGGGAAAATTAATTTATCTGCTGTAATAATATCTTCAGGACTTTTTACATCTCTTACTTCAACACCAAGTTTTATGATTGCGTTTCTAACGCTGCGGATATTACCAGCACCATAATCCAACAAGGTAACCATTTAAAATTTCCTTATATTCTGTCTTGGGAAATGTATCATATTTGTGCCTGGATTGGTTTTTTGAAATAGACCGACAGCCTTCCGGCCTACAATTCTATGTAATAACGACCTGTTGCGCATTGTTTGCAGAGCACTTCTCCATCTATTAACAGATCCCTTTTGTCTTGCACCCAGTCCCTGCAACGTTCACACTGCACACGTTTTAACGGTCTGCCCGGCATATTTTCTTGCGAAATAACAGCCTGAACACTCTGGACGCGGAAAAGTTCATCTTCATCCATAATTTTATATGCTTCAAGTTGCCGCTGATACTTGTCAGGAATATCAGCACAATACTTTTTTGAGCTCTCCCTCGCCTCTTCCATGGCAGTTACCCTGACAGCTTTACCAGTCTCCAGGTTCACGAAAGTTGCAGCCATAACACCATAATCAAGCCATCTCATAGATCTTTTTCCCAAACTGCAACCGGTAACAGATTGAATTGCATCGGTGGCACATCTGTCTATTTCAACGACAACATAGAGTTTTTTTCTGTCTCCACCCTTTGGATCATCGATGTTTATCAGCGACAATGCCAGTAAGCACATCCTCACACCGATAACCTGGCCGGCACAGATATGGCCATGAACCCGAGTTGATTTTTCTAGAAGTTTTTCGAAAGATTCCATATTCAGCCTTATACTTTTCAGTACCTTTTCAATGCATATATTGTCAAATAAAGAAGGGCCGTTCCTGTTCAGGAACGGCCCTAAAAGATCAAACTATCACTATGCTTGGCTATACCGTCTTCTCTGCAATTGAGGCATAAACTGCCGCATGTTTCCTGGTAATACGCACATTCTTGACACTGTAACCTTGAAGAAGTTTACTACCAGCAGCAGACTGCAGTTACGGCATCTTAAAATTCATGATCTGACAGGAATTAATTGATAGTTTCAGACAGTTTGCTACCAGCCTTGAATTTTGCGACATTCTTTGCTGGAATCTGAATGGTAGCACCAGTTTGCGGATTTCGTCCTTGGCGAGCTTCACGCTTAGAAACAGAAAAAGTTCCAAAACCTACCAGGGTTACCTTGTCACCCTTTTTTAAAGTTTCGGCAACAGCTGCGAGGGTACCATTCAGTGCCTTCTCTGCAGATGCTTTGCTGATGTCTGCTGCACTTGCGATGCTCTCAATAAGTTCCTTTTTGTTCATGAATTCCTCCTGCTTAATCTTTCTTAAAAAATAACAGAACAACGATTGTTGTTCCTTCTCCTTGAAACGATGTTTTTACTAACCTCTACTCAATTATAATAGAAAAAAGTTCGCAGTCCTTTGTCTACAAGGTTTTGCGTCCTAATCTTGCCACCTTAATTGAATCAGAAAACAGAATCAAGTACTAAATTACTCTTCTCTGAATTGAATCGTGACCAAGGTACTTTGAAATCACCTCTGGGTAAAACTCAAGGCAACATCATAAAAAGATAGTGAGTTAAAATAAGATGTTATCTTATTTCTTATCAACAGCTGCGAAATTTTATCGACATCTGCAGCCTGAACTTCAATGATTGCATATGAACCTATCGGTCTCACTCTACAACCTGAAAATCCTATCTCCAGCAAGAATGTTTCCGCGCGGTTGATGCGTTTCAAGATCTTTTTATCGATTATTCTCGTGGTCGGTATCCTTGTTGCGAGACAGGAGTTTGAGGGAAGATCATAATTTGAGAGACCAATCTCTTTGGCAATTTTTCGAATTTCATCCTTGCTCAAATCAACATCAAACAGTGGAGTCTTAATATCTAGTTCTCGTATGGCTTTTAGTCCAGGTCTATCCTCTTTCATGTCATCTGTATTGGTGCCGTCAAACAGAATATAACAATCCTCACCTTTCATTGAATCCTTTAAAAGCGAATACATATGCTTTTTGCAGAAATAACAGCGCTTTGATCCATTTTCAACAAATTCTTGCCATGCTAGTGGATCTGTATTTATCTCCTTATGCTCCACTTCTCCTGAAAAATGTTCAAGAAAAACAGATCGCCACTTTTCCACAGCGTACGATGGGCTAAGAGAAGATAGTATCGTAAAAGCTACAACTTTACCTGGCCCTAAAGCAGTTTTGGCAGCGTAGAGGAGGAGGGTTGAATCGACACCACCTGAATATGCAACGGCAACTCTATCATACTGTTGGATGGATGTAATGAGGCGGGCAAATTTTTTAGAGGACATTATCTCAACTCTCTCGGACAAGCTTTTAGGAGGCGGTCCGAGAATAAGCATTTTGTTCAAAATCGAGGTTTTTCAAAAAAATTAGCACAGTCATATACATGATATTACGAGCATTATTTTTATGAAAATAACGAAGAGTTGGGGCAAAATGCATTCTCGGATCGCCTCCTAGGCTCCATCAGGTAACAACTCTGCTGGCTTGTTGAGCAGAAAATTGCCGGATTTGATCTGGTGTTTCAAATTTTCAGCAATTTCCCGTGCCTTCACTACACTGGACAGAGGAACCGTTTGTACTTTTTTGCCGTTAACAATTATTTCGCCGGATTTCAACTGGGCATAGCTTACTTCTCCATAGCTACGGGCTATACCATTGGTATAATCGTGCCCATAATCAATAACCTGAGTAACAATATCATTATCAGAAACGCCGGTATATTCTGCCATTTCAGCGTTTAAGATTGGAATAGGTACTCCCAGGCCGATGGCCATTGTATTTCCATACCCCTGGATTGATACTCCCCGTAACCAATCTGCAGACATCTGCTTTAAATCACCCTGGACCATCAATGTTCCCGCAGGTTTTGTCGGTACCCCTCCCTTAGTTCGGGGAACTACAGGATTGTGCTGTGTCCCTTTCCAGGTCACGTATCCGTACCCTCCACCGAGAAATATTCGTGTTCCCACACCTATGGTTTTATAGAGTGGATCATTAAGCAGAGGACTTAATTCGCCGGCACTGCAGAAATTTGCATTTCGACAATTGGCTTTCAACATCCCCATATATGTGTACACCGTCTTATCAGACAAATTTACTGCGCAATTATAATTTTGATAACCATTCCTCGGATTGCAGAGCAGTGCATAGGAGAGATCATCTAGGCCAATCTCTTTTTTCATTTTTCTTGCAGCATAGCAATCTGTACCATACGCTTTTGCCTCAAGCAGCACCTTTTCTCCCCGCAGCAAGTTTTCAATAACATGACCACCACCATAGCGAAATTCACCCGGATAGATCTTATTTAAAGGGTCATCTTCGGCCGGTTCGGTAACTCCAATATATGCGTCAACTGCAGCAAGACCGGCATAAGCCGCAACCTTATTCAACCATACCTTTGAGGCCTTGATGGTAGGGGTCATCTGGCCGAAATTAAAAAACATTCCAGATGAACACATGGGAGCAAAGGTACCTGTGGTGACAACATCAACTCTGGCTGCAGCGGCTTCAACACCTTCCTGATGGACAATACCCACCATCTCTTCGGCGGTAACAACAACAGCCTCTCCGGCCTTAATTCTGGCGTTGATTTCGTCATAGGTCTTTGTAATTTTTTTATTTGCCATAAGTTTTCCGGTTTTAAGTGTATTAGAGACCTTACCCCAGAAGTTCTGTAATAAAAAACAAGAAACTGAGGAAGGTTGTTTAAAATTATATGCTTGAATATGCTTCCATGGCACTTATCCCGTTTATCGGGGTTAGTGTAATGAACACCAAAGACAAAATGATTTTAGCAAAGGAAATCCCGGTAAAAAGTCAGATCCTTCCAGCTTGACATAATGATTTCTCTGCCCTACTTTATTAGCTTTGCTACCATTTGGTCAATATCAAAATTGATTGCGAGGAAATAGGTTAAGGAGCATTAATGGAAACGGAGCGAAAAAATAAAATAATCTCAGTGCGTGATCAGATAGACTCAATAGACGATCAGATTCTTTTAATGCTCAAAGAACGCCTCAACTGCGCAAAAGAAATAGGTCGGCTGAAGAATGTTGAAAAGAGAGCCAAATGGGATCCACTTCGTGAAAGGCAGATCTATGACCGTCTCCTCAAAGACAATAACGATATTTTCCCCAAAGGCGCTCTTAAATCAATTTTCCATGAGATCATTACCACATGCAGACTTTCACAGAAAAAGGCCGTAGTTGCCTTTTTAGGCCCGGATGCGACATTCAGCCATCTTGCCGGGGTAAAATATTTTGGCCACTCCGCGGAATATAAGTCGTCGGAGTCTATAGATGATGTGTTTGCCGAAGTGGAAAAAGGAAGAACACGATACGGCATTGTGCCGGTAGAAAACTCGATTGAGGGGGCGGTTTTCTCAACACTTGACTGCTTTATGAAATATA
Source organism: Desulfobulbaceae bacterium UBA2775 (assembly GCA_002352445.1). Taxonomy (GTDB): domain Bacteria; phylum Desulfobacterota; class Desulfobulbia; order Desulfobulbales; family Desulfocapsaceae; genus Desulfomarina. Next base: position 8,050 of record DEIL01000146.1, read on the forward strand.
AGGTGCAAATTTGCGGTGAGGTACGACTTGAAATCAGCCATAACCTTGTTTGTAAATCAGGAAATATTGGTGACATCCAGACTGTTGCCTCCCACTCTCAACCACTGGCTCAGTGCCGTGAATGGTTAAGACGACACCTTCCGTCGGTACCAACTTTACCGGTTTTTTCCACCGGATCTGCAGCGCAAATGGCGGCAAACAACCCTAACATTGGCGCTATAGCCTCTTCTCTTGCAATCAAGACCTATGAATTACAGGTAGTTGTGAAAGGCATTGAAGATTACCGGGGGAACACCACAAGATTCCTGGTAATCGGCAAAAAATCCCCTTCACCAAGCGGAAGGGACAGGACTTCACTCCTGATCGGACTGATGGATCGTCCAGGGGCACTCAACGAAGTCCTCAATGTACTTGCCGAAGAGAATATCAACCTGGCAAAAATTGAATCAAGGCCAATCAAGGGCAAACAGTGGAAATATCTATTTTTTCTCGATATGATGGGGCATATCAAAGATGATAAAATTCAGCGAGGTTGTGAGCGGCTGAGTTCGCTCTGCTCATATTTTGAATGGCTGGGATCATACCCCAAAAGCGATTCACCCGCCGATTTGTGACATCTGACCAAAGCAGGTAGGTTTTTCGTTTTGCTCAAGATCATTATCCAGGGTATGCCCTTTTGGTTTATTCAGGATAGTTTGCCGTATGCTCTCCCTGATCATCCCGTCAGAAGCACCGCTTCGGAGCAGTGCTTTCAGATCAGTTTCTCTATCGTTTAACAGGCAGGATCGAAGTCTTCCTTCAGATGTTAACCTCAGTCTGTTGCACTGATCGCAAAAGTGGTGGCTGATTGGGGTGATAAAACCAACGGCCCCTTTTTTTCCATTTGCTGCTTTCAGTTCATACATTCGAGCCGGACCTTCATCACGTTTATTATTAAATGGTGTCAGTTGACCTGTTGTGGAAATGATCTTTTTAATATCGTCGGCTTTAATAAACTGCTCTTTATGCCAGCTGCTTTTTTCTCCGAGCGGCATAAATTCAATGAACCTTACCTGAAAGGGTTCATCCAGTGCCAGCCTGGCAAAATCAATAAATTCATCATCGTTTATACCTTTCATGGCAACAACGTTGATTTTTATTCTGAACCCAAGATCTCTGGCCTTGATCAATCCCTGCCAAACCTTACCGAAGTAATCCCTTCCGGTAATTTGAGAAAACTTCTTCTGTTGCAGGGTGTCCAGAGAGACATTAATTTGTCTCACCCCTTCAACGAAAAGTTGCTCAGCATAGTCAGAAAGCAAAACCCCATTGGTAGTCAGCCTTACTTCCTGCAGATTTTTCAAGGTAGATAGCTTATGAATAAAACCAAGTATGCCTCTTCTTACAAGTGGTTCACCACCGGTAAGGCGAAGTTTATTCATCCCCATTTCTGCCGCAACACGTACTACTTTTAACATCTCTTCGTAACTGAGCAGGTCAGTGTGCTGAAGTATCTCTCCGGTCTTGGTATGTTTCGCTTTATCCTCTGCTCCCTTTGGCATACAATACATACAGCGAAGATTGCATCGATCGGTTATAGAGAGACGCAGGTATGATATGGTACGTGAAAATTGATCAACAAGAGGGTGTAAATGGTGGGGGCTGGTATTTTTCTCAGTCACGATATTTGTTTGTAAAATAAATGAAATTTAGTCAATCATTGACTTGCAAAGACTTCATATCTACACATTAGCTGGTACTAATACAATTAAAATAAGACCGTAATAAAAAATATGAAAGATTTATTTCCACTATGCTGATTTTAGGGATAGAAACCTCCTGCGATGACACGGCGGCGGCAATTCTTGATAACGACAGGATACTTTCTAATGTACTCAGCAGCCAGGATACAATTCATACAAAATTTGGCGGTGTGGTTCCTGAACTCGCGTCAAGATCACATTTGCAATCAATCTACCCTGTTATTAAAGAATCCCTGGTCCGGGCAAAACTTTGCCTGGTGGACATAGATTTAATTTCAGTAACACAGGGTCCCGGCTTAATGGGTTCTCTTCTGGTGGGATTTTCTTTTGCCAAAGCTATATCTCAGGTCAGCAATATTCCACTGGTTGGTGTTGACCATATGGCAGGCCATATTCTTTCAATTTTTCTGGAAGATCATAAACCATCATTCCCGTTCATCGCATTGGTTGTTTCGGGTGGAACATCGTCAATATATCTTGCAGAAAACTTCACCACATTTTCTCTTCTCGGCCGAACCAGAGATGATGCGGCGGGGGAGGCATTTGATAAGGTTGCAAAACTTCTCCATCTCCCCTACCCTGGTGGTCCCCATGTATCCAGGGAGGCACTTACCGGCAATCCTGAGGCTGTCAAGTTCCCAAGAGCATGGCTGGAAGCAGAATCTCTTGATTTCAGTTTCAGCGGTTTGAAAACTTCGGTTATGAATCATTATAACCAGCAAAACCGACAAGAACGGGATCTTCAACTCCAGGATATCTGTGCCTCTTTCCAGGAGGCTGTAGTAGACGTATTGATTGGAAAAACAATCCTGGCTGCAGAAAAACACGGTGTTAATACAATTGTCCTTGGAGGAGGTGTCTCCTCCAACCAGAGACTTCGTGAGGAACTGGAACAGAGATGCAGGGAAAAAGAGATTGCTTTCTTTGTTCCCAGGCCTGAATATTGTACTGATAATGGTGCAATGATTGCGCTTGCAGGATATTATAAATTCGGTAAATCGGGAAAGACATCCTTACATGATGATGTATATTCGCGTTCACAATTGGGTTAGAAGCCTAGGAGCCAGTCCGGGAATGCATTTCGAAGTCTGCGCTATCTGCCCCAACTCTTTGTTATTTTCATAAAAATAATGCTCGTAATATCATGTATATGACTGTGCTTATTTTTCTGAAAAACCTCGATTTGAAAGAAAATGCTTATTCTCAGACAAGCTCCTTTCCCGGAATGTTGATTTGAACTATAAAAGACTCAACCGATATTATTATCTTAGATTAAAACGTCTTCGGGGTGATCCTGAAATCCTCGCAGGCGGGACTGCAATAGGCGTCTTGATAGGCCTCACTCCTACCATGCCTATACATACAATTCTGATTATTGGCCTTACTTTGATAACCAGAACATCAACCATTGCCGGAGTTGTCAGCAGCTTTCTTATCTGTAACCCGTTAACTTATTTTCCTATCTACTATTTTTCTTTAAAATTTGGCAATATCATCACTCCATACGAAATCAGCTGGGATGGAATTCGTACTGTTCTCAATCAACTGGTGCAGTCGGAAAATATAGTGCACTCAATGAAGATTATTGGAAATCTAGGATATGAAACTATTGTGGTGATGATAGCTGGTGGTTTTTTTATCGCCCTGCCTTTTGCCTTCATCAGTTACTATGGTGCGCTCTATTTTTTCAAACAATTAAACTCAAAACGTGAAAATGGATAATTTGAATTTTTCCAATCTGTTTATCGGTTGAACAGTATGAGTGAATACGGACAAACCAGAACAATTCTTAAAGAGTATAGCCTGGCACCTAAGAAGAGATTCGGCCAAAACTTCCTTGTCAATAAACAGACGGCTGAAACAATAGTCAGAGCTGGAAATATTACAGACGGAGACACAGTTTTAGAGGTCGGCGTCGGACTTGGTGCATTGACTCATCCTCTTGCGAGATCGGCACAACGGGTGTTTGGTTTTGAAATAGATAATGGGATAATCCGATTCCTTGAAGAACATGGAGATCTACCTGACAATGTCACGCTTCTCCACCAGGATATTCTTACCGCAAATTTGGAAGAGCTGCACAATAGGTGTGGTGCTGATCTTATCATTATGGCAAATCTGCCATACTCAATTTCCAATCCATTTATTTTTAAACTAATAGAGAGTGCCCATTTGATCGCCAAAGCCACAATAATGCTGCAAAAAGAGGTGGCAGACAGGTTGATGGCGAAGAGTGACACAAAAAACTACGGAATTCCTACGGTTCTACTTGGTGCTTGTGCCAGTGTGGAAAAACTGATGACATTGAAGCCGACGGAGTTTCACCCTAAACCAAAAATAGATTCTGTCGTTGTTGGTCTTGATTTCACAAAAACTTCGAGAAGAGCCGGTGATATTGTAGAATTTGACAAACGTCTTTTCACTCGAGTGGTCAGGATTGCTTTCAGCCAGCGGAGAAAAACAATCCTCAATACTCTCAGTAGTGGCGGATTCTTCATGAAAATTGCAGCAAACGATAAGGCTCTCAATAAAAAATATACCGAACAGGCCATAGAAGCAGCAAACATCAGTCCCTCAATTCGGGCTGAATGCCTCAGCGTTTCAGAATTTATCCACCTTACCACATTTTTTGAAGCTCAACTGAGTTACACCCGCTAAGCCGGATAACGAATTTCGATTGTTATGGAAACATCCCCTCTTCTTCCACGTGATACGTGACTTTCATATAAACAATCACCTCGTTGCGGAGGTGATTGTCAAAGGAGTGTGATACTATTGTTTGATGGGTTCCCCGAAAGGGTTCAGCCGATTTATTGCAGCCACATCTTCAGTTACATAGAGACTTGCTTCAGTTTTTCCTGTCAATTCTGAACTTTTAGTTAGAACAACCATGCAGGTTTTATTTGGTTTGGTAAAAGCGAGCATTGTTGAGTCATAAGAAGCTTCCCCGACCATCTTCCATTTATGATTTCGCATGGAAGCAACAATATAATCCCTAAGTGAAGCCATTTGAACTTTGCCGCTAAACACATGTACCCCACCTTGAAAAGAATCTGTACGCATCGCCATACTTTTCTTAGGTATAAGAGTCATCTCAATAGGCAATTCAATATCACCGTAGCTTTCAACCGTAGTGGTTAGCTGGGCAAGATCATTATCATTTACCGTCATATCAGCAGGGGGAGTAGTTTGAGTTTGTTGTGCACAACTGCTCAAGAACCCTATAATCAACAGCAAAGAAAAAAACCTGCCTGGAAAACTGAATACTGAATTTAGTCGCATAGCCCACGCTCCTTTTTGAATTTTATTAACCTGTAATTTAGTACCTTACTCCTGAACTTCTATCAGAAAAAACAAGAAGTCGAGAAAGGTCGTTTAAAATTGAATGGTTGAGTATACTTTCATGGCAATTATCCAAGCATTCTGTAATTCCGATTTATTCGGGTTAGATGTATCAAATACTATATTTAAAAAATGGTTGCCACTAGAACTTGCAACTCATATCAGAATCAACCTGAAATACTTTGTTACCGTAAAAGAAAACCTGACCTTTTTCCACTATTTTCAGTTATATTTTTAACATGCAAGAGCATATAAAGCATATTACGGTTAAGAAATTACCAATACGACTGGGGCAATTCCTCAAACTTGCAGACCTTGTCCAGGATGGGGTTGAAGCCAAAATCAGAATCAAGGAGGGCGAAGTTCTGGTAAACAAAACTGTCGAGACACGTCGTGGAAGGCAGCTCAAAGAGGGCGATACGGTTTCCTTTGATGGCAGAACCAGACTGGTAACCCTCCCCTCTTAGTGATTTACCCATCTTGAACTTCCGATAAGCGTAGACATCGAGTGACCTTTTTAAGAGTTCATCAAGGTTGATGAACTCGTAAAAAGGTAATTCTAAGTTTCGGATGGCTAAGTTAAAAAGTTCGATATACAAGGCGTAGTGTTTTTCTCAGGCCCTCAACAATACATGTGGTATGTTGAGGTTCTGAGAAAAACCTACAACGAAGGAGATTGGACTTTTTACAACGCCATCAA